>JAHCJT010000236.1 GCA_026126245.1 Alphaproteobacteria bacterium
ATCGGTGCGCCCGATGCTGCCGGCAAATAGCGTGTCACCGACGAAAACATACTTGTCGTCGTAAAAGCAGCCCTGGCCTGGCGTATGGCCCGGCGTGGACAAAAAGCGAAATCGCCACTCCCCCACCTCGACGGTATCGCCATCCTCGACATACTGGTCGATTCGTCCACACGGCCGGTCGAACTCCGCCATGCCGAACAGAAGCGAACCCTGGTTCGGCAACATGTCGAACAGTTGCCGCTCCAGCGCCGGAAGATAAGTAACGGCCCCGGGGAATTCTTGCTGCACGTCGGCCAAGCCGCCGGCATGATCGAAATGGGCGTGGGTCAACAAAACCGCCCGCAGATCCGGGCGAGGTTCCATCTTGACGAGTGCGTTCGCCAAATCCGGCCCTTCGCCGGTATCGACCACCGCGCAAGCGCCGGTAGCCGGGTCTTCGAGCAGATAAGCGTTAACCTGGAATGCGCCCAAGGTGATGCAGCGGACTTTCATGATGGATACTCGATGATATGGTCTTCCAATCGTCGCGCTCGCCGCTCCGGCACGGCCCAGCCGCGCACGCTCATGCCGGCACGGCCCGTCGAATCGGCATCGCCGGTCCGCAGTGGATGCCAATCCGGCAACGGTTTACCTTCCGCTCTCAGGCGATAGGCACAGGTCGGCGGCAACCAGTTCACTTGCCGGACCAGGCTGGGTGTCAACTGCACACAATCCGGTACCCAGCGGAAGCGTTCGGCGTAGCGTGTGCAGCGGGCAGTGGCAAGATTCAGCAGCTTGCAGGCGACGTTGGTGTGGAACAGTTCGCCGCTATCTGTATCTTCCAGCTTATGCAAACAGCACTTGCCGCAGCCGTCGCACAGCGACTCCCATTCGCGCTTGGTCATCTGCGCCAGCGTCTTGCGCTTCCAGAACGGCAGCGGCTCGTCGGCGACACGCGCCGGATCGATGCGCTTGCCGCGGCCACCGCCGGGCTCGACCCCCAGCTTGCGTGCCAGCGCCCGGCGGACCGGTCCGCCGGCATGCACGCCGTTGCGCAGCCCGCTCTTGGCCGCCGCCGTGCCGCGCCGGGTCTTGCGCGCGCTCATCGGCCGAGGAACGTGTCGAGCGCGCGCCGCGCCGCCGCCGACGGCGCAAGCGCGCCGCTCTCGACGTCGCGCTCCAGCGCCGGCAGCAGGTGCCGCACGTCGGGATGCCGGCGCAGCGCCGCCATCAGGGTTTCACCGATCTCGTTCCACAGCCAGGCGCGGGCCTGCGCGCCGCGGCGCTTGGCGATGCCGGCCTCGCCCTGCGCGACGCGATAGCGGCCGACGGCCTGCCACACCTCGGCGATGCCGTGGCCTTCCAGCGCCGAGCAGGTGCGGACTTCGGGCATCCATGCCGCCGTCGTCGGATAGAGCAGCCGCAGGGCGTGCAGATAGTCGCTGGCCGAGCGCTGCGCGGTCTTGACCAGATCGCCGTCGGCCTTGTTGACCACCAGCAGATCGGCCAGTTCGACGACACCCTTCTTGATGCCCTGCAGATCGTCGCCGCCAGACGGCGGCAGCAACAGGATGAACATGTCGACCATGTCGGCAACGGCGGTTTCCGATTGACCGACGCCGACAGTCTCGACGATGGCGACGTCGTGGCCGGCGGCCTCGACCAGCAACATGGCCTCGCGCGTGCGCCGCGCCACGCCACCCAGCGTCGTGCCGGCCGGCGACGGGCGAATGAAGGCGTCGGGTTCGCGCGACAGGCGCTCCATGCGCGTCTTGTCACCCAGGATCGACCCGCCGGTACGTTTGGACGAGGGATCGATCGCCAGCACCGCCACCTTGTGGCCGGCTTCGATCAGGTGCAGTCCGAAGCGCTCGATGAAGGTCGACTTGCCGACGCCGGGCACACCGGTGATGCCCAGGCGCACCGATTTGCCGGTATGCGGCAGCAGCGCCGTCAGCAGCGCGTCGGCGCGTGCCCGGTGATCCTCGCGGGTCGATTCGATCAGCGTGATGGCGCGCGCCAGCGCCCGCCGGTCACCGGCCAGCAGCGGCGCGTAGAGCGGATCGTCGAACGGCTTGGTCTTGGCGGCGGCCGCGGTCATCGACGCCGGTCTAGCGGATCGCGGCGGCGTTGTCAGCCGCGGTCGGCATCCGCCTCGAGCGCCGGGACGCGAGGTCTACGCCGTCACGGGCAGCGGCAGGTCGAGTGACGTGGTACGGCGCAGTTCGCGGCGATGCGTCCTGTCGTCGAAGGGGCGCGCGCGATGCATCGTGCAGCGGTTGTCCCAGATCACGAAGTCGTAGGGCCGCCAGATATGGCGATAGGTCAGATGAGGCCTTGTCGCGTGTTCGATCAGGTCGTGCAGCAGCAGGCGGCCTTCGGGCAGCGGCATGCCAATCACTTCCTGGGCGTGCGAGGCGAGGTAGAGGGCGCGGCGGCCGGAGCCGGGAATGGTCCGCACCAGCGGATGCACGGCGCCCTTCAGCTTCTCCTTCTCCTCGTCGCTGAACTCGAAGCCTAGCACATGCCGCGAATAGGCGATCGAGTGATGCACCTGCAGGCCCTCGATCCGGGCGCGGGTTTCGGGGTCCAGTTCGTCATAGGCGGCGCGCATGTCGGCGAATTCGGTGTCGGCCCGGACCGGCGGAATGACCCGGGCAGACAGCATCGAGTACCGCCCCGGCGGATCGACGAACGAGGCGTCGGTGTGCCACAGCCGATTGGCCACCGAAGCCGCCCGTTGACGGTCGTCCTCCGCCCGGATGTTGCCGAAACGGTCGACGTTGGAAATGTCGGCCAGCGCCTCGTTGCCCAACCGGTTGGTCGTCAGCACGGCCGACGAGGTACGGGCGTGCAGCATGCCGTCGAACCGTTCGGCAAATTCAAGCTGGTCCTGGTCGCTGAAACGCTGGTCGCGGAACACCAGCACGGCATAGGTGTCCATGCCGGCGCGGATCGCCTCAAGCGTCTCCCGGTCGCGGACCTGCCGCAGGTCGATCGGGCTGGCCTCGCCGGCAAAGACGGGCGTGAGCTGGGTGAAGGTCAGGGCCATGGCTTGCCCCCTTTCGAGTCAGCGCTTTGCAACATCTTCGCCGAAATCCGGGCGGCGTCCAGTCTCCGCGTGGCCCGTTCAACCGGGGTTTGCAGCGGCGGCATTGCTCCGCGCCCAGTGGGCCGGCCTTATTGCGCCGCAGCAAGATGCCCTTCCGCGCGCAGCGAGGGCGGTTCGACGGTCTTGCGCTCGGCCTCTTCGGCCGCCTCCTGCTGGCGCCGCCACATGTCGGCGTAGACGCCGTTGCGGGCCATCAGCACGGCGTGGTTGCCGCGCTCGGCGACCCGGCCGGCGACCAGCACCACGATCTCGTCGGCGTCGACCACGGTCGACAGGCGATGCGCGATCACCAGCGTGGTGCGACCGCGCGAGACCTCGCGCAACGAGGCCAGGATCTCCTGCTCGGTGCGGGTGTCGAGCGCCGAGGTGGCCTCGTCGAACAGCAGGATGCGCGGGTTCTTCAGGATGGTGCGGGCGATGGCGACGCGCTGTTTCTCGCCCCCGGACAGCTTCAGCCCGCGCTCGCCGACCATGGTCTCGTAGCCTTTGGGCAGCGAGACGATGAAATCGTGGATGCGCGCCAGCCGTGCCGCCGTCTCGACCTCGTCCTTCGTCGCCTCGGGCCGGCCATAGGCGATGTTGTAGTAGACCGTGTCGTTGAACAGCACGGTGTCCTGCGGCACGATGCCGATCGCCGCCCGCAGGCTCTTCTGCGAAACGTCGCGGATGTCCTGTCCGTCGATGCGCACGTTGCCGGCGGCGACATCGTAGAAGCGGTAGAGGATGCGCGATATCGTCGACTTGCCGGCACCGGACGGTCCGACGATGGCGACGGTATGGCCCGGCGGCACGTCGATCGACACATCGTGCAGGATCGGCCGGGCGGCCTCGTAGCGGAAGTCGACGTGCTCGAAGCTGACGGCGCCCGGTCCGTCGGCCAGCGGCGGCGCGCCCGGCTTGTCGGCGATCTCCTCCCTGACCTGCAGCAGGTCGAACATGCGCTCCATGTTGACCAGGCCGTCGCGGATCTCGCGAAACGCGAAGCCCAGCATGTTGAGCGGCTGGTAGAGCTGGATCAGGAAGGCGTTGACCGCCACAAAATCGCCCAGGGTCATGGTCTTGTCGATCACGCCCTGGCCGGCCAGCGCCATCACTGTCACCAGGCCGGCCGAGATGATGGCGCCCTGCCCGACGTTCATGATCGACAGCGAAATACGGCTGCGCACCGCAGCGCGTTCGTAGCGCTGGCGGGCGACGTCGAAGCGGGCGGCCTCGTGCGCCTCGTTGCCGAAATACTTCACCGTCTCGTAGTTCAGCAGGCTGTCGATCGCCTTGGCGTTGGCGTCGGTGTCGCTGTCGTTCATGCGCCGCACCAGCATGCTGCGCCAGCTCGACAGCCTCACCGTGAAGACGACGTAGCCGAGGATCGCCGCCAGCGTGACCGCCGAGAAACGCCAGTCGAACAGGTACCACAGCACGCACGCCACCAGCCCGATCTCGAGGATCGTCGGAATGATGTTGAAGGTCATGAAATTGATGACGAAGCTCATGCCCTGCGTGCCGCGCTCGATGACGCGCGACAGCCCGCCGGTCTGGCGCTCCAGGTGGAAGCGCAGCGACAGCCGGTGCAGATGGTCGAAGGTCTGCAGCGCCAGGCGGCGCACGGCCCGCTGCGCCACCTTGGCGAAGATGGCGTCGCGCAACTCGCCGAAGCCCTGGGCCATCACCCGCGACACGCCGTAGGCGACCAGCAGCAGGATCGGCACCGCCACGGCCTGGGCCAGCGGGTTCGACAGGGAATCGACGGCGTGCTTGTAGAGCACCGGGACGCTGACATTGGTCAGCTTGGCAGCCACCAGCAGGACGGCGCCGGCGACCACCCGAAGCCGCAATTCCGGCGCATTCCGCGGCCACAGGTGCGGCAGCACCACGCGGATCACCTTCCAGGCGTCAGTCGGCTTGATGGGCGTCTTGGAGGCGTTTGCGGGCGGGCTCATTGAGGCCAGAAATACTATACTGGATGGGAGCCGACCATGGCGGTCCGGGCGGGTCTTGCCAAGCGCTTAGGCGCCATGCCGGAAGCCGGTCGGGCCGATCCTCGCCAACCCGGCCGACCGGAGCGGAGGGCGGTGCAGTGAAGCAACGAGCGACGATCGCACGCCGGTCCCCCGGCGCGAGCGCGACCATTGCGGCCACGACCATCGTCGCGTTCGGCCTGTCGCTGCACGACGGGGCGGCGTGGGCCCAGGCATCGGCGCCGATCGGCACCGGCCGGGTCGTGAGCCTGGAGTACGAATTCACGGTCGGCGGCCTGCGCGCCTTCCGCGCCGAAGGCGTGCTGCGCCTCGACGGTGAGCGCTACGTGGTCGACAGCAAGTTCAGCAAGGAGGGTCTGATCGCGGCATTGTCTTCGACCTTCAACGGCGCCAATCGCGCCTGGGGCCTTGCCCGGCCGCAGGGTCTGCGGCCGCTGGGCGGCTGGTCATGGATCCAGTTCCGCGACACGACCCGCACCTGGCAGGTCGGCTACCGCGGCGACGGCTCCTACCGCGAAGAGCACAAACCGCCCTTCGCGCCGCGGAGCGACCGGACGGTCACGTCGGCGCAGAAGCACGACGCGTTCGATCCCCTGACGGCGGCGGTTTCGGGCGCCCTGGCCGGCCGCAATCCCTGCGACCGCACCTATCCGGTGTTCGACAGCAAGCGGCGATTCGACGTGACGGTGCGCGCCATCGGCGTCGAGGCGCTGACCGAGGGCGAGATCAAGGGCGTCGCCGGCCAGACACTGGTTTGCGAGGCGGTGATGAAGCGCATCGCCGGCTACGACGCCGAGCGGATGAAGCAGGACGCCTACGAGAAGCGCGCACCCAAGCTGTGGTTTGCGACGCTGAACGGCTTCGACCGGCTGGTGCCGGTCAAGATGGAAATGGCCACCAGCTTCGGTACCCTGCTGGGCAAGCTGAAGAGCTACAACGTGCGACCGATGACGCCGGAAGACCGGGTCGCGATGAATCCCTAACCCTGCCCGCCGCCGGGGGGCCTCGGCCGCATGGCAGCCCTATGCCGCCTGGCGGGTGCGGCCACGCAGCAGGCCGAGAATTTCCGATGCCGCCTGCGGGATGTTGGTACCGGGCCCGTAGATGGCACTGACGCCGGCGGCCTTCAGGAAGTCGTAGTCCTGCGCCGGGATGACGCCACCGCACACCACGACGATGTCGCCGCCGCCCTGGGCGCGCAGCGCCTTGATCAGTTCTGGCACTAGCGTCTTGTGGCCGGCGGCCTGCGACGACACGCCGACCACGTGCACGTCGTTCTCGATCGCCTGCCGCGCCGATTCTTCCGGCGTCTGGAACAGCGGGCCGATGTCGACGTCGAAGCCCAGGTCGGCGAAGGCCGTGGCGATCACCTTGGCGCCGCGATCGTGGCCGTCCTGGCCCATCTTGCAGACCAGCATGCGCGGCCGGCGGCCCTCGTCGTCGGCGAAGGCGCCGATCTCGGCCTGGATACGCCGATAGCCCTCGTCGCCGTCCCAACCCTGGTTGTAGACGCCGGAGATCGAGCGGATGACCGCGTTGTGCCTGGTGTAAACCTTCTCCAGCGCGTCGGAGATCTCGCCGACGGTGGCGCGCGCCCGCGTCGCGGCGACCGCAAGCTCCAGCAGGTTGCCGGTGCCGTCGTGCGCCGCCTGGCTCAGCGCCGCCAGCGCGGCCGCCACCTTGGTCTTGTCGCGCGTCGCGCGGATGCGCGACAGCCGCGCCACCTGCGCCTCGCGCACCACGGTGTTGTCGACCTCCAGGATGTCGACCGGCGCTTCCTCCTTGAGGCGGTACTTGTTGACGCCGACGATCACTTCCTCGCCGCGGTCGATGCGCGCCTGGCGCCGCGCCGCCGCCTCTTCGATGCGCAGCTTGGGCATGCCGGCTTCGACCGCCTTGGTCATGCCCCCCAGTTCCTCGACCTCCTGGATCAGTTTGCGCGCCTCGGCCACCATGCTGGCGGTCAGGCTCTCGAGGTAGTAGCTGCCGCCCAGCGGATCGACGACGTTGGTAACGCCGGTCTCGTGCTGGATGATCAGCTGCGTGTTGCGCGCGATGCGCGCCGACGTCACCGACGGCAGCGCGATGGCCTCGTCAAAGGCGTTGGTGTGCAGCGACTGCGTGCCGCCCAGCACGGCGGCCAGCGCCTCGATCGTGGTGCGCACGACGTTGTTGTAGGGATCCTGTTCGGTCAGCGACACGCCCGAGGTCTGGCAGTGGGTGCGCAGCGCCAGGCTGTCAGGCTTCGTCGGATTGAACTGCGACATCAGCTCGGCCCACAGGAAGCGGC
>JAHCJT010000237.1 GCA_026126245.1 Alphaproteobacteria bacterium
CTTGTGATCTTGCAAGGCCAAGGACGCCGGAGGGGATCGTCATGGAAACCTCAACCTGGGCGGTTGTGAGCCACCAATTCGTTCTGGATTATAATCTTTCATAATCAATTTACTATAGCCGATATTTAATCTTTAGCTTTAGATAAAATCAAGCATCCCGCGACACAAGCCTAAGCCTGCCGAGTCCGGGCAATCGGCCGGCGGCCGCCACCGGCAACGCCGCCGGGGCGCTGCGGCGCGCAGGGATGGTCCGCGTCTGTCGCGATGGCGGGCGCGGCGCCCGCGCGGCGCCCCTACTCGGCCGCCAGGGGCCGCGCTTGGCGGCGCGGCTGCGGCGGCTTGTGGAAGCGGCCGTCCTTCATGATGGCGAGCAGCCGGCCGGCATCCTGCAGGATGGCGATGTCACGCAGCGGATCGCCATCGACCAGCAGCAAATCGGCGAGATAGCCCTCCCTGACCTGGCCCAGCGCGTCGCCCTGCATCATCAGCTCGCCGCCGTGCCGGGTCGCCGCCTCGATCGCCTGCATCGGCGTGAAGTCAAACAGGCGCACGAAATGCTCCAGGTCGCGGGCATTGCGCGGCATGGGGTTGTAGCCCAGGCCATAGTCGCCGCCGGGCAGCACGCGCACGCCGCGCCGGCTCAGCGCCTTCATGTTGGCCGCGCCCTGCTCCAGCTCACGTTCCAGACGCCGCGCCGCCTCGGCCGGCAGCGGCACGCCGCGCAGCGCCGGCGCCTCCTTCAGCGCCGCCCAGGTGATGCCGATGGTCGGTGCCACGAAGATGCGGTCGCGAGCCGCTTCCAGCATGTCCAGCGCTTCCTCGTCGGCGAGCGTGGCGTGGAAGATCATCTGCGCGCCGTGGCGCAGCGCCATCTTCACCGATTCGGCGCTGCGCGCGTGCGCCGCCACCCGCTTGTCGTGCGCCCACGCCACTTCGCACACGGCGGCGACCTCGGCCTCGGTCATGACCGTGGTGTGGGCGCGCGAGCCGGGCGCGCCCTCGTCGCCCGAGGGATTGATCTTCAGGGTATCGACGCCCTCGCGGACGAAGAAGCGCGCCCAGCGCCGGAACTCGTCGGGCCCGTCGGCGATCACCGCGAAGGTCTCGCGATGCAGATGCTGCAGGCGCACGTCGCCCAGGCCGCTGGTGACCGTCATCTCGGGCGATGCCGCGAGCATGCGCGGGCCGGGAATGTCGCCGGCGTTGATGGCGTTGCGGATCACGACGTCGAGCCGCGGCTTGGCGGCGGCGGCCGAGTTGATGCTGGTGAAGCCGTGGTCGAGCAGCAGACGCACGAACTTCATGGTGATCAGCGTGTGCTCTTCGGGCGGAATCTCGCCCAGCGCCGGCAGCGACGGCGTATTGGCGAAGCTGGGATGGGCATGCGCCTCGACGAGGCCGGGCATCAGTGTCGCGCCGCCGCCCTCGACGACGTCCGCATCCGGCGGCGCCGCCAGGCCGCCGGGCCGCCGGCCAATGCTCTTGATGCGGTTGTCGGCCACCAGCACGTCGGCCGAGAACGGCGCCGCACCGCTGCCGTCGATCACCTGCACGTCGCGAAACAGTGTTTGCGCCATCGCCGGCTCCCTCACCTGCCCGTCGTCCCGTCGCCATCCCCGCGGCGCGTATCGCCGGGCCGGCAGCGGCTTTGCAGCCAGCATAGGCGCGGCCATGCAAGCCCGTCACAGGCAAAATCACCGGCGACGCGCCCGCTGCGGCGCGCCGTTATCTTGCATGCGCCGGCCAATCCCGATGTACTGCCGGTCCGGGCTTGATGCGGTCCGGATGCGCCGCCGGAACCGAAGCCCCGCCCGTCATGGCCAGACGCCGCCTGCTGATCGCCCATCCCGGCGCCACGTCGCTGCTCTATCCGCTGGTGGCGTTGCTGCAAGGCATGCCGCTCGACGTCGTGTTCGAGACTTCGTTCTACGCCCGTCCGGGAGACGCGCTCGAGCGGGTCGGGCGCTTGCTGCCCGGCGGCCTGCGGGCCCGCCTCGCGCGCGAGCTGGGCCGGCGACGGCACCCCGACATCGACCCGCGTGGCATCATCACCCATCCCCTGCCCGAACTGATCCACGTGCTGGCGGCCCGCTTCGCCTCGCCGGCGCTGACCGCGGCGCTGCTGCGCTGGCGCAACGGCCGCTTCGACCGGCTGGTGGCAGCCCGGATCCGGCGGGAGCGGCCCGATCTCTTCATCGGCTTCGACGGCTCGGCGGAACGCTGCTTTGCGGCCTGCAAGCAAAGCGGCACGGTTTCGCTGCTCTATCAGGCGATCGGCCACCTGCGCAGCGGCCTGCGCCTGCTCGAGGACGAGCGGCGCCTGCACCCTGAGTTCGCCGCCGTGCCGCTGGGCGACACCAGCGACGCCTGGATCGACCGCAACACGCGCGAGGCGCTGCTGGCCGACCGCGTCGTGGTGCCCTCCGACTATGTGCGCGACACCCTGATCGCGAACGGCCGCGACGCCGCCACCATCGACCTGCTGCCTTTTCCGGTCGACACCGTGCGCTTCACGCCGGCCGCCGCGCCGCACGGCGACGGCAAGCTGCGGGCGCTGTTTGTCGGCCAGATCGGCATGCGCAAGGGCGTCAAATACATCCTCGAGGCGGCCCGGCGCCTGGCGCGGCCCGACCTTGAGGTCGTGCTGGTCGGCGGCATCGTCGACGGCAGCGACTGGCTGAAGCCCTATGCGGCATTCTACCGCCACATCGCCAATGTGCCGCACGCCGAGATGCCGGCGATCTTCCGCGCCGCCGACGTCTTCGTCTTTCCCTCGCTGCACGAGGGCTCGGCGATGGCGACCAACGAGGCGCTGGCCAGCGGCCTGCCCTGCATCGTCACGCCCAACGCCGGCGCCATCGTGCGCGATGGCATCGAAGGCTTCGTGGTGCCGATCCGCGACCCCGACGCCGTTGCCGACCGCCTGGCGCGGCTGGCCGACGATCCGGCGCTGCGCCGCCGCATGGCCGTCGCCGCCCGCACCCGCGCCGAGGCGCACGATGCGGCAGCCTATGCGCGCGCCCTGTCGGCGCTGCTCGATCGGGTGAGTCCGGCCGCCTGACGCCCCCGCCAGGCCGGCGTCGTCAGGCCGCGGCGGGCGGTGGCAACCGCCGCCGCGTCAGGAAGGAAATCCCGCTTGCCGCCAGCCAGATCACGCCAGCCAGCAGCTTCACGACTTGCCGTGCCATGTCTTCCATGCCGAGCAGGCCAAGCGAGAGGTTGCCGATCCCGAGCACCAGGCCGACCCAGCCGATCACCGCCAGCTGCTGACGGTACTTGGCGACAAACTCGGCATGGCTGCCCTTGAAATTCTTGCGCATCCAGCCGGCGCGCACCTTGCGGGCCTCGATTGGCGTCCAGATGCAGATGGCCAGCGCCGCCAGCAGCGCGATCAGCTCCAGCATGCTCGTCCCCCCATGGCGGCGTGGCGGCCCCCGCCGGACCGACGCGCGATCAACTCGGGCGCCGCCCGCGCCAGGCCAGCACAGATGCGAAATCGCTAGCGTGACGCCCTCAGCCGGGACCACACATAGTCGAAGATGAGACGGTGGCCATCCGCCGTCCAGTGAACGTCGCCGGCGATGTAGTAGCGGGCCAGCACCTGATCCTTGGATTCGCGGAAGAACGGCTCGAAGGCATCGATGAAAGCGACGCCCTGCGCCGCCGCCCAGTCGCGCCAATAGCGCACCTGGATGCTGTCGCGATCGCCCGCGTTGATCTGGTCCGGCCAGGGGTAGACAACCAGGGTGAAGTCGCATTTCCACTGCCGGCACAGGGCGACCGACTTGGCGAGGTTGGCGGCGGTCACCTCCAGGCCGCGCCGCGCCCAGGCGTCCATGTCTGCAGGCGTGAAAGTCCAACGCGACAGCTCGTTGTTGACGCGGGCGATGCTGCCGCCACGGTCGCCCGCCAGCCGCTGGCGCAGCTGCAGCACCAGCGCAATGCTCATGAAATTGCGCTTCAGAAAATCTACCGCGCGCCGGCTGAACGTCGGAGTGCCGGCATAGATCCGGCCGCCATATTCGACGTAATCGATGGCGTCGTTGTAGATGTCCGAAACGTCGAGGAACAACACCACCTTTCGCGGCGTCAGGCCCAGCCGCTCAGCCGCGGCCTTGAGCTTGCGGTGATAGATCACGGGGCTGTAGCCGGCGACGCCGAGGTTGCGCAGGGCCAATCCCTGGTCGCGGTAGGCGCAGGCCAGCCGTCCGGCAAACGTGTCCTCGAACTTTACGCCCAGCCCTTCGGTGAACGAGTCGCCAATCACGAACACGGTCCGGTCGCGGTCAGCGACAGCGTCGGTGCTGGCGCATCGGCCCGTGCGGAACCCGGCCTCGTCGGAGGCGAACGGATACATCTCGCCACCCCAGCGTCGCAGCCGGTTGAGGCCGGGCTGGAAGTCGTGATGGTGGGCGATGGTCAAGTCATAGATGCCGTTGTCTTCCGTGCGTGCCGCGGCGATGTTGCTGACGATGCGGGCCGGGATCGCCAGCGAAACCGTGAAATCGAGCGCCAGGGTGATAACGGCCACCACCCCCACCGTGCGCATCAGCGAAAGCAACCGGGTCATCGCCATTCGGGACGCGAGGCGTCCTAGTCTTCCTTCTCGGGGCGCCGAAGTCGGGGGCCCAGGTTGAAATTCTCATCCGCTGGCCGCGGCGGTCCGGCGTAGGCCGGCGGCGCCGCCCGGTAGGGCCCGGGACGGCCGATGACCGGCCGAGAGGCGAACCGCGGCACCGCCGGCAAGCCGCGGGCCGACGCCGGCATTTCCGCCGCGGCGGCGGGTTGAGGCGCGCTGGCGGGATTGACGGCACTGTACCTCGCGGCAATCCACTGGCGCTCGATGTAGGGCAGCGCGAACACCATGCCCAGGGTCAGGAAGAAGTAGTAGTTCATCGGGTCGGTATCGAGGGCCCAGCCCTTGAACGACACCAGCATGGTAAACGCGACCATCGCCGTACAGCACGAGGCCACGCCCTTGAGCGGCCGCTGCGTGAGGCGGAACTGCAGCTGCAGGCAATACACCAGGGTAGCCGCCATGCAGGCGAACACCACCAGGAAGCCGATCGCGCCAAGCTCGACGATCGCCTTGCCGTAGTAGTTCTCGATCAGCAGGCCCTTGTCGTGGATCAGCGCCGCGGTGGCCGCATCCTGGCCGTGCCGCGCGGCGCCGGTATTGGCGCCGACCCCCAGACCGAACAACCCGCCGCGATCCAGCGCCTCAACGATGCCCATGACGGCAATATCCTTGCCGTAGGCCGCCGTCAGCCCGGCAGCCTCGCCGTAGATCTTGCCGGTGTCGATGCCGGCGATGGACAGCGCCGCGAACAGCGCGGCGCCCATGCCGACGATGGCCTGCACCGCGCCGCCGGCGCGGAACTTGAAGAACTGCACCATGATGAAGATCAGCGGCATCAGCACGAAATTGCCGCGCGCGCCGGAGGTGAACCCGGCGATCAGGCCGACGACCATGCTGGCCCAGGTGAAGGCCCGCCAACCGCGGCTGCGCTCGATCTCCAGCAGCATGAAGATGGGAAACAGCATGAAGAAGCAGAACACGCCGTACTGCGAATTGAACTGGAAGCTGCCCGGCAATCGGTACAGCGGCGCGCCGTAGCTGTAGAAGGCGGTGAACTGCTGCGTGGCTTCGCGCGCCCACTCGCCGTAGAAGAATTTGACGGTGGCCTCGAAGTCGTAGAGCGCCGCGCCCAGGTACATCACGATGCCGACCGTCCAGGCGATCCAGCCGGTCGCCACGAGCGCCCGAAGGACGTTGCGCAGGTCGGCCTCGCTGCGCACGAAGGCGGCGCCGACGATGATCATCGGAATGTAGAACAACCAAACCTTCACCCCGATGCCGGCGACCATCAGGTTAGGCACAGCGGGGTTGACCGCGGCAAACAGCACGACCAGCACGAGCAGCCCATAGACCGCGTAGAGCATCGGCGGCACGCGCCCCAGGCGCGCGTTTTGGCCAAACAGGAAGAACGAGATGTAGAGCGGGATGACGACCATGAAGTCGCGCACCAGCGTGCCCAGCGGCGAGGGATACATGGCCGCGACCACGAAGCCCGTGAACGGCGTGTAGGCGATCAGCGCGTACACGCCGGTACGCCACTTCAGCAGGATGCAGGCCCAGGCGGCCAGCAGCAGCGGCAGGCCGATGACAACCGCTTCCATGGCGCCGCTTCCGCCGTCAGGCCGCGCGGCGCGCGAAGTCGCTGCCCGGCCGGAAATCGGCCAGCACCTGCAGCGCCCAGGCACGCCAGCCGCGGGTGCGCGCGCCGCCGCCGGCCGGCATGCCCAGCCACTGGCGCACCGGCACCTGGAAGCCGCTCTTGGGCCGGCCGGCCAGCGCATCGCGCACCAGCGGCGACAGCAGCGGCGGCAGTTCCGCCTTGGTCAGCGGCGGATCGGCGACGATCAGCGGCGCCAGGTCGTGGAAGAAGCGCGCGTCGACGAATGGCGTGCGGATCTCCAGCGAATGCGCCATGCCCGCCCAGTCGGCGTCGCGCAGCAGCTGGTTGCGCAGGTAGAAGCTCAACTCCAGCGCCGCGACGCGGCCGTTGCCGCTGCGCACGCCGTCGATGGCGGCGCCCAGCGTGCCGATCGAGTCGAGATCGGCCATGCCGCGGCGCAGATAGTCGGCATCCAGCAACGCCGGCAGTTCCCACGGCATGAACAGGCCGCGGCGCAGCAGGTACGCGCCGCCATATGAGCCGCCATACTCGAGCACCCCGGCGTACTTGGGCGAGGTGAAGTGGCGCAGCACCGGCTCGCTGACCAGGCGGAAGCCGCGGCCCAGCGCCGCCAGCGGACCGACCTTGCCGACCAGCCGCACCATCTCCGGCACCTGCCGGAAGCTGGGGTAGCCGGCGAACACCTCGTCGCCGCCGATGCCCGACAGCGCCACCTTCAGGCCGGTCGACGCCGTGGCCTTGCTCACGAAATAGACGTTGGTGCCGTCGATGGTCGGCTGGTCCATCGCCGCCATCAGATGCGACCGGGCGGCCGCGAACTCGGCGCGGTTGATCCACACGGTGCGGTGGGCGGCGCGGTGATGCGCCGCGACGCGGGCGGCGATGACGGTCTCGTCGGCCTCGGTGTCGCGGTATTCGTCGAAACCCAGGGTGACGCTGCGCAGCTGCTGCGGCGATTCCAGCACGGCGAACTGCGCCACCAGCGACGAGTCGAAGCCGGCCGACAGGAAGACGCCGACCGGCACGTCGGCCACCCTGTGATGCTTGACCGGGTCGGCGATGCGCTCGCGCAGGTACCCCATGCGCGCCACGCCGGTAGGCGCCGGCCGGTCGCGCTCGGCCTCGGCCAGCACCGCGGCAATGGAATG
>JAHCJT010000238.1 GCA_026126245.1 Alphaproteobacteria bacterium
TGCACGGCCTGTTGCAGAGCCTGCTGGGCTATCCGACGCCGCGCTACGCGCATCATCGCCTGCTGACCGATGAGCAGGGGCGGCGCTTCGCCAAGCGCGACCAGGCGCTGACCTTGCGCGCCCTGCGCGAGGCCGGCACCACGCCCGCCGAGGTGCGCCGGCGCGTCGGCTTCGACTGACAGGTTCACGCCGTGCTGATGAGGCGATCGAACTCGGCCAGGTGGCGGTCGCTCAGACGGTAGAGCTGGGCCGGCCGATGACGGCCGCCGCGCACCATCTGCTCGACCGGCGTGATGACGCCCTGGCTTTCGATCTTGCGGCGGAACGACGACTTGTCCAGCGCATGCCCCAGCACGCGCTCGTAGACGTCCTGCAGCTGCGAGAGCGTGAAGGTCGGCGGCAGCAGGAAGGCCGGCAGCGACGAGTAGCTCGCCTTGCCGCGCAGCCGTGCCAGTGCCAACTCGACGATGCGGTTGTGATCGAAGGGCAGGGCCGGCACCTTCCCGATCGGTATCAGCTCGATTTGTCGTGCATCGCCCGACTGCAGTTCGTGCGGCCGCACCAGCGCGTAGTAGGCGACGCTCAGCGACCAGCCGCGCGGATCGCGCACCTTGCCGGAAAAAGTGTAGAGCTGCTCCAGGTAGGAGAGCGCGATGCCGCCTTTCTCCCGCAGGATGCGCCGGGCCGTCGCCGCCGTATCCTCGTCCTCGTCGGTGTGCACGTAGCCGCCGAACAGGGCGAGCTGGCCCTTGTAGGGCTCGCGCTCGCGGCGTGTCAGGGCCAGCGTGAGCCCGCCGTCGACCAGCGTGAACAGGGCCGCATCGACCGTGGCGATCGGCCGCTCGTATCTCGGCATCCTTAGTCCATTTCCGACCAAACACGGGTGTCCTAGCACCGCCCGCCCTTGACAACCAAGTGGCAGTTTATATATTGGTTAGTAGCAACTTACTAATTAATAGATCCGAGCCGACCGATGCGCGACCCCGCCACCCTGACCGCCGACGAGCTGCTGGCAATCCCCGCCGGCGACCCGGAACGGCTGTTCGAGCGCGATGCCGCGGCGGTCGATCGGGCCTTTCGCCGGCTGGCGGCGGCCTGGCATCCGGATCGCAATGGCGACGGGCGCGCGACGGCGGTGTTCCGGCATGTCGCGGAATTGCGGCAGGCGGCGCTGGAGCGGTTGCGCGGAGGCGCGTGGCGCGCGCCCGGCTGCCTGACCTTGGCCGGCGGCAACGGACGGGTCTGGCGCCTGCGCTACCGCCGGCAACAGCCCTTCGAACTGGGTGAGCTCTACGTCGCCGACAGCGTCGCGGCCTGGCTCGTCGACGCCGCGCATGCCGATCTGGCCGATGCGGCGCTGCGGCAGATCGGCGCCTTCCGCTTTGCCGACCCGGCGATGAGCGCCGGTGTCAGCCGATACCTGCCGGAGATCGCGCAGGTCGTCGAGCAGGGTAGCCAGCGCGTCGTCGTGCTGCGCAAGCCGGTGGACATGATCCTGCTGGCCGACCTTCTGGCACATGCCGGTGGAACGCTCGATGCGCGCCACGTCGCCTGGATCTTGTCGGAGCTGTACTGCTTCGCTTGCTGGATGGAGTGGGCCGGGCTGACGCACAACGCCCTGGCGGCCGACACGATCTTCATCTCGCCGGCCCATCACGCGATCGCCGTGCTGGGTGGCTGGTGGTACGCCGCGCCTGCCGGTGCCCGATTGGTGGCCCTGCCGGCCCGATCGGCGGCGCTGGCGCCGGCCGACATCGTCCGTGACCGGCGCGCCGACTCCAGGCTCGATCTCGATCTGATCCGCGCCCTGGGCCGCGAGCTGCTGGGCGGCAGCCCAGCACCCGCGTCTTCGGCCGTGCCGGCGCCGCTCGAAACCTGGCTGGCGCTCGCCTCCAACGGCTCGGCGCAGGCCGACTACGCCGCCTGGCAACAGGTTCTCACCAACGCCTTCGGGCCCCGACGCTTCACACCCATGAGCGTGCGGCCCGACGACGTCTATCACTGACGGAAAGGAGCAGACCATGGGTTACGCACGATGGAGCGACGCCGACTGGGGTCGCTACGCCACGTCGACGGCGACACGCAGCCGCGACGACATCTTCGCCTCGGGCCTTGATCCCGGCCTCGATCCCTTGGGGGTGCAGCGCCGCGAGTCGCGCGACTCAGCGCTCAATCCCCAGTCCAACGCCATCATCGCGGCGCTGGATGTCACCGGCTCGATGGGCATGATCGCCGAGGTGATGGCCAAGCAGGGGCTGGGTACCTTCGTCACCGAGGTGCTCAAGCGCCGGCCGGTCAGCGATCCACACCTGATGTTCATGGGCATCGGCGACGCGCATTGCGATCGCGCGCCGCTGCAGGTCACCCAGTTCGAGGCCGACATCCGTATCGCCGAGCAGCTGGCGCGCATCTGGCTCGAGGGCGGCGGTGGCGGCAATGCCTGCGAGTCCTACGATCTCGCCTGGTACTTCGCCGCCCGCCACACCGCCATCGACTGCTTCGAGAAGCGGCGGCGCAAGGGCGTCCTGTTCACCATCGGCGACGAGGAGCCTTCGCCGCGCCTGCTGGCGCCGCACGTCAGGCGCGTGACCGGCGATGACCTGCCGGCCGATCTCGACGCCGCCGCGCTGCTGGCGATGGCCGAGCGCAGCTGGGACGTCTTCCACATCGTGGTCGAGGAGGGCAGCCACGCGCGCAGCAACCGGGCGGCGGTGATGCGCAAGTGGACCGCGTTGCTGGGCCAGGGCCGCGTCATTCCGCTGGCCGACCATACGCGGCTGGCCGAAGTCATGGTCTCGACCATCGAGGTCAACGCCGGCCGCGATCGCGCCGCCGTTGCCGGCAGCTGGTCAGGCGACACCAGCCTGGTGGTCGCACGTGCCGTTGGCGCCATCGCGGTGCGCGGGCCGCAGGCCACGGGTGGTGTCGTGAGGTTCTGAGCAAAGCGTCGCGCCGGTGCGCACGCCACCCGCGCGACGGCCACGCAGGAGACAGTCATGAAACGCGCAAAGGTGATCATTGGCGCCGGCTACGGCGACGAGGGCAAGGGCTTGCTGACCGACTTCCACGCCGCCGCGGCGGGACCGGATGCCCTGGTGGTGCGCTTCAACGGCGGCGCCCAGGCCGGGCATACCGTCGTGGCGCCGGACGGCCGTCGCCACGTGTTCAGCCATGTCGGCAGCGGCGCCTTCGCCGGCGTGCCGACGTTTCTCAGCCGCTTCTTCGTCGCCAACCCGATGCTGTTCCAGCGCGAGGTCGCAGCGCTGGCCGCCGTGGGCGTGATGCCCACGGTGATCGTCGACCGGCGTGCGCCTATCACCACGCCCTGGGACATGCTGGTCAACCAGGCGATCGAGACGGCGCGCGGCACGGCGCGCCACGGCAGCTGCGGCATCGGCTTCGGCGAGACGATCGAGCGCAATCTCGATGCGCGCTTCGCGCTGACGATGGCCGACCTGGCGACGCGCGACCGGCTGACGGCAACGCTGGATGGTATCCGGCGCGTCTATCTGCCGGGCCGACTGGCGCGGCTGGGCCTGTCGGCCAGCTGGGCCGGGCTGCGGGACATCGCGTTGTCGGAGGACCTGTTCGAGAACTACCTGCGCGACATTGAGGCGTTCGGCGCCGGCGTGGCGGTCGACGACGGCGGCGCCGTCGCGCGGGCCCGCACGGTGATCTTCGAGGGCGCGCAGGGGCTGCTGCTCGACCAGGATCGCGGCGCCTTCCCGCACGTGACGCGCTCCAACACCGGCTTGCGCAACGTGCTGGCACTGGCCGGCGAGGCGGGCATTGTGGCGCTCGACGTCACTTATGTGACGCGCGCCTATGTGACGCGTCACGGTGCCGGTCCGCTGCCGCACGAACTGGCGGGGCCGCCGGACGGGCTCGTGCGCGACACGACCAACGTGGCCAACGCCTGGCAGGGCAGCCTGCGCTACGCCTGGCTGGACCTCGACGCGTTGCGCCAGGCTATCGCCGCCGATCTGTCGGACGCGCCGGCGTCGATCCGTGTCGCATCGCATCTGGCGATCACCTGCCTGGATCAGCTCGGCGGTCGCATCATCCATGTCGTGGCCGGGCAGGTTCGGTCGGCGTCGCCCGACGCGCTGATTGCCGCCGTGGCCGATGCCACGGCGATGGCTGTCGCCTTCGCCGGCACCGGACCCACGCGCCGCGACGTTACGCCAGTTCGCGCTTCTGTGCGCCGGGCCGCCTAGCCGACCGCCATGGGCGGCGGCTGGATCGGCATCTCCGCCTCGAACGCGGCGGCGGCGCGCAACACGCGCGCATCGGCATAGTGCGGTCCCACGATTTGCAGGCCGATCGGCAGGCCGGCCTTCGTGGTGCCGCAGGGGATCGTGGCGGCGGGCTGGCGCGTCAGGTTGAATGTCAGGGTGAACGGCGTCCAGCCGATGTCGACGCCGTCGCCGCCCCAGGCGGCCGGCTCGCCGACGTTGAATGCCGGCATCGGCATGGTCGGCGTCAGCAGCAGGTCGAAATCCTCGAAGAATAGGTTGAAGAGGACGCCGAGGGTCTGCCGCTGATGGCCGGCGCGGATATAGGTCGCCAGCGGATGGCGCGAGCCATGCTCGGCGGCGCGCAGCAGGCCGGGATCCATCAGCGCCTGTTTCTCCGGCGGGAAGCCCGCGACCAGCACGCTGCAATTGCCCGTCCAGTGCACGTTCTCGATGTCGCGCGGGTCGAGCCCGTTGAGTTTGGGGCTGGCCTCGACCACCTTGGCGCCCAGCTTCTTGAACAGCTTGGCGGCGTCGGCGACGGCCTGCGCCACTTCCGGATCGATCTTGTTTTTTTCGACGAAACCGAGGTCGGGCGAGTAGGCGACGCGCAGCCCCTTGATCCCCTTGTCGAGGCCCTTGAGGTAGTCCTCCTTGTCGTCGGTCGGGATCGAGTAGAAGTCGCGCGGATCGGGCCGCGCGATGACGTTCATCATCATTGCCGCGTCGCGCACGGTGCGCGTCATCGGGCCGGCGTTGGACAGTGTGCCCTGCGACGAGGGCGGATAGAGCGGCACGCGCGCAAACGTCGGCTTCAGCCCAAACAGGCCGGTGAAACTGCACGGGATGCGCACCGAGCCGGCGCCGTCCGTGCCCAGCGCGATGTTGCCGATGCCGACCGCCTCGGCCGCCGTGCCGCCGCCCGACGAGCCGCCGGGTGTCTTGTGGATGTCCCACGGGTTGCGCGTGATGCCGAACAGCTTGGAGTCGGTGACGCCCTTCCAGCCGTACTCGGGCGCCGTCGTCTTGCCCAGAAGCACGGCGCCCGACTCGCGCAACCGCGCCGCCGTCGGGGCGTCGGTGTCCCACGGCCCGTCGGGACTGGTCGCGGCGCTGCCCATGCGCGTCGGCATGCCGCGCGTCTGCACCATGTCCTTGATGGTGGTCGGCACGCCGTCGACCGGACCCAGCGTCTTGCCCTTGCGCCAGCGCTTCTCCGAAGCCTTGGCCTGCTTGAGCGCGCCGTCGGCGTCGACGTGCTGCATGCAGTTCAAGACCGGCTGGAACCTGTCGATGCGGGCCAGCGCCGCCTTGGTCGCCTCGACCGGCGAGACCTTGCCCTTCTTGTACAGCCGCACCAGCTCGTGAGCCGGCATCATGGCGAGATCGTCATGCATGGTCGGGGACTCCGGGGTTCTCTAGGCGGGTAGGGTCGGCAGCTTCAGCGGTGCGGCCTGCTGGTAACGATGCGCCGCGCGCAGCACCAGCGCATCGCGGTAGTGGCCGGCGGTGATCATCAGGCCGACCGGCAGGCCGGCCCTGGTGAGGCCGCAGGGTACGCTGGCCGACGGATGGCGCGAGAGGTTGAAATGATAGGTGTAGGGCGACCACAGCAGGTTGGGCGTGCCATCGGCGCGGCCCGGCGCCATCCGGCCGGTATCGAAGGCCGGCACCGCCAGCGTGGGACAGAGCAGCAGATCGTAGTTCTTGAAGAACAGGTTCCAGCCCATTGACAGCGTGCGGCGGTCGGCCATCGACGCCACCAGCTCGGCCGAGCTGTACTTGGCACCGTCGCGCGCCATCGTCAGCAGGGTCGGATCGAGCAGCTGGTGCTTCTCGGGCGGAAACAGCTGCAACACGCGCTGCGCAAAGCACAGCCAGTGGGTGCCGAACACCTTGCGGCCGTCGACGCCGCCGAGATCCGGCGCGGCTTCTTCCACGCTGCAGCCCAGCTTCTCGAACGTGCCGGCGGCTTTGCGCACCAGCGCCTCGACCTCGGCGTCGAGCGGATGATCGGCGAACCTGAGCACGAGACCGACCTTGAGCTTCTTCAGCTTGCCGCCCAGCTTGCGCACATAGTCGACGTCGTCCGACGGCAGCGATGCCGGGTCACGCGCGTCCGGTCGCGCAATCACGTTCATCATCAGGGCGCAATCTTCCGCCGTGCGCGCCATCGGGCCGATGTTGGCGAGATCGCCGTTGAGGCTGGGCGGCCAGGCCGCGATACGCCCGAAAGTCGCCTTGTGGCCGACGATGCCGCAGAAGCTGGCCGGCAGCCGGATCGAGCCGCCGCCGTCGGTGCCGATCGCCAGCGGCCCCAGCCCGGCGGCGACGGCGGCCGCGGCGCCGCCTGACGATCCGCCGGGAGTCTTGTCGGGGTTCCACGGGTTGCGTGAGATGCCACGCAGCGGGCTCTCGGTGACGCCCTTGTGGCCGAACTCCGGCGAGGTGGATTGCGCGAAGATCACGGCACCGGCGGCGCGCAGCCGCTCGACCGCCGGCGCATCGTCGTCCCAGGCCTGGTGCGGATCGACGGCCCGCGATCCCATCAACGTCGGCCAGTCCTTGACCCGCACGAGTTCCTTGACCGACACCGGCACGCCATCGAGCGGCGACAGCGGCTTGCCCTTCTTCCAGCGCCGCTCGGACGCTGCCGCCGCCTTGAGAGCCCGCTCCGCGTCGATCAGGCTGAGCGCGTTCAAACGCGGGTTGACCGTCTCGGCGCGCGCGAGCACCGCCTTGAGCGCGTCGACCGGCGAGGCTTTGCCTTTGCCGTACAGCGTCGACAGTTCCGCTGCCGTCGCTTGGGTGAGGTCGGATTTCACGTCGCTCTCCTTGGATGCCCGGCGTTCATGCCGCGCGATAGCGTCGCGTCAGGTGATCGGCCTGTTCGCGGGCGCTCAGCGAGTCCTCGGCCCGCCCCAGCCGGTCGTAGATCGCCGCAAGGTCGCGCTTGATGTGCGCGACGTTGCCGCGGGCGCGTTCGTTGGCGCGCAATTCTGCCAGGGCCCTGTCGTTCCAGCCGGCCCGAATCAGCGCGTCCAGCCACAGCGCCCCGAACAGCGCCCGCTGCGCGTGGCTGCCGCCGATCGAC
>JAHCJT010000239.1 GCA_026126245.1 Alphaproteobacteria bacterium
AAAGCGAACCGCCGCGTTCCAGGGGCGCTGACCATGGAACTGCGTCCTTCCAAGCCGTGGCGGGAGATGACCGAGGCGAACATCCGCCGCCTGCCCGGCCAGCTCGGCGTCTACCAGATCGCGGATGACGCCGGCGGCGTGATCAAGATCGGCTTCGCCGGCGGCCGCTCGCCGTTCGGCCTGCGCAGCGCCCTGCTCGATGAGCTGGCGGCGCTGGGCGGCGGCCTCAAATTCCGGGTCGAGATCAACATGCAGTACACGACGCGCTTCAACGAACTGCTGATGCTGCACCAGGCCGACCACGGCTCATTGCCGCGCGAGAACGCCAAGAACCCGCCGCCACGCCTGGGCACGCTCAGCCCGCGTTGAGGGCCGCCCTTTCGCACGTTTCGTCGCCGGCCGGCGGCTGTCACTTACATCGCAACGGAACCCAGACCATGGACTTCGAACCCTCCGACGAACAGCAGATGCTGATCGACAATGTGCGCCGCTATGTGCGCGAGGAGATCCTGCCGCTGGAGGCCAAGCTCGACCCCGACGCGTCCGAGCTCGATCCGACCGATCATGCGCGCCTGGTCGAGAAGACCAAGGCGATGGGCCTGTACGGCATCGACATCCCGCCGGAGTTCGGCGGTCCCGATATCGACATCGTGACGCGCACGTTGCTGGCCATCGAGATGGCGCAGCACCGCGCCGGACTCTATGCGCCGTGCTACGGCACGTTCGGCGGCGCCGGCCTGGCGCAGATCTTCGAAGCCAATGACGATCAAAAGGAGCGCTACCTCTACCCCACCCTGCGCGGCGAGAAGAAGCCGTTCTTCGGCCTCACCGAGCCGTCGGGCGGCAGCGACCCGGCGCGCGCCATCCGTACCCGCGCCGAACGCAAGGACAACGGCTGGGTGCTCAACGGCAGCAAGATCTTCATCTCCGGCGCCGACCGGGCGCAGTACGGCATCGTCTTCGCCCGCACCGATGCCTCCAAGGGGCGCGGCGGCATCACCTGTTTCATCGTCGATCACGATACGCCCGGCTTCCACGTCCGCCGCGTCGTGCACACCTTGCGCTCGTCAAGCTACGCCACCGAGCTGGAATTCAAGGACTGCTGGGTGTCGGACCACCAGGTGCTGGGCGAGGTCAACCGCGGCTTCGCCGTGGCCAACGACCGGCTGACCCGCCAGCGCATTCCCTATGCCGCCGCCTGCATCGGCGTCGCGATCGCCGCGCACGAGATGGCGATCGAGTGGTCCAAGATGCGCGAGACCTTTGGCGCGCGCCTGTCGGACCGGCAGGCCATCCAGTGGATGCTGGTCGACAACGAGCTCGACATCCGCACCGCCCGGCTGTTCACCCTGCAGGCGGCCGAGAAGGCACGCCGGGGCCATCCGTTCCGCACCGAGGCGGCGATCGCCAAGCTCACCGCGTCGGAGGGCGGCTGGCGCGTCGTCGACCGTTCGATGCAGATCCACGGCGGCATGGGCATGACCAAGGATCTGCCGCTGGAGCGCTGGTACCGCGAGATGCGCATCCGTCGCATCGGCGAGGGTCCCAGCGAGGTGCAGCGCATGCTGATCGCCCGCGAGATTCTTGGCAGCAGCGGCACCACGGCACGCTAGGAAGCACTTTCCCCACAGAGACACCGGGCGAGGGCGCCGCGGCGCCTCGCCGGTGGTGTCGCCACGTTGGGAGACGACCCATGATCCCCGGCATCCTGAGCGGCGTGAAGGTGGTCGAGTTCGGCCAGAACCTGGCCGGTCCCTATTGCGGCCAGATCCTCGCCTTCCTCGGCGCCGAGGTCGTGAAGGTCGAGCGGCCCGAGGGCGACGACGCCCGCAAGTGGGGCCCGCCATTCATCGACGGCAGCGCCACCGGCTTCATCGCGCTCAACCGCGGCAAGACGTCGATTACCGTCGACCTCGCCAACGCGGCGCAGCGCAAGGCGCTGGTCGAGCGCATCGGCCATGCCGACGTCTTCGTGCACAATTTGCGCGCCGACGTGCCGGCCAAGTTCGGCATCGACGCCGCCAGCCTGTCACAGCGCTTTCCGCATCTGGTCTACGCCGATCTCGGCGCCTTCGGCCATGTCGGCCCGTGGGCCCAGCGGCCCGGTTACGAGCCGATCATCCAGGCCGTCGCCGGCCTGATCTCGCTGAACGGCGATCCGTCGGGGCCGCCGGCCCGTATCGGCGTGTCGATCATCGATCTGAGCACCGGCATGTGGACCGCCATCGGCGTGCTGGCCGCGCTGTGGCGCCGGGCACAAACCGGCCAGGGCTGTATCGTCAACACCTCGCTGTTCGAAAGCGGCCTGATGTGGGCCTCGAATCATGTCGCCGGCTACACCACGACCGGCCAGATGCCGCCGCGTCAGGGCACCGGCCATCCCTCGCTCACCCCCTACCAGGCCTTCGCATGCAGCGATGGTCCGCTGATGGTGTGCCCCGGCAACGACCGGCTGTGGCGCAAGTTCGCCGAGGCGCTGGGCCATCCCGAATGGCCCGACGAGCCGCGCTTCCGCACCAACGTCGAGCGCATGCAGCATCGCGACCTGCTGCTGGGCATGATCGCCGACATCATGAAGGCGCAGACCCGCGCCCATTGGAGCGCGAAGCTGGATGCGCTGGGCGTGCCCAACGGGCCGCTCAACACCGTGCCGGAGGTCCTGGCGCTGCCGCAGGTGGCGGCGCTGGGCATGTTCAGCCGGCCCTATGCCGAGACCCCGACCCTGTTCCACGGCCTGCCGATCTCGTTCGACGGTCAGCGCGCGGGCGATGAGTCGCGTGCACCGCACATCGGCGAGCACGATCGCCAAACGTAAGCAAGTCACGGCTTGGTCCGTGCCAACGCAAACCATACGCCGCGTTGTCACGGCGCATGCGCCTGCCTAGACTGGCTGCGGGCCGTCGCGCACATGCGGCGCCGCGCCGGCCCCGTCGTCGCGGTGATCTGACGAATAATGAGCCGTAGGCGACTGGCGCGGCGGTATCGCTGGCTCGCCAACAGGGAGGAACACAATGGGGATGATGACACGCTTGGGCGGTGCCTTGATGGCCGCCGCCTTGCTTCTGTGCGGCGCATCCGCCTGGGCGCAGGGCGGCAAGACTGAAGTCCTCTGGCTCGGCCAGTCGGCGACCAAGATCACCACGCCGGGTGGCAAGGTGATCGTCATCGACCCGTTCCTGACCCAGAATCCCAAGACACCGGCGCAGTACAAGAACCTCGACGCGCTGGGCAAGATCGACATCATCCTGGTGACGCATGCCCATGGCGATCATCTCGGCGACGCACCGGACCTTGCGAAGAAACACAAAGTGCCGCTGATCGGCCCGGCCGGTCTCAACCAGTCGCTGCTGACCCTGGGCGTGCTGCCGGCCGAACTGGTGCCACGGATGAACAAGGGCGGCACCATCATGCCGCTGGGACCGGGCATCAAGATCACGATGACCCACGCCGAACACAGTTCGGAGCTGGTGTGGACCAATCCCGAAACCAAGAAGATGGAAACCCATGTCGGCGGCGAACCGGTCGGTTTCATCGTCGAGCTGGAGAACGGCTTCAAGATCTACCACATGGGCGATACCGGCTTGTTCGGCGACATGAAGCTGATCGGCGACTACTACAAGCCGGATCTGATCATGATCCCGATCGGCGGCCACTTCGTCATGGACCCCAAGGACGCCGCGGTCGCCACCCGTGACTACCTTAAGCCCAAATATGCCGTCCCGTTCCACTACGGCACCTTCCCGCCGCTGAAGGGCACGCCGCAGGAATACATGACGGCGCTGGGCAGCACGTCGACCAAGGTCTTCCCGATCAATCCCGGCGACAAGCTGGAGTTCTGAGTCGGTCAGACCATCAAGCGCCGCGGGGCAGGTTCGCCTGCTCCGCCGTCGCCTTGCGAAGCCCGCGCGCTGCAGCGCTATGAAGTGTGAGTCCGGCTTTCCCTGGGGAGGAAACGGAGCTGTCGCCGCGTGCGGTCGACCCGCGATGGTGCGCGCCTAGCCGCCGACGTCCTCGTCGCGACCGAGGGTCTCGAACAGACCGGCGATCAGCCGGGCGTACGGCGCGAGTGAGGAAACCAGCAGGTGCTCCTCGTGGGTGTGCGCCCCGCCGCCATCGACGCCCAGGCCGTCGAGCGTCGCGATGCCCAGCGCGCCAGTGAAATTGCCGTCGCTGCCGCCGCCGAACTGGCCGTGCCGCAGCTCGAAGCCGATGTCGGCGGCCAATACCCGCGCCCGCTCATAGAGCGCCATGGTGGCGGGATGCGCACGGAACAACGGTCGTACCGGGCCGGTCTCGACCACGACGCGCACGCCGTCGTGCTCGCCGGCCAGCGCCAGCATATTGCGCCGTACCGCCTGGACGCTCGCCTCGGTCGGCGACACGCACAGCACCTGGGCGCGGCATTCCATGGGCACGACGTTCACCCACTGGCCGCCCTGCACGACGCCCACCGCATAGGTTTCGCCGCGCGTAAAATCGCTCATCGCCTCGATCCTGGCGATCAGCCGCGCCATGGCGCTGATGGCGCTGCGGCCCAGACGGTTGGTGGCGCCAGCGTGCGCCGGCCTGCCGTACACCGTCAGCGAGAAGCGCTGAAAGGCGTGCCGGCCGGTCACGGCCGTGCCGCCGCGCGACGGCTCCGGCACCAGCACGTAGCGATGGCGTTGCGCCTCGGCCTCGATCATCGCCCGCGTCGTCGGACTGCCGATCTCCTCGTCGGCGATGAACAGGAACGTGACGGGCAGCCGCGGCCGGCCGCGCTGGCGCAATGTCTCTTTCAGCGCGTGCACCGCCAGGTACATGCCGCCCTTCATGTCGAAGATGCCCGGGCCGTAGACCCGGCCGTCCTCGCGTCGCACCGGCAAGGGGCCGTCAATCGTGCCGACCGGATGCACGGTGTCGAGATGCCCCAGCACCAGCACGCCAGGTGCGTCGTGCTCGCCCAGCACCGTGGCGCGGAGGCAATCACCGTAGCCGTCGACGCCGGCGATGCGCACGACCGTCGCGCCGAGGCCGGCCATGTCGGCCGCCGCCACATCCATCATGCGGTTTACGGCGGCGGCCTCGTAAGTCGGGCTCTCGACGCGCACCCACCGCAGGATCCCCGCCAGGATTTCTTCAGGATCGAACGCGTTGCGCGGTGCGTTCACGGCGGCAGGCTCCGGCGGCGTTACGGCGGTTGGTGCGGCTGGTCTTACGAGGCGTGCACCTTGGCGAGGAAGGTCGTGCCGTACCATTCCTGCGGTGACAGCTGCCGCCGCCCGCGCCCGGGCCAGGGATCCCGCACCACGGCCGCCTGCGGCTGACCGCGGCCGTAGGCGTCGCGGGCGTAGGTCATGGCGGTGAGCACCATGGCATGGCCGCCGGTACCGATGATCAACGGCTGGTCGTCGGCCAGTTCGTGCGCCGCCTCGGCGGGCGCATCCGGCCGGCCGACAAAGAACTGGCGGTCCCACAGCACCTCGCAACGGCCATTGAAGGTAACGCCGTCGTCGGTCTGCCAAGTGCGGCTGGTGGCGGCGGCGATCTGGGGACCATGCGCGGGAAGATTCACCGACCGGCCATAGGTGGCCCGCACGATGCGCTGCTGCGAGACGGCATATCCGTGGAACGCGAAGATGGCGCTGATGCAGGCCGCCCAGCACCACTGGGAATTCTGCTGCAATGCCTGCACGACATGCACGCGGCTGTCGATGCCGGCCTCGCAGACCTGCACGCCGGTCGGACTGAACGGCGTGCAGCGCAGCGCGGCGCCGGCCGGCGCGGCCAATGCCAGCCCACCAACGCCAAGACCTGATATGAACGCGCGACGCGATGACGGCATGGCTGCCCTCCATGCGGCGACGATCCTCGCCGTCCCTGCCCATGCTGCCGTAAATGGCGCCGCCCCGCCACGGCCGCGCGCTCCTGCCGCGGCGCGATCTGCAGCCGCCGTCGGTGCTTTTCCGCAGATCAAGGTTCGACAGCCCGGGCCGAATGCGGTCAAGCTGCCGGTGGTCCGGGCCGTGCGGCTGCCGCCGTGCCGTCCGGCGCCATGCCAGATTCTTGGATCAGGACGATCGGTCGATGACCACTGCCATCGGCGCCGCGCTGCCGCGGTTGGAAGACGAGCCCCTGCTGACCGGTCGCGGTCGCTACAGCGATGACGTGTCGCTGCCGGAACAGGCCTATGCGGTGGTCGTCCGCTCACCCCATGCGCACGCCCGAATCGGCGCCATCGACAGCGACGCGGCCCGGGCATCGCCGGGCGTGCTGGTGGTCCTGACCGGCGCCGATGTCGTGGCCGACGGCCTGCAGCCGATCCCGCATGTCCCGGCGGCCATGAGCCCGCCGGATATCCGGCTCGACAATAGCGACGGCTCGCCCCACCGTGTGGTGCGGCAACCGGTGCTGGCTCTGGACAGCGTGCATTTCGTCGGCGAGGCGGTGGCGTTTGTGGTCGCCGACACCCTGGCCCAGGCGCGGGATGCGGCCGAGCTGTTGCAGGTCGACTACCTGCCGTTGCCGGCGGTTTCGGACGCCGAGGCGGCCACTGCCGCCGATGCGCCGCGGCTGTGGCCCGATCTGCCCACCAACATTGCCGTCGATGCCGTGGTCGGTGATGCGGCCGCGGTTGAGGCAGCCTTCACGGGCGCGGCGCACGTCGTGCGCCTGCAGACCACCATTCAGCGCGTCACCGGTGTGCCCATGGAGCCGCGTGCCGCCGTCGGACAGTACGATGCGGCGAGCGCCTTCTATACGCTCCATGCCGGCGGTGGCGGCGCCGTGCGGGCACGGCGCGAACTGGCGATCATCCTCGGCATCGATCCGGCACAGGTGCGGGTCGTGGCACAGGACATCGGCGGCAATTTCGGCACCCGCAACTTTTTCTATCCCGAGTTCGCGCTGGTCGCCTGGGCGGCGCGGCGCGTCGGACGGCCGGTGAAATGGACCGGCGAGCGGCACGAGATGTTCAGCAGCGACTACCAGGGCCGCGACGCGCGCATCTCGGCGGAGCTGGCGCTCGACCGCAACGGCAGGTTCCTGGCGCTGCGCGCTGACAACCTGTCGAACGTCGGCGCCTACACGGCATCGTTCATTCCGCTGACCAAGGGCACGCAGCTGCTGAGCAGCCTCTACGATATGCCGGCCGTCGCGCGCGCCCGCGCCGTCATGAGCAACACGCCGTCGACCGCACCCTATCGCAGCGCCGGCCGTCCCGAGGTGATGTTCGTGATCGAACGCCTGATCGATCTGGCGGCCCAGACGCACGGTTTCGACCGCGTCGTGCTGCGGCGGCGCAATCTGATCCCGGTGGCGGCGATGCCCTACACCAATGCCT
>JAHCJT010000024.1 GCA_026126245.1 Alphaproteobacteria bacterium
TCACGCCCTGCTCCTCGGCCGCCACGATGTAACCGGCCAGCACCGGCAGCACGGCGCCGTTCATGGTCATCGACACGCTCATCTTCTCGAGCGGGATGCCGTCGAACAGGATCTTCATGTCCTCGACGGAGTCGATGGCGACACCCGCCTTCCCGACGTCGCCGATGACCCGCGGGTGGTCGCTGTCGTAGCCACGGTGAGTCGCCAGGTCGAACGCCACCGACACGCCCTGCTGCCCGGCCGCCAGGTTGGCGCGATAGAACTTGTTGCTCTCCTCGGCGGTCGAGAAGCCGGCGTACTGGCGTACCGTCCATGGCCGGCCGGCGTACATGGTCGCCTTCGGGCCACGCAGGAACGGCGCGAATCCCGGCAGCGTGTCCAGGGTTTCAAGCGCCTCCAGATCGGCCGCCGTATAGAGCGGCTTCACCCGGATGCCCTCCGGCGTCAGCCAGTCGAGGCTGTCCAGTGGCCGGTCCTTGAGCTCCTTGCGGGCCAGGGCGGTCCAGTCGTCCAGGGTTTTCTTCGGAAACTCAGCCATGATCGTGCCTCGGCTTGCGCGATCCGCGTGCGGTCTTTAGTGCTCATACCGCATCGCCGTGCGGGCGGAAAGGCCGCCTGACGGCGTCGTCCGCCTGCCGACACGGGAGATTGCGCATGCTCGATGCCGAAGCCGCCTTTGTGCTCGACTTGATGGAGAAGGCGACCGCTGCCGGCCGGCCGCAGCTGCATACGCTGGGCGCCGCCGAGGCACGCGCCATGGCCGACAAGCTGTCGGCCGACGGCGAGGCCGATCCGCCGGCGGTTGCCCGCGTGAGCGATGGGACCCTGCCCGGTCCGGGCGGCCCGATCGCCTTCCGGCGCTACTGGCCAGCCGGTGTCGAGGACAAGCCGATCCCGACCCTGGTCTACTACCACGGCGGCGGCTTCGTGATCGGCAATCTGGAGACGCATGACTCCACCTGCCGGCGGCTGGCGAACAAGAGCCGCTGCCAGGTGATTGCCATCGACTACCGGCTGGCCCCGGAGCATCCGTTCCCGGCACCGGTCGAGGATGCCCTGATCGCGTTTCGGCACATTCGGGACCACGCCGGCAACTTTGACACGCTGCCCGACAAGATCGCGGTCGGCGGCGATTCGGCGGGTGGCAATCTCGCCGCCGTCGTCTGCCAGCAGACGAAATCGGCCGGCGAGCGCATGCCGGCGTTCCAGATGTTGATCTACCCCGCGACCGACAGCGCAACGCAGAGCCACTCGCGCCGCACGCTGGGCGACCGCTACTTCCTGACGGATGCGTTGATCGACTGGTTTTTCCGGCACTACCTGCCGACAGGCGTCGATCTGAGTGATCTGCGGGTGTCGCCGCTGCTGGCCAAGGATTTCACCGGCCTGCCGGCGGCCTACGTGCTGACGGCGGGCTACGATCCGCTCAAGGACGAGGGCCACGCCTACGCCGAAAAGCTGCGTCAGGCTGGTGTCAAAGTGACCTACGCCAATTTCCCCGGCACCCTGCACGGCTTCTTCTCAATGACACGCTTCCTGAAGCAGGGCCTGGTGGCCAACGACGAGGCCGCCGGCGTCCTCGCCGCTTTCCTCGGTCGCTAGCGGGGATGCCGTCGCGCGTGGCGTCGTATCTGTTGGCATGTCGGATGCCGGCAGACTGCACATTCCGCGCGAGTACCGTCTGGCAGTGGGGGCCATCGCGGCCGGCCTGCTGCTGTTCTGCCTGTCGATCGGCGCCGCACTGGCCGGCGAGACACAATCGCTGCGCCTGGGCGACGTTGAGCGGACCTACTACGTGCATGCTCCCGCCGGATTGCGGCCCGGTGCACCGTTGGTCTTTGTGCTGCACGGTGCCGGTGGCGGCGGCGAGCAGGCCGTCAGGCTCTACCGCTGGCAGGCCAAGGCCGACGCCGAGGCCTTTGTCGTCGTCGGCCCGGATGCCGCACCAGCCTTCGCTGGTCGGGCGTCGGATTTCCTGACGAACCCGCGCGCCTGGAACGATGGCTCGGGCCGCGGCAGCCCCAACATGCGGGCCAGCAACGACGTCGGCTTTGTTGCCGCGCTGATCGACGAGCTGGCACGCCGCTATGGCATCGACCGCGCGCGGGTCTATGTCACCGGATTTTCGTCGGGCGCCGGCATGGCACAGCGCCTGGGCCAGGAGTTGACCGACCGCGTCACCGCCATCGCGCCGGTGGCGGGTATCATGGTGCCGCTGCGCCCGGCGCTGCCGCGGCCGATGCCGGTGCTCTATATCTCCGGCGACAAGGACCCGCTCAATCCCGTGGCCGGCGGCGAGGTCACGTTGCCGTGGGGTGGCCGCTTCCACAAGGAACCGCTGCAGACGCTGGCCGAACGCTGGCGCGATCTGGACGGCTGCCGCGTTGCGCCAGCCATCATCGTCGCGCCGTCGCTGCGAGTGCAGAGCTGGCGGGCCTGCCGCGGCAATGTCGAGGTCCGCTACGTGCTGATCCACGGCCACGGCCACGAATGGCCGGGCGGCCCCCGGAGCCGGTTGCCGGAAAGCGTCGTGGGCCCGGTCAATGCCGAGGCGTATGACGCCACGGCGTCGATCTGGCGCTTCTTCACGGCCTGGCGCCTGAACTGACCCGTGGCGGCCGACGCTGCTAGGCGACGATGCGCACGAATGGCACGGGCGACGCGAAGCCCTTCAGCGGCACGGATTCATCATGCCGCGGCAACGAGTCCAGCAGCGGCCGCACCGCTGGATCATCGGCGACGGCGTGCGAGAGTACGATGTCGCCGCCCAGGCTCTGGCCCTGCAGCCGCGCCGCCATGTTCACGGTCGTGCCGAAATAGTCGAGCCGGTCGTTGAGGTTCACCGCGATGCTCGGGCCCATGTGCAGGCCGATTTTCACGACCAGCGCCTCGCCCGCCACGCCGCGCTCCGCCGCCAGGCGATGATCCAGTGCCCGGACCGCCTCGCGGATCGACAACGCCGCCTGTACCGCATCGACCGGGTCGGCGAATGCCGCCATCACGGCATCGCCAATCGTCTTGACGACGGCACCATTGGCATCGCGTACCGCCTTGCCGAGCACGGCGAAATGCTCGCGCACGAGATTGAAGGCAGCGGCATCGCCGATCCGTTCGTAAAGCCCCGTCGAGCCGCGCAGATCGGTGAACAGGATCGTGATCTGCCCGACGCCCGCCTCGTCGCCCGGCCGCAACGTGGCGTCAGCGAACAAGTCGCGGAACGCCTGCAGGGTCGTCACTTCGTGGGCCGTCAGCGCCTCGCGCACCCAGTCGCGCGTCTCGATCAGCGCCGCCAACTCGAAGCCGGCGTCGTTGACGAAGGCGATCTCGCCCGGCCCGTCCGCCGGCAGCGCCTCGACACCCTCGCTGCTCACGCGCAGGCCCGGAAACGGCCCGCCGCCATGCTCGATGTCGACGGCACGGCCGGGATGCAGGGTCCGCAGCCGGTAGGCGCCCGGCGGCAGGTCTGCGGCCACACGGCGCCGTTCGCCGGGCGCCAGCAATTGCTGCACGACGACATGCGGCGTGACACCAGGGCCACTGACGCAGAAGCCGCCGATGCCCAGCGCGCGGATCAGCGGCGACGGCGCGAAGGTCAGTTCGACGTTGCGCGCGAAGTCGCGGGCGTAGTCGATGTTGCACGACGGGCAGTGGGCGCCGCGCGGCAGCTGGTCGAGCGACGGCACGGTCAGCTTGGCGCCGCGGCAGTTGGAACACAGCAAGTCCCACTTCATGTCGAGCATGCGCGCCTTGACGCCGGCCAGACAGAGTTCGATGGCGTCGCGCGGCGAAACCCCCAGGTCGTGCGCCAAGGTTTTCGGACGCAGGCGCTGCAGGTCCACCTCCATGGCGCTCAGCAGTCGATCGGCCAGACGCTGCGCCAGCCCGTGGGCATAGCCGGTCGCTTCGGCGTCCCGCACCATCGCATCAAGCCGCTCGCGCACACCGGGCGCCGGGTCAGGCGGCGCAAAGTCGAACATCAGCGGCCGTTCGCCGTGCAGGAAGCCGACGCCTTCCTTGACGCGCGTCTCGATCAGCCGCCCGGAATTGCGCGCCAGCCGCAGGCCGGCGAGCCGGCCCAACCAGTTCATCGGCTCCCAGCGCAACGCGTAGACGACCCTGCAGCCGTTGCCTTGCGGCGTGATTTCGAGGCTCGGGCCGAAAATCCGGAACGGGCCTTTAGAGAAAACCCGGGTCTGCCGGAAGCTGCGATGGAGAACCCACTCGTAGGGCTTCTCTTCCCAGGCCAGCTCGAAGCCGGCCACCTTGCCCGCACCGCGACGCAGCACCGTGCCGTTGGGCTGGGGGATCTCCTCCAGGGAGTAGGCCGGCAGCTTGAGGATTTCGTTAAAGCGGTTGGTGTCGGCCACTACGCGCCACAGCGCGGCCGGCGACAGATCATCGAACTGCCATGTCCATTCGACCTGGGGCATCGGCCTGGCTCTGCGACAAGACTGGCGGGACTCTACCGGCTGACGTGCATCGCTCAAACCCACGACCGCTCACGCGGGCGCGAGCGCGCCTACCACAGCAGGCCCGCGCCCACCCAGGTCGGCCATGCCCCGGCGACGCCACAAGCCGCTTCGAGGCGCGCCATATCGAGGTTGCCGTCGGCACCGGCAAACTCCTCGCGGTGGATGCCGCCGACGACCAGCAGCGAGTCAAGGCCGGCGCCGTTGGCACCGGCGATGTCAGTACGCAGCGAATCGCCGACACACAGCACGCGCCGCGGCGCGGCGCCGCCCAGCATGGCGCGGGCCCGCGCATAGATCTGGGCGTGCGGTTTGCCGTGGTAGACGACCTTGCCGCCCAGCTGCTCGTAGAGCTCGGCCACCGCGCCGGCGCAGTACTCCAGCGCCTCGCCGTGCACCACGACGAGGTCGGGATTGGCGCAGATCATTGGCTGGCCGCGCGCCGCCGCCTGCCGCAAGGTTTCCTCGTGATTGGCCGGCCGGTCGCCGTAGTCAAACAGATTGGTGCACAGGATGAAGTCGGCCATCGCGATGTCGGCGACGCGCTCGACGTCGATGTCCTCGAACAGGCTCAGATCGCGGGGCGCGCCGAACAGAAAGCAGCGTCGACCGAGATCTCGGTAGAACGGCGCCGCGTCGGGCCGTCCGCGGGTGCGCAGCGCGTGCCACGCGTCCTCGCCCGACGTCAGCACCTCGTCGTAGAGATCGCGCGCCACCCCCAGCTCGGCCAGGCGCGTGACGGCCGCGTGCGCTCGCCGCGGCGCGTTCGAGAGCAGCAACGTGTGCTTGCCGGCGCGCTTGAAGGCCGCGAAGCAGTCGAGCACGCCCGGATAGGGTCGCTTGCCGTCGTGAACCACACCCCAGAGGTCGACGATGTAGGCGTCGTAGCGATCGGCGACCGCGGCGAGGCGGTCGATCGGCGTCGGACGCAACTCCGTCATGGCGCGCTTGTCACACAGGCCGCGTCGAGCGGGCACACGGAAAGTGTACACCTTGCGCACGACACTGCTGGCGCCGCCGCGTCGACGACGTGCTTGTTCGTCCGGTTGTCGCCATTGTGCCGCGGCTGCACGACTACGCCACTCAGCGCTCCATCAGACGCGCGGGCAAACCCGCGCGGCGGTGTTAGTGCGCCTGCAAATTGACCGCCGACGTCCGACCTCGCTCGGTAGCGAGTTCGTAGGTGACTTTCTGGCCTTCCTGGAGGGAGCGCAACCCGGCGCGTTCGACGGCGCTGACGTGCACAAACACGTCCTTGCCGCCATCGTCCGGCTGGATGAAGCCATAGCCCTTGGTGGAATTGAACCACTTGACGGTTCCTGTAGCCATAAGCCGCCCCTGTTTTCTTGCACGTCGTATCAAATGCCACGCGAAGTCCGCGCCGCGCTACAACCTTGTTTGGAAGTGGTCTTGAAACAGCGCCGCATGCCGCGGCGGGTTGGTCAAGGCGGACCAAAGTCGATTGCCGTCCGACGGAACACCGCGAAGCGGCCGGATGTCAAACGCTAATTCAGGCCGCCGGCGAACATCCTTCGCGGCCGGCGACCGGCCGTGCCGCGACAGGTCACGCCGATCTCACGCGTCCGCGGCACGTCGCAGGAACTCAAGGGACCGCTCCCGGTGCTCGGGCCGCACCAGGGCCGAGAAACCCGCCAGCCGCTCGGCCAGCCATTCCGGCGCGACACGCCGCAAGGCGTCAATCTCGGCGGCGGCGCGCTCCAGCTGGCCGAGGCCGACGTAGTTCAGGGCGAGATAGTGGCGCAGCGGCGGATAGTCGGGATGCTGGCGCTTGCCGATCACGCCCCACTCGACGCCCTTGGCGTAGTTGCGATCGATGAAACCGGCGGCGCACAGCGACGTATAGGCGTTGTACATTTGCGGATCGCGCGGGCTGACGCGCATCGCGTCCTGCAGCAGCCGCCCGCCGACATCGGTATTGCCCATCACCACCTCGCCCCAGCCGCGCGCGATCAAGGCGCCGGGATCGCTGGGATTGAGATCGCAGCCGTGCCGCAGGTCCATCATCGCCTCGTCGAAGCGCTGGGCCATCATCAGCCCGAGCCCGCGGAAAACGAACGCCTGATGGTTCAGCCGGTCGAGTTGCGTGGCGCGCGTGGCGGCCTCGATCGCGGCCTGCACCGACGCCTGCGGCGACGGGCTGGTGCGCAGGTTGGCATGCTGCCAGTGCGCCAGCGCCAGCGTCAGCAGCGCCCGCATGCAATGCGGATCGATGCGCAACGCCTCCTCGGCGCGGGCGATGGCGCGGTCGCGCCGCACCCGGTCGGGGCGGGTGTAGGAGTCCCAGGCATCGGCCCAGGCCTGCAGGGCGATCTCGTGCGCCTTCAGGTCGGCCGGGCGGGCGCGGCGCGTCAGCGCCAGCTCGGCGCCCTCGACCTCGGGCGTCACGGCGGCGACGATGCTGCGCGTGATCGCGTCCTGCACGTCGAAGATATCCTCGACGACGCGATCGTAGCGCTCGGCCCAGAGGTGCGCGCCGCTCGACGCCTCGATCAGCTGGGCGGTAACTCGCACGCGCTCGCCGGCGCGGCGCGCACTGCCTTCCAGCACATAGCGCACGCCCAGTTCGCGCGCCACCTGCCGGACGTCGACCGAACGGCCCTTGTAGGTGAACGCGCTGTTGCGCGCGATCACGAACAGCGAGCGAAAGCGCGACAGCTCGGTGATGATGTCCTCGGTGATGCCGTCGACGAAAGCTTGCTGCACGTCGTCGCCGCTCATGCTGTCGAACGGCAACACGGCGATCGATGGCTTGTCGGGCAGCGCCGGCGGGTCGGCGATGATCCGTCCGGCCCCATCCGGGTACCATTGCCAAACGCGGATCGGCCGGTTGATATTCTTCAACCGCTGATCGCCCATGTCCTGAAACGACAGGTCCGACTTGCCCTGCAGCTCGTCATGGACCCGTTCGGCGACGCAGATCGCGCCCGGTTCGGCCAGCTCCTGCAGGCGGGCCGCGACGTTGACGCTCTCGCCGAAGATGTCGTTGTCGCCCAGCACCACGACTTCGCCGACATTGATGCCGATGCGCAGTTCGACCCGGCGATCCGGCGCGACACGAGCGCCGCTCTGCGCCACGCCGGTCTGCAGGTCGACGGCGGCGTGCACCGCGTCGACGGCGCTGGCGAATTCCAGCAGCACGCCGTCGCCGGTGATCTTCACGACGCGGCCGCCGTGCCGCGCCACGGCCGGTTCGACCTGCTTGACGTAGATCGCCTTCATCGCCCTGAGCGTCACCATCTCGTCGAGCCCGACGAGCCGGCTGTAGCCGGCCACGTCGGCGCAGACGATGGCGGTCAGCCGGCGCGGCTCGCTCTGCATCGCAGGCGGACTCCCAGCGCGCGGATCAAGTTCCTGGATCGCCGACACGGACATGTATCCTCGATGTGAAACCCGGGCTTGCGCGCCGCGGCATGGCACTTGTCATAGCCAGCAAATGTGGTCGCTTCGTGCCGGGTGCACATCATTTCTTCTGATCGGTCCGATAAAGGGAACTAAGAGTCGCCGCGCGCCGGCAATCTTTCACAACCGTTGGCGTCTGTCGATGCATGGCGCTGGTCACATCAGGAACACGCCCTTGCCCGTCGTCTGGGTGTCGAACAGGCGGTAGGCCTCGGCCGCCTGGCCCAGTTTCCAGCGATGGGTGAACAGGTGATCGACGTCGATGTTACGTTCGGCAACGAAGCGGGCGCATTCCGCCTGGCCGACCGTCGAGAAGGTCCACGAGGCGACGATGGTAATCTGCCGGCGCAGCAGATCGGGGCTGACGTCCAGCGTCACCGAGCCGCCCTCGCCGACGAAGCAGGCCGAGCCCCAGGTACGGGTCGCGCGTACCGCCTGGGCGCGGGCCTCGGCGGCGCCGGTGGTGTCCAGCGTCAGGCTGGCGCCCTCGCCATGGGTCAGCTCGCGAATCGCCGCCACCGGGTCGAGATTGGAGGGATTGAGCGTCGCGTCGGCACCGAAGTCGCGGGCGCGCGTCAGCCTGTCGGGACTGACATCCAGCGCGATCACCCGCGCGCCCATGGCGGCCGCAAGCTGGGTGGCCGAGAGGCCGACCGGTCCCTGGCCGAAAATGGCGATGGTGTCGCGGCCGGTCAGGTTGATGCGCTGCAGGGCGCCGAACGCAGTGCCGGTGCCGCAGGAAATCGCCGCGCCGGTTTCGTAGGAGAGCGAGTCGGGCAACGGCACCAGGGTGCTGGCTGGCACCTTCATATAGGGCGCGTGGCCGCCGTGTCCGGTGGCGCCGTACACGATCATGCCGCCCTTGGCACAGAGCTGCGTCCAGCCGACCAGGCAGTGCTTGCACACGCCGCAGCCCTTGTAATGGTGCACCATCACCCGCTCACCGCGACGCGCCACCGAGTCGGGCACGCCGGCCCCGATTTCGGCGACGACACCGCAGGGCTCGTGACCGGCGATCACCGGCCCCGACAACGCGCCCAGGCCGAGCGCTGACGCGCCGCCGCCCTTGGGCGCCCGGTAGTATTTCAGGTCGCTGCCGCACATACCCGAGGCCTTCATCTCGAGCACCACCTCGCCCGGGCCGGGTGTGGGATCGTCGAACGGCATCAGCTCGATCTCGCGATCTCCCATGAAGACGACGGCGCGCATGGCTTCCTCCGTTGTTGTCGCGTTGCTTCCCCGCAGGCACGGCTGGCGGCCGAAAGACCGGACAGGGAAACGCTGCCGTTTCTGCCGCCAGGACCGCGATGGCGTCTCTCCGCCCCGTCAGGCAGGTCCCCGGCATCCCCGGGAAAGGCTCAACCCGAGCGCACCAGTCGTCCGGGCAACGCGCCGGTGTGCCGATCATCGCGCAAAGTCTCGACGCCCGACACAAACACGTGGCGGTAGCCCTCCGCCTTCTGCATCAGGCGCTTGCCGCCGGCCGGCAGGTCGTAGACGACGTGCGGCGCGCAGACCCGCAAGCGCTCGAAGTCGATCACGTTGATGTCGGCCTTCAGCCCGGGCGCCAGCAGGCCTCGGTCGGCCATCCCGTAGGCCATGGCCGTGTCGCGCGTGTGCTTGCGCACCAGGAATTCCAGCGGCAGGCGCGGCCCGCGCGTGCGGTCGCGCGCCCAATGGGTCAGCAGATAGGTCGGGGCGCTGGCATCGCAGATGACCCCGACATGCGCGCCACCGTCCGCGACGCCCAGCACCGTGGCGTCGTCGGTCAGCATCTCGCGCACCACGTCGAGATTGCCGCCGCAATAGTTCTCGAACGGGTGCAGCAGCAGGCCATCGCCGCCGTCCGCCAGCATCAGGTCGAGCGCCAGCGCCCGCGCATCGATGCCGCGCGCCGCCGCCTGGGCCGCGACGCTGCGCGACGGATCCGGCTCATAGTCCAGCGCCGCCCCGCCGGTCAGCGGATAGGCGTTCGTCAATTCGGCAGCGAAGATCGACGGGGTGCCCTCCGACGCCGGCGCCAGCAGGCGCTGCCGCAGCGCCGCGTCGCTCGCCAGGAGCCGGCAGCGTTCGGCCGCCGGCAGCTTGCGCAACTCCGCCCACACCGGATGGGCCGCGAACGGGTTGACGGTCGTGTCCAGCCCCATCAGCACGCCGATCGGCCGGCACCCCACCTGGGCGTTGGCCTCGAGGCCGTCGGCCCGCGCGGCACGGATCTGGTCCAGGGTGCGGCGCCACAAATCCGGCTCGTTCCTGACCTGCACCAGCAGGCACGACAGCGGCCGGCGCGCGATTTCGGCGGCGGCGCGCAGGGCTTCGAACTCGCCCGGCCCGAAGTCGGAGTTGACCTCCAGCACACCGCGGCCGGCACGGTGCATGGCGCGCGCCAGCGCAAAGAGTTCCGGCTCGCGGGCGCTGAGGCTGGGCGTGAGCCGGCCGTCACGGGCGCGGTGCTTGGCGGTGCGCGATGTGGTGAATCCCAGCGCGCCGGCGCACAGCGACTCTTCCAGCAGGTCGGCCATGCGCTGCATTTCGGCCTCGCTCGGCGTCTGGGCGTGGTCGGCGCCGCGTTCGCCCATGACATAGAAACGCAGGGCCGCGTGCGGCACCTGGGCGCCGACATCGACGGCGCGCGGCATCGCCGCCAGCGCGTCCATGTATTGCGGGAAGCTTTCCCACGTAAAGGGCACCCCCTCGGCCAAGACCGTGCCGGGAATATCCTCGACGCCCTCCATCAGGTTGATGAGATAGTCGGTGGTGCCGGGCCGAACCGGCGCGAACCCCACGCCGCAATTGCCGAACACCACCGTGCTCACCCCGTGCCACGACGATGGCGTCAGGTAGGGGTCCCAGGTCGCCTGGCCATCGTAGTGGGTGTGGATGTCGACGAAGCCCGGCGTCACCAGCAGACCGTCGGCGTCGACGTCGCGCCGTGCCGGCCCCAGCTTGCCGCCGACGGCGACGATGCGCCCGTCGGCCACCGCGACGTCGGCGGTCCGCGCCGGCTCGCCGCTGCCATCGATCACCGTGCCGCCACGGATCACCAAGTCATGCATGTACCGTTTCCCGTCGTGCCTGCCGCTGAGGGACGCCACGATAGCTGGCGCGCGGCGCGCCCGCCGCATCGCCCGCGCATGCCTGCCCTCCGCGGCGCCGCCGGCGTCAGGGTTTGCCGAAGGTGGCGATGCGATCGACGTTGCACACGAACAGCACGCGTTTTTCGTCGATCTCAGGATCGCGCAGCCCGTAGGGCGGCGGATTGCCGGTGTACTTTGTCCAGATCTTGTCGAGCTGTTTGGTCACCCGTTCGCCGCCCGGTTCCCATTCGTGCTCCTCGTGGTCGACCGAGCACTTGAGCTGGACCCAATGGTAGGCGTTGTCGGGATTGACGATCAGGATGGTGAATTTGGGATTCTTGCGGATCCAGGCGCATTTTGGGCGATGCGAGGCGGTATTCACCAGGACAGTGTCGCCCTCGTAGTCGAACCACATCGGCGTCAGGCCGACCCGGCCGTCCGGCCCGATGAGTCCCAGCGTGACGGTGATCGGCCGGTCGAGCAGCGCCTTGTAGATCGGATCGAGGCCCGACAGACCGTCGATCTTGACCCGGTCGCCGACGGCGAACTGGCCTTTCTGCAGGCCATCGGCGACGTCGCGGAATTTCGCGACCGTGATGCTGTGTGCCATGTTCCCTCCCGATTGCGCTGTTTGTGACGTCAGGCCAGCGGGCCTGGCGACGCGAAAGCGTCGCATGCCCTGTACGTCAGCGACAAGCGCGCGCCCCGATCTGGCGTGTGCGCTTGCGGTCTGCCCGGCATGCGCCCGCCCGCCCAGCCACCGCGATTGACTCCGTCCGGCGGGCTCTCACAATCGCCGCAACCAAGAGCGACGGTCGACGGGAGGGCTCATGCGGTTCGCGGGCAAGGTCGCATTGATCACGGCGGCGGCAAACGGTATCGGTCGCGCCACCGCCGCTATCATGGCGCGCGAGGGCGCCACCGTCGTCGCCGTCGACAATCACCAGGGCCGGCTGGACGAAGCCGTGCCGGCGCTGCGCCAGGATCGCGGCAAGGTCGAGGGCAAGCTGGTCGACGCGCTTGATCCGGCGCAGGTCGACAACCTGGTCGCCGAGGTGCTGCGCGATCACGGCCGGATCGACATCCTGGTCAACGCGGTCGGCGGCAGCACGGTGATCGACAACCCGGTGGTCAGCACCGAAAAACTCACATTCGGCGACTGGCAGAAACTGATCGCGTTCAACCTCGACGCCACGTTCCTGTGCACCCACGCGGTCATTCCGCCAATGAAGCGGCAGCGCAGCGGCAAGATCGTCAACCTGTCGTCGATCGCCGGCCGCGGCCTGAGCTTCAACAGCTCCAGCGCCTACGCCGCGGCCAAAGGCGGCATCATCGCCTTCACCCGCAAGTTGGCCCACGAGCTGGGTCCCGACGGGATCAACGTCAATGCCATCGCGCCCAGCGTGACGCTGACCGAACGCATCCGGCCGCACTGGGAGAAGCGAAGCCAGGCGGCCCAGGCCGAGGAGATCGAACGCACGCCGCTGCGGCGCGTCGCCGAAGCGGTCGACCAGGCACGGGTGATCTGCTTTCTGGCCTCGGCCGACGCCGACTTCGTCACCGGCCTGACCATCGACGTGACCGGCGGCGTCTAGCCGCACGTACAGGGAGGACAGCATGGCCGGCAAGGTCGGATTCATCGGGCTCGGCGCCATGGGCGGACCGATGGCGCTCAACCTGGCAAAGGCCGGGTTTGCGCTGGTCGTTCACGACATCGACAAGAGCAAGACCGAGCCGCTGCGGGCGCAGGGCGCCGAGGTGGCTACCTCGGCCGAGAAGGTCGCCGCGGCGGTGGATCGTACGATCGTCATCGTCGAGACCACCGAGCAGGCCGAATCGGTGATCATCGGCGCGCACGGCATCATCCGCGGCGCCAAGCCCGGCCACATCGTGGTCTGCATGTCGACCATCGATCCGTTCGCGGCGCGCGATTTCGCCGACCGCCTGGCAGGGCTCGACATCGCCATGATCGACGCACCGGTGAGCGGCGGCACGGGGCGGGCTCAGTCGGGCGATTTGTCGGTGATCGTCGGCGGCGCTGCGGAAACTTTCGCCAAGTGCCGCGACCTGTTTGATGTCATGGGCAGCCGATCGTTTCATGTCGGGCCACTGGGCAGCGGGCTGGCGATGAAGCTGGTCAACAACATGCTGGTCCAGGTCAACACCGTGGCGGTCGCCGAGGCGCTGGTGCTGGGCGTAAAGGCCGGTCTCGATCCCCAGACCGTCTACGAGGTGGTGCGCGTCTCGACCGGTGCCAGCGCCGCCTGGGACCTGCGCGTGCCGCGCATCCTGAAGGGCGACTACGCGCCCGGCGGCACGATCGACATCTCGTACAAGGACCAGGAACTGGAGACCGCCTTTGCCAAGCGGCTGGGCGTGCCGCTGTTGCTGGCCAACCTGACGCAGCAGGTCTACCAGATGGCCCGCGCCCAGGGCCTCAACAAGCAGGACGGCTCGGCGATCGTGAAGATCTTCGAGAAGCTGGCCGGCGTCACCGTCAAGGGCGACTGAGCGCCCGGACGGGGACCACCGACCTCCCGTTCCGGCAGCGCGCGCCTGCCACGCCGGCGCATGGTCCGCTAACCGCGAGTCGCGCCCAGTGCCGTCAGGGTACGACCTTGCGGGGCCGGGATCGGCTCAACGTCCGCCCGGTTCCGGCCCGAGCTTGACCAGCATCTTGCCGAAATTCTCGCCGCGCAGCAGACCGATGAAGGCGCGCGGCGCCTTGTCGATGCCCTCGACGATATCCTCGCGGTACTTCAGCTTGCCCGACCTGACCCAGCCACCCATCTGGCGCAGCGCCGGCACATAGTGGGCCGCGAAATCGGTGACGATGAAGCCGCGCGCCGTCACCCGCTTGCCGACGAAGGTGCCGAGCAGCCGCGGCCCCATCTCGGGCGCGGTGGCGTTGTACTGCGAGATCGAGCCGCACAATGCGACGCGGGCGAAAAAGTTGAGGTTGCGCAGCGCCGCATCGGTGATGACACCGCCGACATTGTCGAAATAGACGTCGATACCGTCGGGGCAGGCGGCGCGCAGCGCGGCGTCGAGATCGTTGACGGCCTTGTAGTCGATGCAGGCATCGAAGCCGAGCGTGTCCTTCACGAAGGCGCACTTGGCCGGCCCGCCGGCAACACCCACCGCGCGGCAGCCCATGATTTTCGCGATCTGGCCAACCACCTGCCCCACCGCACCCGAGGCGGCCGACACGACCACGGTCTCGCCCGGTTTGGGACGGCCGACCTCGAGCAGGCCGAAATAGGCGGTCATGCCCGGCATGCCGAGCACGCCATTGGCGGTCGAGATCGGCGCGATCGACGGATCGATCTTGCGCAGGCCAGGGCCACCGCCGATGGCGTATTCCTGCCAGCCCAGACGGTCCTCGACGATGTCGCCAACCTTGAAGTCGGGATGGTTCGAGGCCACCACCTCCCCCACCGTGCCGCCGGTCATCACCTCGCCGATACCGACGGGCGCCGCGTAGGACGCCGCATCGCGCATGCGGCCGCGCATGTAGGGATCGAGCGACAGGTAGATCACGCGCACCAGGACCTCGCGGGGGCCGGGCTGCGGCACCGCCGCCTCCTCGACGCGGAAATCGGATTCGGCCGGTTCGCCCGGCGGACGGCGCAACAGGACGACACGGCGGTGAGTCTTGGGGATCATGGCGGCGGTTTCCGGTGTCAGGTGAACGGCCCGGCGATAAGACGACCGCGCCAGGCGCATGGCAAGGCCGCGTCGCGGTCGTCGACCTCAAGGGATGGCGATGCGCGGACGATCCGGCCCAGGACTATCTCGCCCTGAACGTCACCGGCAGGCTGTCGAGGGCGTGGATCGCATGGCCCGGCCGCCAGACGGCGGCGCCAGCGAACTCGATGGCATCGACCTTACGTGCAATCGCCGTCAGCAGCGCGTCGGCTTCGGCGCGGGCCACGTTCTGTCCGACGCAGTTATGGATACCGACACCGAACGCAAGGTGACCGATCGGCCGGCGCGTGATGTCGAACCGGTCTGGCTGCGGCCACTGATCCGGATCGAGGTTGGCGGCGCCCAGCACGCAGAGGATCTTGGCATCCTGCGGAATCGGCGTGCCGTTGACCTCGGTTGCCTGGTTCGCCGTCCGGCAAAAGGAATGCACGGGCGAGGTCAGGCGCAGCGCCTCCTCGAAGGCCGGCAACGCCAGCCGGGGATTCGCCTTGAGGCGGTCGAACTCGGCCGGGTTGCCGGCGAAGCACCAGATCGCGCTGCCGAGTCCCGTCACCGTCGTATCGACGCCGGCCGACAGCAGCGAGCGCACCAGCATGCCGGCCTCGTCGCTGGTGATCTCGCCCTGGTCGGCGGCGGCGTAGATGTCGGCGCCGAAGCCCTGAGGCGCCAGCCGCTCGCGCTTGCACTGCTCCATGATCCACGGCACGACATCCGGCCCGCGCGCCATGGCCTTGCGGCGCAACGCGTTGTCCGGCCCCAGAGCGTTGAACACCATGGCGCCATAGTCGATCAATCGTCGGGTATCGATTTCGGTCAGTCCCACGGCCTGGGGAAACACCGCGGTCGGATAGGCCTCCGCCAGATCCGGCACCGCATCGAACGTACCCTTGCTCAGCAACCGATCGACCAGCGTGTCGGCGGCGGCCTGGAACGCCTGCTTCAACTCGGCCACGGCGCGCGGCGACATCACGCGGGTCATCACGGTGCGCGTCCTGGCGTGATACGGCGGGTCGACCTCGAGAATGATGCTCGGCGGCCGCCACGGCTTCTGCAGCTTGAAGTCGGTCAAGCCGACGCCGCGCGACGACACGAAGCGCTGCCAGTCGGAAAATACCTCCTTCGTCTCGCGATAGCGGCCGCAGGCCAGCATGGCGTAGCGTGACAGGTAGACGAACCCACCTCGCGCCCGCAGTTCGCCATAATAGGCCGGCAGGTCGGCCAGCACCTCGTCGCCATAGGGGTCGATATCCCAGACCGCCACGCCGTCCGGCGGCTCGATGGCGACATGCTCTTCGACCAATCTGACAGTGTCGGCCTGGACGCTCATGGTCGCCTCCCTTGGGCCCTGACGCATTTCGTTTGCCACGCCGCAGCCCGGCACGCAGCGAACTGATAGGCTCCTTTCCGGCGGCGCGGGTCCGTCGGGTCGCGCCGCCCGACGCCCGTGACACCTACATCGTCGCCCCGATCTTCCACGGCTCGAACTCGTCGTCGCCGATGCCCAGCGCCTCGCTCCTGGTCTTCTCGCCCGACGCCACCCGCAGAATCAGCTCGAAGATGCGCTGGCCGGCCTGCTGGATGCTCTCTTCGCCGTCGACGATCGTGCCGCAGTTGATGTCCATGTCGTCGGTCATGCGCCGGTACAATGCGCTGTTGGTCGCCAGCTTGATCGACGGCGTCGGCTTGCAGCCGAACACGCTGCCGCGGCCGGTGGTGAAGCACAGCACATTGGCGCCGCCCGCCACCTGGCCGGTCGCCGCCACCGGGTCGTAGCCCGGCGTGTCCATGTAGACGAAGCCCTTGGCGGTGATCGGCTCGGCGTACTTGTAGACCTCGACCAGGTTGGTCGTGCCGCCCTTGGCGACCGCGCCCAGCGACTTCTCGAGGATCGTGGTCAGTCCGCCTGCCTTGTTACCCGGCGAGGGATTGTTGTTCATCTCGCCGCCGGTCTTGGCGCAGTGATCCTCCCACCAGCGGATCCGCTCGACGATCTTCTCGCCGACCTCACGCGAGGCGGCGCGGCGCGTCAGCAGGTGCTCGGCGCCGTAGATCTCGGGCGTCTCGCTCAACACCGCCGAGCCGCCGTGGCGCACCAGCAGGTCGACGGCGGCGCCCAGCGCCGGGTTGGCCGAAATGCCGGAATAGCCGTCCGAGCCACCGCACTGCAGGGCCAGGATCAGGTGGCTGGCCGGCACCGTCTGGCGCTTGACGTTGTTGGCCTCGGGCAGCAGCTCCTTGATGAAGCCGGTGGCGCGCATCACCGTCTTGGCCACGCCGCCTTCGTCCTGGATGGTCATCGGGATCATCTTCGGGCCGCTGTTGAGCTTCTCGGCGTTCATCAGGCCGGCAACCTGGTTGGCCTCGCAGCCCAGTCCCAGCACGACGACGGCGGCCATGTTCGGATGGCGCGCGTAGCCCGCGAGCGTGCGGCGCAGCACGTCCATCTCCAGGCCCGACGACGCCATGCCGCAGCCCGTGCCGTGAGTCAGGGGCACGACGCCGTCGATATTGGGAAATTCGTCCAGCAGCGGCGCCACCTTGTTGGCGATCATGCGACTGGTGGCGGCCGAGCAGTTCACCGTGGTGACGATGCCGATGTAGTTGCGGGTGGCAACGCGCCCGTCGTCGCGCACAATCCCCTGGAAGGTGGCGCGCCGGGCTTCTGGCACGTAGTCGGTGGGCCGCGCGTCTTCGCAATATGCGTAGTCGCGCTCGAAATCGCCCATGGCGCAGTTGTGCGTGTGAACATGCGTGCCGGCCGCCAGATCCTCGGTGGCGAATCCGATAATCTGGTTGTACTTGCGGATCGCCGCGCCCTTCTTTACTGGCGCCGTCAGGATCTTGTGACCCGGTGGCACGCGCTGCGCCGCCGCCACGCCGGGTTCGACTTCGGTGCCGGGCAGAATGTCCATGCGCGCCACCACGACGTTGTCGGCGGCATGCAGGCGGATGGCGAGCGGCGCGGTCATGGACGGAACCTCCGGCGTGTTGTTGGCTGAAGTCTAGACCGCCCGGCCCTCAGCCGGCCAGCAGCAGCACCACGCCGGCGACCGTGATCGCCACACCGGCCACGACGGCACCGCCGGCGCGCTCGCCGGGCAGCAGCAGCCGCGCGAACAGCAGGGTGAACAGCGGATAGCTGGCGACGATGGGCGACACCAGCGCCACAGGTCCGCGTCCCAGCGCGGCATACATCAGCAGCACCGCGGCGCCGTTGCAGAGCCCGACGGCGACGAACCAGCCGCGGCCACCCGCGTTACGCCACACGCCGTTCCGGCGCGCCAGATAGCCCGCCGTGACGAGGATCACGACGGCCGAAACCGTGTAGCCGATCAGTCCGGCGGCGAACGGGCTAGGCCACAACGCGAGGCCGGCCTTGACCGCCGGTTGTGTCGCGCCGCGAATGGCCGCGGCCAGCAGCGGCAGGCCGAGGGTCGCCGCTGACGGCCGGGCGCCGCCATGCGCGCGGCGCAGCGCCAGCAGAGTCACGCCGGCGACCACGACCGCCACGCCCAGCAACCGCATGGCGCCAGGCACCTCGGCCAGCGCCACCATCGCGACGAGGACGGCAAACAGCGGCGCGAGGTTGCCGACGGCGCCGGCAACGTTGGGTCCCAGACGGCGGTTGGCCTCGAACGTCAGCAGGGTCACGGCGGCCGGGAACAGCAGCCCGACGGCGGCAAAAGCGACGGCGGCGTCGGACCGCCAGCCCTCAACGCGCAATACCAGGGGTGCGAGCAGCCAGAACAGCAATGCCGTCGTCGGCACGCTGATGATGGCCCCCGCCAGCGGCGTGCGATGCCGCAAACCGCGCTGGGTCAGCACCAGCGCCAGTGCAAAGCAGGCGGCGGACAGAAGCGCCAGCACCGACGGACGGGCGACAAGAGCGGTCACGGAGTCCATGCTCGGCACTATTGCCCCGGACCGCGGCCCGGCGATAGCCGCCGATGCCCGGCCGGACGGAAGGGCGGATCGTTGCGATGCGCGGTACCATTCACCATCTCGACCTGACTGTCGCGGATCCCCGGACCTCGCGCGCGTTCTACGACACGGTGCTGGGGTTCATGGGCTACCGCTGCGAACGCGAGGATGCCCGCGGCTTCGACTGGGATCTCGCGACGGAAGATGGCGGCTTCTGCTCGATCGGAATCAAGCGGGCGCAGGGCGCCGGCGCGACTCATCCGCATGACCGCTACGCACCGGGCTTGCATCACGTGGCATGGCGCGCTGCCAGTCGCGCCGATGTCGACCAGCTGTATGCGCTGCTGCGGTCGATCGGCGCCGCTATTCTCGATGCACCGGCCGACTATCCCGAGTACGGCACCGGCTACTACGCCGTCTTCTTTGCCGATCCGGACGGCCTCAAGCTGGAATACGTGCACATGCCATGACGCCGCACGGCGCCGGCTGCTGGACGGCCAGCCCACCCGGGCGCAAACTACAGTCGTCCCGATATGTCCGAGGGCTGCGTGCGAACCTCGATTCGCCACCGACGGAGGGGACCGATGATCAGGATCACGCACTGGCGGGGCTGGGCTGGGCGCCTGGAGGAGCAGGCACTGGCCATCTGGATCGCCGCCCAGGATCCGCGCATGCCGTGGAGCGCGCAGCTGATGGCGCTGCTGGCGACCGCCTATGCGTTCAGCCCGATCGACCTGATCCCCGACGCGATTCCCGTTCTCGGGTTGCTCGACGATCTGATCCTGGTGCCACTGTGCCTGTGGCTGGCGCTGAAGATGACACCGCCAGAGGTGCTCGCCGATGCGCACACCGAGGCCGCGCGCCGCCTGGACGAAGGCGTGCCGGTGTCGCGCACCGCTGCAGTCGTGATTGTCGGCCTCTGGGTCCTCAGTGCCGCCGGCCTGGTCTGGTGGGCCTGGTCGGCTTGGGGCTGAGCGCATAGTCGTCCTGGTTTGACCGCAACGGCGGTATCTGTACCCGGACAATTTCTGACTCGAATAGGTCAGCAAAGTTGCTACTTTCCGGCCCACAACACGGCCCGAACGGGCGGAGGGAAGTATGGACACCCTGACCTTCTGGGAAGGGACGTGGCATGACGGCAGCCCGGCCCTGATGGGACCGCGCGATCATGGTTTCTGGCTGGGCTCGATCGTGTTCGACGGCGGCCGCGCCTATGACGGCTGCGGTCCTGATCTCGACCGGCACTCCGCGCGCGTCGTGCGCTCGGCCCGCAGCCTGGGCTTGAACCCGACCAAGACCGCCGACGAGATTCTCGAGCTGTCCAACGACGCGGTGCGCAAGTTCGGCAACAAGGCCGAGCTCTACGTGCGACCGATGTTCTGGGCCACCAAGGGCGGCCCGGGCCCGATCTCGATCGACCCCGACAGCACCCGGTTCTGCCTGTGCGTCTACGTCTCGCCGATGCCCACGGGACCGGGCCTGACGCTGGGCCTGTGCCGCTCCATCCGTCGGCCGACGCCGGAGAGCGCGCCAACCGATGCCAAGGCGTCTTGCCTCTATCCCAATTCCTCCCGCGGCGTGGCGGAGATGCTGGCGCGCGGCCTGCAGAACGGCGTCGTGCTCGACGCGCTGGGCAACGTCGCCGAGACCTGCAGCTCCAACATCTTCCTGGTCAAGGACGGTGTTGCCGTCACGCCGGTGCCCAACGGCACGTTCCTGGCCGGCATCACGCGCAACCGCGCCATCCAGTTGCTGCGCGGCGCCGGCGTGCGGGTCGACGAGCGCACCGTCAAACCGGGCGAACTCGACACTGCCGACGAGATTTTCACCACCGGCAATGCCGGCAAGGTGCAGCCGGTCATCCGCTACGAGGATCGCGACCTGCAGCCCGGTCCGGTATGCCGCAAGGCAACCGATCTCTATCGCGACTTCGCGCAGACGCAACGCATCTGCTGAGGCTCCACCTCTGCCGCAGGCAGTAGAGGGAGATCATCGGTGCGCGTCGAGCCAGACCTTGAGCCGGTCGAGCTGGGCGAACAGCGCTTGCAGTTCCGCGTGCGACCAGCCGTCAAACGCCGGCGCCAGCTCGCGCGCGAAGACGGCCACGGCGGCGTGATGCCGCGCCAGCCCGGTCGGCGTGACGTACAGCACCTTGGACCGGCCATCGCGCGGGTGCGCCTGCTCGCGCAGCCAGCGCTTGGCAAGCAACTTCTGGATCGTCTTCGTGACGCCCGGCTGCGGCTGCTGCAGGGCACGGGCCACGTCGCCCACCGTCTTGCCGTCGTCCGGCCGGTGGCTGAAATAGTTGAGCATCACGAACTGCGGCAACGCCATGCCCAGCGGCTTGAGCAAACGGTTGGCCTGCGTCGCCGCCAGCTGATCGATGATGCCGATCCAGTTGATGATGCGGAACGGCAGGGGCGTTGCCGTCTCCGCCGTCGCCCCTTCGATGTGATCCGGCGCCAGGGAGGCGCGGCGTGGTGCTGCCATGCTCAGGCCATCACGATGCTGTCGACCGGCCGGCGCGGCGTCGGTCCCGGCGCGGCAGCATAGCCGAGACGGAAGAACATCTGCACGGTATGGCCTTCCGGAACGCCGGTCGCCTTGTGGATGGCGCGGTAGGCCTCGGCCATTTCGGGGAATTCCTGCAGAGTCTGGCTGTGCGGATGCATGGCGACTCCCAGCTCTGTCGCCTTGAGGTTGAGCCGCACATAGGCGCGCCCGGCCGCGACCTGCATCGCGCGCGTGTTGCCCGCCGTCGAAATCCAGCCGAAGGCCGTGGCGCTGGCGTAGCCGGTCATCACGTAGTCGCGCCCGCCTGACCAGGCCACGGTGCCGGGCGTCATCGCTTTCTGGGGCGTCATGAGCCCGGTATGCCGCAGGCCCCAGATCATCGGGCCGGTGAGCGAAATACCGTCGCGATGCGCCGCGATCGCGGCTGCGCCGATGCGCAGGCGATCGATGCTCTCCTTGTGGGTGCGGGGCGTATTCATCTCGATCTCGCTGCCCTTGATCGCGATGGCCCGCAACGCATCGACCGCCGCACTGTCGGTAGCAATGCCCAACAGCAGTTCGCAGCCCGCGCGATGCGTGGCGGCCAGCGCCGCGATGTGCTCGGCCGACAGCGGCCGCGCCTCATATGCCGTCTTGGTCGAACGCCGGTGCGGGATCTGGCCGAACAGCGGATCACCCTTGGTCGTGGCATCCTTGACCAGCCGCACGCGCGCTACCGGACGGCCATCGATGTGATCGGCCGCGAACGCACCATCCGGGAACAGCGCGACCTCGGCGCGATAGCCCTCGGCCGACAGGGCCATCACCAGCAACTCGAGGAAAGTGCCCTGCCCGACCACGATCTGGCGGCCCAACGGGTCGGTTTGCGGCAGCAGCCGCTCGCGGTCGACATGCAGCGTGATCTCGTCCGGTCGACTCAAATCCACCAGCCACGACTGCATGTTGTGCGGGTTGGGCGCCAGGATCGCCCAGGCGATGGCGCGGCGGCGCGGATCGTGTTCGGCCGGCGACGGCCCCGACCAACCCGCAATCGCCGCTGCGGGCATCGCGTCCAGCCGCGGCACGACCACGGCGCCGGCTGCCGCCACGACCACGCCGCCGCCCAGGACCCGAATGAAATTGCGCCGTGCCATGGTCATCTCCGCCTCCATCTACATTCCATGGCATTTATCTATATTCCCCGGCATGTGTCGTCGCAAGAAAAATATTCCGAGGAAATTTTCACCGCCGGTCGCCGCAGCCACCGGCCGATTGTTCGGCGGCGCCAGTCCCGCTATGGTCCCGGCGTGACAGATCCATGGCACAGCCGCGCGCGGGCAGCGCGAATTACGATCCCGGCCTGACGTCTCAGGCCGGGCCCTCGCCATGCCTTCCGTTCCGGCGTCCGAACGCGACGCCGCTGCCATGGATTTCAGATGTCATCCGCAAGACCAACGCTGCACATGCTTTGCGGCAAGATCGCCGCTGGCAAATCCACCCTCGCCCAACGTCTGGCCGCTGCACCAGCGACGGTGCTGATCAGCGAGGACCGCTGGCTGGCCGGCCTGTTCAAGGACGAGATGACGTCGGTAGCCGACTACGTCCGTTGCGCCGGCAAGCTGCGGCCTGTCATGGGCGAACATGTCGCGGCCCTGCTGTCCGCCGGCCTGTCGGTGGTGCTCGACTTTCCTGCCAACACCGCCGCCAACCGGAAGTGGATGCGCAGCATCTTCGAGGCGGCAGGCGCGGTGCACTGCCTGCATGTGCTCGACGTGCCCGACGACGTCTGCCGAGCACGACTGCGCCGGCGAAACGCGGCAGGCGTGCACGAGTTCGCTGCCAGCGACGCCGAGTTCAACGTCATCACCAGCTATTTCGTGCCGCCCGCGGCGGCCGAGGGCTTCGAGACGATCGTCTATCGCGACGGCTGACCGCCCGGCGGCCGATGGCGCTCAGGGGCGGCGCTACGCCGCCCGCCCGAGATCCTCGCCGGCCAGCGCCCGGTCGATCAGGCGCACGACGTTGTCGCGGCCGAAGAGCTTGATAAAGGCGCCCATGCGCGGGCCCTGCTCGCTGCCCAGCAGCACCTCGTACAGCGTCTTGAACCACTGTCGCAGTTCGGTCTGCGCGAAGTGCCGCTTGCCGGCCTCGTAGACCTCGTTCTGGATGAACTCGGCGCTCGCATCCTCCGGGATGCGGCGCAGCGTGGCGGCGAGGTCGGCGAGCGCCGCACGCTCGCCGACCGTGGGCAGGCGGAACTTCTTGTGCGCCTTCACGAAGTCGACGTAGTAGGCGACGGCGTTGGACAGCAACCGGTCGAGATATGGTGCGTTCTGCGGCGTGGCGCCCGGCACGTAGCGGCGCAGGTACTGCCAGAGCACGTTCTTGTCGTCGGTGTGCGCCACGCCGGCAAGATTGAGCAGCATGGCGAAGCTGACTCCGGCGGCGTGGTGATCCGGCGCCTCGCCGTCATGGATGTGCCAGGCCGGATTTTCCAGCGCCTTGGCCGGCTCCTCCGACGGCAGCTTCTCGACGAGCGACAGATATTCGTCGACGGCGCGCGGGATGACGTCGAAGTACAGCCGCTTGGCGCGTCGCGGTTGCTGGTGCATGTACAGCGCCAGGCTCTCGGCCGGCGCGTAGCGCAGCCACTCCTCGACCGACAGGCCGTTGCCCTTGGACTTGGAGATCTTCTTGCCGTCCTGGTCGAGGAACAGCTCGTAGTTGAAGCCCTCGGGCGGCCGGCCGCCGAGAATACGCACGATCTTGGCGCTGAGTTCGGCCGACGGAATGAGGTCCTTGCCATACATTTCGTAGTCGACAGCCAGCGCGAACCAGCGACCGGCCCAGTCGGCCTTCCATTGCAGCTTGACGTTGCCGCCCGTGACCGGCGTCTCGACGTGGCTGCCGTCCTCGTCGCGGTACACGATGGTGCCGGCGTCGGCGTCGGTCTTGACCACCGGCACCTGCAGCACACGACCAGTCTTGCGGCAGACCGGCAGAAAGATGCTGTAGGTCTGCTGCCGCTCCTCGCCCAGGGTCGGCAGCATCACCGCCTGGATCTCCTCGTAGTGCCGCAGCATCGCCAGCAGCATCGGATCGAAGCGGCCGGACGTGTACCACTCGGTGGCCGACTGGAACTCATATTCGAAGCCGAACGAATCGAGGAAGGCGCGCAGCCGCGCGTTGTTGGCGGCGCCGAAGCTGGGATACTCGTTGCTGAAGGGATCGGGCACCGATGTCAGCGGCTTGCCCAGGTGCTGCGCCAGCATCTCCTTGTTGGGGACGTTGTCGGGCACCTTGCGCAGCCCGTCCATGTCGTCGGAGAAGCAGAACAGCCGCGTCGGGATGTCGGACAGCCGGCGGAAAGCCTGGCGCACCATGGTTGTGCGCACGACCTCGCCGAAAGTGCCGATATGCGGCAGGCCCGACGGGCCGTAGCCGGTCTCGAACAGCACGTAGCCCTTGGCCGGCGTTTTTGACACGTCCGGCCCGCCGAGCCGCGCCACGATCTTGCGCGCTTCCTCGAAGGGCCAGGCTCGTGCCTGTTCCGCCAGTTGCCGCTGCGTGCTCATGGTGCCGTTGCTCTCGTCTGCCCCACAGATCCCGCGCTTTGCCGCGGAAACGGGCCAAGCTACGGGTGCCTCCGCGCAGCGTCAACAATCTCGCCGCGAGGGCGATCGCAGCCACCCTGCACGACGAAGCTACCGCGGCGCGTCAGAACGCCACCGTCCCCAACTCGTCGAAGATGTACTGCTGGTAGGCCGCCAGCGTGTCCTTGTCGGCGCATTCGGTGAACAGGCCGTCGCAGCGTTCGCGCAGGCGGATGTTGGCGGCGAAGTATGGATTTGGCGGCAGGCCCGCGACATCGAGGATCAGACCGCCCAGCAACGCCAGATCGAGAACCGGATAGGTCGCCGACAGCCGATGGCCGGCACGCAGCAGCCCGCCACCGGTCTGGATGTTGAAGTAGGTGAGGTAGTCAGCCGGAACATGTGCGGGAGGCGAGCGTTTGGGCACGGCGCGCAGCACGCCCTCAAAGGCCGGCTGGTGGTCGCCGAAATGCGCCAGAATGTAGGGTTGGCCGCGCCGCGCCAGTGCCGCGTCGAACGCGCTGATCGCCGCCGCCGACCAGTCGAGCCGCGTCAGGTAGTCGTTGAGTTTGGCGTTGAGCTCGCGGTCGACGGCCGGAAACGTCGGACGATCGTCGCGCGGCGGCTGGCCGTGCAGTCCGGTGCCGTGCGGACCATGCTGCTGCAAGGTCAGCACAAAGATGAACAGCGGCGCACGATCCGGCTTGGCGTCCTCCTCGGCGATCAGCTCACGCACGAAGTCGAACAGCTCGCGATCCGACAGATCCCAGAAACCCTGTCGCGTTCCGTTCGCGACCATGGGATGCGTCAGCACCTGGTCGAAGCCGTACATCGCGTAGGCGACGGTGCCGCCGAAGGCGTGTTTGTCGACCGGATACACGACGATCGACCGATAGCCCAGCGTCTTCAGCCACCGCGGCAAGGTGTATTTCACGCGCGGCAGCACCTTGACGGGCGCGTACTGGCCGGCCTGCCCGAACAGCGAATGCGGCAAGCCGGTCAGCAGCGTGAACTCAGACAGCCACGTGAGACCGCCCACGACATGCGCGCGCAATGGTCCGGCGGCGGCGCTGTTGGGCAGTCCCGTGAGCATCGGCCGTTCGCAGATCGCCGGCGTGCAGAACGGCAGCACCGTCTGCGGGTTGAAGGTGGTTTCCTCCAGCACCACGACGATGTCAGGCCGCCCGACCGATACGACGGGCGACGTCGCCGTGTCGGTCGCCATCCACGGTCTGGGTGACGCGGCGTATACCGGCCGCCTGATACCGGTATGCAGCGACGACGCAAAGAAACGGCTGATCAGGTCCCAATTGCTGTTGGCCGTCTCCGGTTCGGTCGCTTCGACCGTCGCCAGCGACAGGGGGCCCGGCCCGGGGATGACGACGCCCAATCCTGCCAGCGCCACGACCACAGCCGCCGGCGACAGCCGGCGCCAACGCGCCGGCCACGGTCGCTCCAGCACGAACGCCGCGACGCCGCTGGCACCGATTGCCACCAGGGCGACGATCAGCGTCATCGCAAGATCCGGGTAGCCGTGCAGCAGCAGATCGCTGATTTCCGGCCGCAGCACCAGCAGCACGTCGTCGATCTGCATCGGTGCCCGCAGGTAGTCATATTTCGCCGACGACAGGGCATGTATCGCCAGCAGCAGCAACGCGACCGACCCGAGGCTGAAAGCCGGCCGTCGCGTTAGGCCGTAGGCGAGCAGCGCCAGCAGGGCAAAAATCAGGAAGACGTAAAGCTGTTGCGGCGGCCCGCTTTCGTCGCGCAGCACGATGTGCGCCAGCAAACCGACACAGCACAGCGCCGCGACGACGATCAGGCCGCGCAGGGCGGTCCTGATGACCGATCGATGATTTACGCGGGTGCCGGTGTGCGCGGTGACCACTGGCGGTTCTGTCAATATTCGGTCGCGAAACTGTAATCATAAGCGAAACAATTCTGTCAAATTGGCGACGCCTGCACGCCGCCCGCGCGATCAGGCGCCCCAGAGCAGGCCGGTCCATCGTCGGTAGCCGTCGGTCGTCAAGAGAGGGCGGGCCAGCCAGGATGATCCCCAACCGCATGGACGCAGCGGGCCGGACCGGTGTGCTATGTCCGCTACATGACGCGCGCCCCGCCATCCGATTCCGGCGCCGACCTGTGCCGGGGGCTGGCATTGGTCGCGACCGTGCGCGGCGCCGCATGGGCAAGCCGCGACGGCACGGTCGAGATCCTGACGCATGAGGCGGCCAGGTCGCGGGCGGTGCTGGACGTGCCCATCGTCTGCCATCTGCCGGCGACAGCGCTAAGGCTGGGGGGTGACCCGTTCCCGGCCCGCGACCTGTTGGAGCTATATGCCTTCGTGCGACCGGCAACCTTCTGCCTGCCGACCATCGGCGGCATCGCCGAGGCGCTCGACCTTGTCGTGCCGGCAACGCCGGAGGCCGAGGCGCGCGCCCTGATTGCCGCCGCCGATGCCCTGCTCGAGGAACTGGCCGACCGGGCGTCCCGTGAGCCGCCCGAAACGGCGGCCGTGGCGCTGGCCATGCACCATGGCGAATGGACCTGGGGTCCGGCGGTGCTGGCGGCGCTGGGCGTGGCACCTGACACGCCGCGACCACGCGGTCTGGCCGGCCTGGACGCCTGGAAGCGCCTGCCCGCCTGGGAGGACGACCCGCCAGCGACACCGCCCGGATCGCAACCGGTCGATCCGCCGGAAGCGCGCGCCCGGTTGACACAATTGCTGGCCCGCGGCGGCATGCCGGCCGAGCCGCGTCCGACGCAAAGCGATTACGCCTCGGCGGTCTCGCTGGCTTTCCAGCCGCGCGAACGCGAGGGCGAGCCGCATGTTGTCCTGGCCGAGGCCGGCACAGGCGTCGGCAAGACGTTGGGTTACGTCGCGCCGGCCTCGCTGTGGGCCGAGCGCAATGGCGCGCCGGTGTGGATTGCCACCTACACCCGCAACCTGCAGCGCCAGATCGACAGCGAACTCGACCGCCTGCACCCCGACCGTACGACCAAGCGCGCCAAGGTCGTGATCCGCAAGGGACGCGAGAACTACCTCTGCCTGCTGAACTACGAGGAAGCGGCGCTGCGCAGCGTTGCCAATCCGGCCAACACCATCGGCCTTGGCCTGCTGGCGCGCTGGATCGGCGCCACGCGTGATGGCGACATGATCGGTGGCGATCTGCCGGCGTGGCTGGGCGCGCTGATCGGACGCGGCCGCCTGCAAAGGCTGGCCGATCAGCGCGGCGAATGCATCTATGCCGGCTGCGAGCACTACCGACGCTGTTTCGTCGAGCGCACCATCCGCCGCGCCCGCCACGCCGACATCGTGATCGCCAACCACGCCCTGGTGATGGTCCAGGCGGCGATGGGCGGCCTCGACGACAACACCCGCCCCACGCGCTACGTGTTCGACGAAGGCCATCACCTGTTCGATGCCGCGGACGGCGCTTTCGCGGCCCACCTCACCGGCGTCGAGGCCTCCGACCTGCGGCGCTGGCTGCTGGGCGCCGAAGGGCGGCGTGGCAGCCGCGCGCGCGGCCTGCAGCGCCGGCTGGGCGAGCTGGCCGACAACGATGCGACAATCGCCGGCGCGCTGCGGACCCTGCTGGGCGCAGCCCGCGAGCTGCCGGCGATCAACTGGCAGACGCGGCTGGCCGACGGCACGGTGCTGGGCACCGCCGAGGAATTTCTCGCCCTGGTGCGCCAGCAGGTTCTGGCGCGCGCCGCCGCCGACGAAAGCGCCTATGGCGTCGAATGCGACGTGCGGCCGCCGGTACCAGGGCTGGGCGACGCCGCGCGCCGGCTCGGCGAAGCGCTCGACGGCATCCTGCGGCCGGCCTTGGCCTTGCGGCAGGCCCTGCGAGCCCGGCTGGACGACGCCGCCGCCGAGCTCGACACCGCGACGCGCAACCGCATCGAAGGCGTGGCGCGGGCACTGCTCAACCGCTGCGAACTTCAGGTGCGGGCTTGGATCGCCATGCTGCGCGAGCTCCAGAGCGAAGCGGCCGACCCCGCCTTCGTCGACTGGTTCGCGATCGCCCGCATCGATGGCCGGGAGACCGATGTCGGCATGTATCGCCACTACCTCGATCCAATGGCGCCCTTCGCCGAGGCCGTGATCAAGCCGGCGCATGGCGTCGTCGTGACCTCGGCAACGCTGCGCGACTGGAGCGGCGCCAACGACCCGCCGCCAGCACCGCCCATCGGCGTCTCCACCCAGGACGCGGCCGACTGGGAGGCGGCCGAGGCACGCAGCGGCGCGCGGCACCTGACGGCGCCGGCGATCCGCGCCGCCGTCGCCTCGCCGTTCGACTATGCCGCGCAGACCATGGTGCTGATCGTGCGCGACGTGCGCCGCGAGTCGGTCGAGCAGGTCGCCGCCGCCTATCGCGAACTGTTCCTGGCCGCCGATGGCGGCGGGCTGGGGCTGTTCACC
>JAHCJT010000240.1 GCA_026126245.1 Alphaproteobacteria bacterium
TCGACGCCCTCCTTGTCGAGATAGGTGGCCGTTCCGCCGGTCGCCACGATGCGGAAGCCGAGATCGCGCAGCTTGCGGGCCGCCACCACGATGCCCGGCTTGTCACGGTCGCGCACCGAGATGAACACCGTGCCCTCGGTCGGCACCTTGGTGCCGCCGCCGAGCTGCGATTTGGCGAAGGCGCGGCCGAAGTCGCGATCGATGCCCATCACCTCGCCGGTGGAACGCATCTCCGGTCCGAGCATGACGTCGACGCCGGGGAAGCGCGCGAAGGGGAACACCGCCTCCTTGACCGAGATGTGGCCGCCCTTCATCACCGGATCGAGGTCGAGATCGGCCAGCCGTTCGCCGGCCATCAGCCGGGCAGCGAACTTGGCGATCGGCAGGCCGGTCGCCTTGGCGACGAAGGGCACGGTGCGGCTGGCACGCGGGTTGACTTCCAGGATGTAGACCGTGCCGTCCTTGACGGCGTACTGCACGTTCATCAGGCCGCAGACTTTCAGCGACTTGGCCAGCGCCACGGTCTGCCGCTCGATGTCGGCGACGACGTCCCGGGGCAGCGAGTACGGCGGCAGCGAGCAGGCCGAGTCGCCGGAATGCACGCCGGCCTCCTCGATATGCTCCATGATGCCGGCGACGAACACGTTGCCCTGCGCGTCGGCCAGCGCATCGACATCGACCTCGATGGCGTCGCGCAGGTAGCGGTCGAACAGCAGCGGATTCTTGCCCAGCACCGTGTTGATCTGACCGGTCTTGTCGTTGGGATAGCGCGCCTTGACGTCGGGCGGCACCATCTCGGGCAGCACGCCGAACAAGTAGTCGTTGAGCTGCGATTCGTCGCGCAGAATCGCCATGGCGCGGCCACCCAGCACGTAGGAGGGGCGCACCACCAGCGGCAGGCCGACCTCGGAGGCCACGAGGCGGGCCTGCTCGATGGAATAGGCGATGCCGTTCTGCGGCTGCTTCAGGTTCAGCCGCTCCAGCAGCCGCTTGAAGCGGTCGCGATCCTCGGCAAGGTCGATGGCATCGGGCGTGGTGCCGAGGATCGGGATGCCGGCCGCCTCCAGCGGCTTGGCCAGCTTCAGCGGCGTCTGGCCGCCGAACTGCACGATCAGGCCCAGCAGCTCGCCGCGGCTCTGCTCCTTGCGCACCAGCTCGATCACGTCCTCGACGGTCAGCGGCTCGAAATACAGCCGGTCACTGGTGTCGTAGTCGGTCGACACCGTCTCGGGATTGCAATTGACCATGATGGTCTCGAAGCCGGCGTCGCGCAGCGCGTAGGCGGCGTGCACGCAGCAATAGTCGAACTCGATGCCCTGGCCGATTCGATTGGGGCCGCCGCCCAGGATGATGATTTTTCGGCGGTCGGAGGGCGCCGCCTCGCATTCCGGCGGCTGCACGCCGTCGCCCTCATAGCAGGAATAGAGATAGGGCGTGCGCGAGGCGAATTCGGCGGCGCAGGTGTCGATGCGCTTGTAGACCGGCCGCACGTCGAGCTCCAGGCGCAGCGCCGCCACGTCGCCCTCGCTGACGCGACCCAGCTCGGCCAGCCGCGCGTCGGAGAAGCCCATCTTCTTCAGCCGCAGAAGGCTCAGCCGGTCCTTGGGCAGGCCGGCGGCGCGGATCGTGTTCTCCTCGTCGACGATCTGGCGGATCTGGCGCAGGAACCACGGCTCGTACTTGCAGGCCTGCGCCACCTCCTCGACCGACAGCCCGTGGCGGAACGCCTGTGCGATGGTCAGCACGCGATCAGGCGTCGGCCGCGCCAGCGCGGCAACCAGCGCCGCCTTGTCGGGCGCGTCCTTGATCTCGACCTCGTTAAGGCCGGTCAGGCCGGTCTCCATCGAGCGCAGCGCCTTCTGCAGCGACTCCTGGAAGTTGCGGCCGACCGACATCGCCTCGCCGACGCTCTTCATCGACGTCGTCAGATAGGGTTCGGCGCCGGGAAATTTCTCGAAGGCGAAGCGCGGCATCTTGGTGACGACGTAGTCGATGGTCGGCTCGAACGACGCCGGCGTCACGCCGGTGATGTCGTTGGCCAGCTCATCGAGCGTGTAGCCGACTGCCAGCTTGGCCGCGACCTTGGCGATGGGAAACCCGGTGGCCTTCGACGCCAGCGCCGAGGAGCGCGACACGCGCGGGTTCATCTCGATGATGACCATGCGGCCATTGCGCGGATCGATGGCGAACTGCACGTTCGAGCCGCCGGTATCGACGCCGATCTCGCGCAGCACCGCGATCGAGGCGTTGCGCATGATCTGGTATTCCTTGTCGGTGAGCGTCAGCGCCGGCGCCACCGTGACGGAATCGCCGGTATGTATGCCCATCGGATCGACGTTCTCGATCGAGCAGATGATGATGCAGTTGTCGTGCCGATCGCGCACGACCTCCATCTCGTATTCCTTCCAGCCCAGCACCGACTCCTCGACCAGCACCTCGCTGGTCGGCGAGGCGTCGAGCCCGCTCTGCACGATGTCGAAGTATTCGTCGCGGTTGTAGGCGATGCCGCCGCCGGTGCCGCCCAGCGTGAACGACGGCCGGATGATGGCCGGCAGCCCGACGATCTCGAGCGCCTTCGCCGCGTCCTCGCGGTTGTGCACGATCTGGCTGCGCGGCGATTGCAGTCCGATGCGGGTCATGGCGTCACGGAACAGCAGGCGGTCCTCGGCCTTGTCGATCGCCCCGGCGTTGGCGCCGATCAGCTCGACGCCCAGTGCCTTCAGCCGCCCGTCGCGGTGCAGCGCCATCGCGGTGTTGAGCGCCGTCTGGCCGCCCATGGTCGGCAGGATGGCGTCGGGCCGCTCCTTCTCGACGATGCGCGCCACCATGTCGGGGGTGATCGGCTCGATGTAGGTGGCGTCGGCCAGGCCGGGATCGGTCATGATCGTCGCCGGATTGGAGTTGACCAGGATCACCCGGTACCCCTCGTCCTTCAGCGCCTTGCAGGCCTGCACGCCGGAGTAGTCGAACTCGCAGGCCTGGCCGATCACGATCGGCCCGGCGCCGATCACGAGGATGCTCTTGATGTCAGTGCGCTTGGGCATTTCGAGGTACCGACCGCCAAATTCTATGACTACCACAGAGACACAGAGACACAGAGAAGCCGTGTCTCAGAGCACAAGGCGTCTTACGCCTTCTTTGAGGACGGGAACGTTGAAATTGAGCAGGAGTCCGACGGGAAATCCGCCGAGCTTCAGGTAGCTCAACAGCTGTGCTTCGTGCACAGGCAAGAGCTTTTCGACGGTCTTGAGCTCCACGACCAGTTTCTCCTCAACGAGAATATCCAGACGGTATCCGCAATCGAGACGAACCGACTTGTAGTGGACCGGCATCGGCACCTGACGACGGAACGAAATGCCAGCTTCGCGCAGCTCGAAGGCCAGACATTCCTCGTAAGCCGACTCCAAAAGTCCCGGCCCCAGCGATCGATGCACGTCGATCGCGATTCCGATGACTTTTCCGGTTAGGGGGTCACGCTCCGTCGTCACGCGTTCTCTGTCCTGTCCTACCTCTGTGTCTCTGTGCCTCTGTGGTTACTTCTTCTTGTGCTTCGCGATCATGTCGACGAAGCGGTCGAACAGATAATGGCTGTCGGTCGGGCCGGGCGAGGCCTCGGGGTGGTACTGCACCGAGAACACCGGCTTGTCGGTCAGGCGCAGGCCCTCGTTGCTGCCGTCGAACAGCGAGACATGCGTCACCTCGGCGTTCTTGGGCAGCGACTCCGGCACCACGACGAAGCCGTGATTCTGGCTGGTGATCTCGACCTTGCCGGTGCCGAGATCCTTGACCGGCTGGTTGGCGCCGCGATGACCGCGCGCCATCTTCTTCGTCTTGCCGCCGACCGCCAGCGCCAGCATCTGGTGGCCCAGGCAGATGCCGAACAGCGGCACGCCGGCCTGCAGCACGCCCTGGATCGCCGGGATGGCGTAGTCGCCTGTCGCCGCCGGATCGCCCGGCCCGTTGGACAGGAACACCCCGTCGGGCTTGTGGCGCAGGATATCGTCGGCCGTGGCGGTGGCCGGCACCACCGTCACCCGGCAGCCGGCGTTGGCCAGACAACGCAGGATGTTGCGTTTGGCGCCGAAGTCGACGGCGACCACGTGATATTTCGGGTCGATCTGTCGGCCGTAGCCCTTGCCCAGCGTCCACACCGACTCGTCCCATTGATAGGTCTGGCGGGTGGTGACCTCGAGCGCCAGGTCCATGCCCTCCAGACCGGGCCATTGACCCGCCGTCGAGACCAGCGCCGGGATGTCAAACTTGCCGTTGGGCGCATGCACGACCACGCCGTTGGGCGCGCCGCCGTCGCGGATGCGCCGCGTCACCTGGCGGGTGTCGACGCCGCAGACGCCAGGCAGGTTGTGCGACGCCAGCCAGGCGTCGAGCGAGCGCGTGGCGCGCCAGTTGGCCGGCTCGGTGATGTCCTGGCGCAGCACCACGGCGCGCGCCGCCGGCGTCAGCGTCTCGATGTCCTCGTCGTTGGTCCCGGTGTTGCCGATGTGCGGGAAGGTAAAGGTGATGATCTGGCCGGCATACGACGGGTCGGTGATGATCTCCTGGTAGCCGGTCATCGACGTATTGAAGCAGACCTCTCCCACCGCCATGCCCGGCGCGCCGACGCCACGGCCCCAGAACACCGCACCATCGGCCAGGACCAGGGCGGCGGTGGTGCCGGGCGGTTGCGCGGGCGCGGCCCGAGTCCCGGCGCCCGGTGCGGCGCCGGTCGAAGGAGGATTGGTCATGCTGGCGGATCCGATCGTGCACACGCGCCCCGGCGCAATAGCCGGCGGCGCGAAACCCGGCGCTTTGTAATGTTCGGCCTGCTCCGCGTCAACCCCGGTCAACCACCAAAAACCCCAGTAATTTCAAGTAGTTATTTTCATTGCGACGGATCAGTCGCAGGACTATGGTGCGGCCCTCCCGAGCCCCCGCCGAGGCCACAATGTTGCGCAACACGCTGAACGACGCGCTGAAGGACGCCATGCGCGCCAAGGACGCCACCGCCGTGTCGACCGTGCGATTGATCCTGGCCAAGCTCAAGGAGCAGGACATCGAGGCGCGCAGCAAGGGCAACCAGAGCGGCATTGCCGACGGCGATGTGCTCGTCATGCTGGGCGGCATGATCAAGCAGCGCAACGAGAGCATCGCCGCCTACAAGCAGGGCAACCGCCAGGATCTGGCCGACAAGGAGCAGGCCGAGATCGAGGTCATCCGCCGCTTCATGCCGCAACAGCTCGATGCCGCCGGCGTCGAAGACGCCGTGCGCAAGGGTATGGCCGCAACCGGCGCCACCAGCGTCAAGCAGATGGGTCCGCTGATGGCATGGCTGAAGGCCAACTACGCCGGCCAGATGGATTTCTCGCAGGTCGCCGGCACGGTGAAGAAGGCGCTGGGCGGCTGACGTCTGGCATCCAGGTTTGCAGGGGGCCCCGGGAAACCGCATGCGGCCGCTCAACCGGGCGCCACACTCGGTCTGAGCGACTCGGATGGAAAGCGGCCGGCAAGGCTGGTGGCCGGAACAGTCCACGATGCCAGCGCCATCCCGACCGACACCTTGCACGCCTTGCGCGACGTTCGAGCCAGGCAGCTTGCGGCAGTCCACAAGCGCCCGGCCGAGGCGGACGCGGCCAGCTTCATCCGTGAACTGATGAGTTCCGGCACGCCGGACACTGTGTCCCGCCGCTTCAACGCCGGCATGATCGGGATCACCCGTGTGCTTCGTGCAATGCGACGTGGGCGGGAACCCGCGTGAGCGTTATCCCCGCGCTTCATGGCGCGCGGTTGCTCCAGCCATCGACCGGCGCGGCCGGGCGTCCTAACATCGCCGCATGGCCTTTCCCCCGGGCTTCCTCGACGAACTGCGCAACCGGATCACGCTCTCGGAGCTGGTCGGCCGGCGCGTGCCGCTGAAGCGCAAGGGTCGCGAATACGCCGGCCTGTGCCCGTTCCACAACGAGAAGACGCCGTCGTTCTGGGTCAACGACCAGAAGAACTTCTTTCACTGCTTCGGTTGCGGCGCGCATGGCGATGCCATCGGCTTCACCATGCGCATCGACAATCTGTCGTTCCCCGAGGCGGTCGAGCGTCTGGCCGGCGAGGCCGGATTGCCGGTGCCGCAGACCACGCCGCAGGAGCGCGAGCGGGCCAAGCTCGCCGCCACGCTGCACCAGGTCAGCGAGGCGGCGGCCGTCTGGTTCGAGCAGCAGCTGCGCATGCCGTCGGGCAAGCCCGGGCTGGATTACCTGCACGGCCGCGGCCTGGACGACGACACCATCGCCCGCTTCCGGCTGGGCTTTGCCCCCGACAACCGCGAGGCGTTGCAGGCCGCGCTGCGCCGGCAGGGCGCCACCGAGCAGCAGCTGGTCGATGTCGGGCTGGTGATCCGGCCCGACGAGGGGGGCCGCGCTCCCTACGACCGGTTCCGCGGCCGGGTGATGTTCCCGATCCACGACCGGCGCGGCCGGGTGATCGCCTTCGGCGGGCGGATCATCGGTGCCGGCGAGCCCAAGTACTTGAACTCGCCCGAGACCGAGCTGTTCCACAAGGGCGACAACCTCTACTGCCTGCACCTGGCGCGCGAGGCGGCGGGCAAAGACCGGCCCGTGGTCGTGGCCGAAGGCTACATGGACGTGATCGCTCTGCACGCCGCCGGCTTCGACGGTGCGGTCGCGCCGCTGGGCACGGCCTTGACGGAGGGCCAGTTGGCCCTGCTGTGGCGGCTGGCCGACGAGCCGTATCTGTGTTTCGACGCCGACAACGCCGGCCGGCGTGCCGCCATGCGCGCCGCCGAACGCGCCCTGCCGCTGCTCAAACCGGGCAAGAGCCTGCGCTTCGTCAGCCTGCCGCCGGACCACGATCCCGACAGCCTGATCCGCGCCCACGGACCGGGCGCTTTCGACGCCTGCCTGGCGCAGGCCCGGCCGCTGGTCGACATCGTGTGGGAGATGGAGACGGCGGGACATCCGATGGATACCCCCGAGCGCAGCGCCAGCGTCGCAGCGGCGCTCGAGCGGCGGGTCAACGACATCGCCGACGCCACCGTGCGCCGCTACTACCACGACGAGATCGTGCGCAAGCGCCTGTGGCAGGCGCGGCGCGGCCCGGCCGCCGGCGCGCAACGCCAGGGGTTCGCGCCCGGACCGCGCACTTCGCGGCACGGCCCGGGGGGTAGCGGCCGCGGGCGTTTCGACGCCGGCCCGCCGGCCTGGTTCGCCGACGGCGCGGCGCTGCGCATCGCCACGCACGATCTCGACGCCAGCCGGCGCGAACGGGTGCTGCTGGGCGCCGTCCTGGCGCGGCCGGCGT
>JAHCJT010000241.1 GCA_026126245.1 Alphaproteobacteria bacterium
CGGCGCGGCGCGGCCTGAAGCTGTTCGTCGGCCGCGGCAACTGCGCCGCCTGCCATGTCGGGCCGCTGTTCAGCAACGGCGAGTTCGCCGACATCGGCATCCCGTTCTTCCTGCCGCGTGGTGGCGTTGATGCCGGCCGCTTTGACGGCATTACGCGCCTGCGCGCCAGCCGCCTCAACCTTCTGGGGCCGTACAACGACGATGCCGGCGCAACGTCGCGCCAGCGTACCCGGCACGTCGAGCAGCAGCACCGCAACTTCGGCGAATTCCGGGTGCCGGGATTGCGCAACGTGGCGCGGACGGCGCCCTACATGCACAACGGCACGCTGGCGACGCTGCGCGACGTCGTGCGGCACTATTCCGAGCTCGATGAGGAGCGGCTGCACGCCGACGGAGAGCGCATCCTGAGGCCGTTGCGGCTCAGCCCCGGCGAAACGGACGACCTGATCGCCTTCCTGACCAGCCTGTCGGACGACGCGACGCCGTTTCGCCGTCGCACCGCGCCCGGCGATCCGCCGTGTCGCTAACTGCGTCAAGTCGCGGCGGCCTGTGGCGCTCCTCGCTCGTCGTGGGCGGCGCGGGCGCCCCTGATTTCGCCGATCTTGCAGGATCCCCGCCCCGCGCGGCATGACGTCCGATCCGGTTCGCCGGGACAGCGCGCGGTCGAGGCCGACGGCCGGGCGCGATTGCCGGGCAGGGGCCGGATCGCCTAGTGTCCCGGCGGCGCCGCGCGCGGCGATCCGCAACGCCTCATGTCAGGGGGGACGATGATCGATCTCTATACCTGGGCCACGCCCAACGGGCGCAAGATCAGCATCATGCTGGAGGAATGCGCCCTGCCGTATACCGTGCACAAGGTCGATATCACCAAGAACCAGCAGTACACCGCCGAGTTCCTCAAGATCAGTCCCAACAACAAGATCCCGGGCATTGTCGATTCCGACGGACCGGGCGGCCAGCCCTACAGCTGCTTTGAGTCCGGCGCCATCCTGCTGTACCTCGCCGACAAGACCAACCGCTTCCTGCCGGCCGATCGCGTCCGGCGCTTCGACGCCATCCAGTGGCTGATGTGGCAGATGGGCGGCTTCGGGCCGATGCTCGGCCAGACGCATCATTTCGTGCGCTTCGCGTCGGAGCTGGTGCCCTACGCCATCAAGCGCTTCAGCGACGAAACCAAGCGACTCTACGGCGTGCTCGACAAGCGGCTGGCGGCCGTCGAGTGGTGCGGCGGCGCTGACTACACCATCGCCGACATGGCGACCTATCCCTGGGCGGCGCGGCACGAGTGGCACAAGATCGATCTCGCCGAGTTCCCCAACGTCAGGCGTTGGTACGACGCGATGGGCGAGCGACCTGCGGTCAAGAAGGGTATGGCGGTGCCGTGACGCCAGGCAGCCCGCTGCGCGCGGCGCGCCGTACCGCGTCGTGGCGAGAAGGGTCATGACCGCATGACCGGCATTGCCGAACGGCTGGCGGCCATCCTCGACCCGAATTCGCGCGGGCAGGGCGCGCGGCTGTTCGGTTGGCTGCATCTGGCAGCCACCAGTGTCGGCCTGGCGGCGATGATCCTCGACACCTTGCCGGCGCCGCCGATCGGCGACCCGGTGCTCAATGCGATCATGGCCGGTGTCTGGGGATTCTTCCTGCTCGAAGGCGCGGCGCGACTCTTTGTGGCGCCGTTGCAGGCCCAGGGCGGCACCGACGCGCCGACCCGGGCGCGCCTGCTGCATCTGCGCTCGACCGAGGGTCTCATCGACTTGCTGGCGGTGCTGGCGCCGGGGTTGGCCCTGGCCGCGGGCCTCGCGGTCGACGACGTGCGGCTGTTCTGCGCCGTGTGGGCGCTGAAGTACATCCGCTACTCGGTCGGCCTTGGCCTGATGCTGCGCGTGCTGCGCCAGGCGCGCGCGTCGCTCTTAAGCGTGCTGACGGTGTTCTTCGTCGTGCTGCTGCTGGCCGCGACCCTGGCCTACATCTTCGAACGGAAGGCACAGCCGGAGGCGTTCGGCAGTATCCCGGCGGCCATGTGGTGGGCGATCGTCAGCCTGACCACGACGGGCTACGGTGATGCCGTGCCGCAGACCCTGTGGGGCCGCCTGCTGGCCGGCGTCGCCATGATGGGCGGCATCGCCGTCTTCGCGCTGTGGGCCGGTATCCTGGCCACCGCCTTCGCCGAGGAGCTGCGGCGGCGCACCTTCCTGCGCACCTGGGATCTGGTGGTCAAGGTGCCGTTCTTCCAGGAGGTCGGCGCAGGCGTGATCGCCGACATCGTGCAGCGGCTGCGGCCGCTGGAACTGCCCAAGGGCGCCCTGCTGTTCCGCCGCGGCCAGCGTGGCGACTGCATGTACTTCATCGTCGAGGGCAGCATCACCATCGACATCCAGCCGCAGCCGATCCGGCTCGTCGCCGGCCAGTTCTTCGGCGAGATCGCGCTGGTCACCGGTGGGCCGCGGACCGCCAGCGCCAGTGCCGCCGAGCCGACGCAGCTGCTGGTGCTCGACATTGCCGATTTCCGCGAGCTGGCCTCGCGCCGGCCGGAGCTGGTCAAGGCGATCGAGGTCGAGGCGAAGCGGCGCCTGGACGAAAACGCCGCCGCCGCGGCCATGGCGGCGCTGCGCCGGACGGGGGCGGGTGACGGCTGAGCGTACGCCTTTGTGCTTCGATCTGGCGGGACGGCGTGCATGGCGCGTCGACGTTGAGTGGGCTGACCCTCGCTTCGAAGCGCGCGTCGGGATCGGAGGCGGTGGCTGAAACGTCCCCGGGTCGGCGCGGACAGGAGAAACAGGCATGGCGACGTGGTTGTGGGCCTATTCGGACCGCTTGTCGGCGCGGGCGGGCGAGACGGTGACGCTGTTCGTGTCCGGCACCGGGACGCGCTGCGATATCGAGATCGCCCGGCTGGCGGTCGGCCGCAACGTCGTATGGCAGCAGCAGGGCGTGGCGATCGGCCGCCATCCCGTGCCCGACAACGTGCACGTCGTGGGCTGCGACTGGCCGGCCTGCGCCGCGGTGACGGTCCCGGCGGACTGGCGCAGCGGCTATTACGATATCCGGTTGACGGCCGATGACGGCGCGCAGGCGCGTCATATGCTGTGCGTCAAGGCAACGACGCCGGGCGCGCCGGCGGCGCTGGTGCTCGCCACCAACACTTATCATGCCTACAACAGCTGGGGCGGCGCCAACACCTATGCCTGGGTCGGTGGGCCCGAGCCTGCAACGGTTCCCGGCGACGAAAGCCTGCGTGTCGTGGCGCCGCGCCTGGCGTCGCGCCGGCCGTTTTCCGCCGGCATCATGAAGCCGCGCGCCGAGCGCCACCGGCTGGTGAGCGAAATGCGCCGTGGCTTCCAAGAGCGTCCGACGCGCAGCGAGGTCGTGCACGAGATTCGGGCCGGCGGCCTGAGCTGGGATTGCCCCGCCGGCTTCCAGGACAAGTGGGAGCACGCCTTCGTCGCCTGGGCCGAGCCGGCCGGCTATGCCTTCGACTACTTCACCGACTACGATCTCGAGGTCGAACCCGAGGCGTTGGCGCCGTACCGGCTGGTGACGGTGGTTGGCCACAGCGAGTACTGGAGCCACGGCCAGCGCGCCCAGGTCGAGCGCTTTGTCGATGGCGGCGGCCGGTTCGCGATCTTCTCCGGCAACACGTGCTACTGGCAGTGCCGCTGGGAGGAGGAGGGGCGGCGCTTCGTCGCCTACAAGGGTCGTGCCGAGGACAGCGATCCCTGCGCTGCGGATCCGGCGCAGCGCGCCTATACGTCGGGCCTGTGGTCGAGTCCCTGGGTCGGCCGGCCTGAGGCTGAGTTGACCGGCCTGTCTTTCCTGTTCGGCGGCTATCACCGCATGGCCAATTGCGTGGCGCGCGGCGTCGGCGGCTACACGGTGTGGCGTGACGATCACTGGGCACTGGCCGGCGCCGATCTCTATTGGGGCGATGTGTTCGGCGACGATTGCCGGCTGGTCGGCTACGAGAACGACGGCTGCGCCTTCACCATCGGCGCCGATGGCCTGCCATCGCCGGTGCCACGCCTGGGCGTGCCGGCCGACCTGCAGATCATCGCCACCGCGCCCTGCACCTTGGCGGAGCCGGACTCGCCGCACGGCCGCATGGTGCCGCCCGAGGCCTGGCCGGTGCTGACGCGCGCCTATGCCGGCTACGATTCGCCGGAGAACTACCGCCGCATGATGCGCGGCCACGCCGTAATGGCCTCTTTTCGGCGCGGTGCCGGCGAGGTGTTCAACGGCGGCACGACGGAATGGGCTTATGGCCTGGCGGCCGGAAATCGCTTCGTCGAGCGCATCACGCGCAACGTCCTGGATCGCTTTCTGGCGGGCTAAAAGCGCCGCCGTCGAGCGGCGGCCATCCCCCCCCGATTGCCGGCCGGGGCGAACGTCAAACACCCTTTCAGGCGGCGGCCAAAAACGGTTTCTGGCCCTGATCAAGCCTGCGCCTATTTGAAGAAATTCATCTTTCACGCGATCATAAAAACATTCTAATTCAATATCTTATAAGCCGTTGTTCATCAACAGATCGTGAAATTCCGATCGTTTTGAACCCTATTTGGATATAAGCCGCGGCCGGACGGGGCTAAAAGGGCAGCACATTTTGACGATTAGTTAACGAGATTTTTTGACGGCCCGAGAGGTTCAGCAAGGGCTGGTGAAGGCCAGAAGGCCGACCCCCAGCGGGCCAGGAGCAAGAGGATCAGAAAATGTCCGGCACCAAGATTTTCAACACGGCTCGGCACCTCACCAAGGACACCCAGGGTGGGTCGGCCATCATGATCGCCTTCGCCATTCCGGTGGTGATCGGCGCGCTCGGCATCGCGCTGGATACCGGCATGTGGTACCTCAACAAGCGCCAGATGCAGCAGATGGCCGACACGGCCTCGCTCGGCGCGGTGCGCACCCTGGCGTCCGGCGGCTCGGTGACGACCGCCAAGCAGGTCGCCATGAATGACGCGGTGCGCAACGGCTACGTTGCCAGCGAGGGCTCGAGCCTGACCGTCAACTCGCCGCCGACCTCGGGTGCCTACGCCGGCGACCCGAACGCCGTCGAGGTTGTCGTTTCCCGGCGGCTGCCGCTGTTCTTCAGCGCCTACTTCCTCAGCGGCTCGCAGACCGTCTCGGCCCGCTCGGTGAGCTACCAGTCCAGCGTGCTCGGCAAGAACCTCGAAGTCTCGATGATGCTCGATGTCAGCTCCTCGATGGGCGGCAACAGCGAGATCCGCGGCACCACCAAGCTTGAGGCCATGCAGGACGCCGCCAAGTCGCTGGTCGACATCGTCGTGCAGCCGGCGCAGACGCCGTTCACCTCGCGCGTCGCCATCGTGCCGTACTCCTCGGCCGTCAACGTCGGCAGCACCTACTTCAAGCCGGTCACCAACAAGACGCTGAGCGGCAGCTGGAGCAGCGTCGTGGAGCGCGCCGGCTCGTCCGCCTTCACCGATGACGCGCCGGCCTCCAACAAGTGGCTGGGCTCCTTCAAGACCAAGAAGAGCAGCGCGCTGGGCGCCTACTCCTCGACGGTCAAGAACTACTCGTCCAACGTGCCCTCGAGCTCGCTGATGAGCCCGCTGTCGACCGACAAGACGGCGCTCAAGGCCACCATCAGCGCCTTCACGGCCAGCGGCACGACGGCCGGCCACATCGGCGTCGCCTGGACCTGGTACACGCTGTCGCCCAAGTGGTCGAACGTCTTCACCGGCGGCAAGACGCCCAACGCCTACGACAGCAACTCGACGCTGAAGGTGGTGGTGCTGCTGTCGGACTTCGACATGAACAGCTACTACGAGTCGGCCAACGGCAACTCCTCGGTCCAGACCCAGCAGCTGTGCACCAACATGAAGGCGGCCGGCATCACGATCTACACCGTCGCCTACGGTCTGGACACCTCGAACTCGACCGCCGTCAACCTGTGGAAGGGCTGCTCCAGCAGCGTCGACACCCGGTTCTCGACGACCACGGTCGACGGCCTGAAGGCGGCCTTCAAGACCATCGCCCAGGTTGCGCTGGGTGGCGTCTCGACGGTCACGCCGGTCCTGGTCGAATAGGCTTCGCTGTCCCTGCAAACTCTTGGGCCTGGCCCGGGACCTTCCTCCACCCACCGGAGGAAGGTCCTCTTCCTTTTTGGCGTACCACGCACGGCCAGGCCCGATCGTGGTCCGCGCGGCGGCCGATCATTGCCCTTGCGGGCGGCGCCCGGACTCCTGATATAACGGCCTCGGGAGGCCGGCGCGGACGCAGTCTTCGCCAACCCGGTCAGGTCCGGAAGGAAGCAGCCGCAACGAATACGCTGCGGGTCGTTCCGGCTCCCACCCTCACCACATCTCGATGCGGCTATCGCGGCGACATTTGTAGGCAGGGCGGATGCGGTTGATCTGACGCAATCGCAAGTGCGGCAATCGTGTTGCGAACTTGCCGAGTTCGAAAGCCGCCTCTTCGTCTCCCAACAGGGCGGCGCGGCGCAGCCATTGCCGATAGCCTTTGAGGTCGCGGCGTGCGAAGCAGTCCATTGCCAGATGTTGCGCGGCGGTTGCGTTGCCGCCGCGCCAGGCCCGCCGATACCAGTAAGCGGAAAAGGCGGGGTGATTGAAGCGCGGCCGTTCCTTGGCAAAATCGCAGGCAAACAGCACTTGGCCGTGGCCATGATTTCGGACAGCCAAGGCACGGAGTATCGGTCGGCAAAAGCCGGGTTCCAATCCAGCCTGAATGTGCAGGGCACGGTCGTAAAGCCTGTCGAGCTTGTCCTGATCCCGAAACATCGACGGTGCATGCATCTTGCTTTCGACAAAGGCAAGCGGACCCCCTAAAGACAGACATCTATGAGCGATTCCGCCGACGATAACCAACCCGCCATGCCGGGCATGGACCTGCCCGAGGCCGCGCCGCCTGCGGCCGCGCAGGCCGGGCCCTATCGCGTGCTGGCGCGTAAATATCGGCCGCAGACCTTTGCCGAACTGATCGGGCAGGATGCGATGGTCCGCACGCTGGGCAATGCCATCGCCCGCGACCGGCTGGCCCATGCCTTCCTGATGACGGGGGTACGCGGCGTCGGCAAAACCTCGACCGCGCGGCTGATCGCCAAGGCGCTGAACTGCATCGGCGCGGACGGGCAGGGCGGGCCGACGATCGACCCCTGCGGCGTGTGCGAGCCGTGCCGCGCGATTACCGAGGGGCGGCATATCGACGTGATCGAAATGGACGCCGCGTCGAACACCGGCGTCGACGACGTGCGCGAGATCATCGAGGCGGTGCGTTATGCCGCCGTGTCGGCGCGCTACAAGATCTATATCATCGACGAAGTGCAC
>JAHCJT010000242.1 GCA_026126245.1 Alphaproteobacteria bacterium
GGCCCGAAGCGCAGCGCCGGCCCGAGGCTCTCGCCCTGGACCGCCAGCCAGATCTCGCCGATGCGCTCGGCCGTCAGCTCGCCGCGACGGCGCTCGTCGTGCAGGCGCGCCTCGAAATCGTAGAACGCGATCTGGCGCACCACGGTGTTCAGCATGTCCTCGACCTTCTGCGCCAGCATCGCCTTGCGCGTGCGCGCATCGGGAGCGCTTCTGAGCAGCGACTGGAAGGTCAGCATCTCGCCGAACACCGAGGCGGTCTCGGCCAGGGTCAGCGGCGTGTCGGCCTGCAGATAGCCCTGCGGGCCGGCCAGCACCTGATGCACGCCATGCCCCAGCTCGTGCGCCAGGGTCATGACGTCGCGCACCTTGCCCTGGTAGTTCAGCAGCAGGTAGGGATGCACCGACGGCACGCAGGGATGCGCAAAGGCGCCCGGCGCCTTGCCCGGCCGCACCGGCACGTCGATCCAGCGGTTGGCGAAGAACCGGCCGCCGACCGACGCGAGCTCGGGCGAGAACGCGGCATAGGCGTCGATCACCGTCCTGGTCGCCTCGGGCCAGGCGATGATGCGGTCGTCGGCTTCGGCCAGCGGCGCGTTGCGGTCCCAGTAGTCCAGCACCTCGACGCCGAACCACCTGGCCTTGAGCTTGTAGTAGCGGTGCGAGAGGCGCGGATAGGCGTCCTTCACCGCCGCCACCAGCGCATCGACCACCGCGTCCTCGACCTGGTTGGCGAGGTTGCGGGCCGAGGGCGGCCGCGGGAAGTGCCGCCACTTGTCCTCGATCTCCTTGTCCTTGGCGAGCGTGTTGGTCAGCAGCGCAAACAGCTGGATGTTGTCGCCCATCACCTTGCCGAAGCTGCGGGCGGCGCGCTCGCGCAGCTTGCCGTCCTTGTCGGACAGCAGATGCAGGATTTCGGCCGAGGTCAGGTCCTTGCCGTCGAGCGGAAAGCGCAGCCGCGCCATGGTCTCGTCGAACAGCCGCGACCAGGCGTTGCGGCTGCTGAGATACTTCTCGTGCAGCAGCTTCTCCAGCTCGTCGCTGAGCTGGTGCGGCCGGAACGAGCGGGTGTCGCGCAGCCACGGCCGGTACTTGGCCAGCGCCGCCGACGCCAGCTTGGCGTCCAGCGCCGCGTCCTCGATGCGGTTGATCTCGAGCGTGAAGAACAGCAGCGTCGAGGTGATGTCGGTGATGCGTTCCTGGGTGTTCTGCTGGAACTGGCCGATCTTGGGATCGCTCATGTCGCCGGCGTAGAGCAGGCTGGCATAGGAGCCCAGCCGGCCGAGCCGCTCCTGCATCCCTTCATAGGCCGCGATCGCCTCGCCCAGCGCATCGCCGTCGAGCCCGGCCAGCTTGCCCTGGTAGCGCGCCGCGAAGGCCTTGGCGTCGGCCGCGACCGAGTCGAGATCAGCCTTGAACTGCGGCGAGTCCATGCCGCCGTAGAGGTCGCCCAGATCCCAGGTCGGCAGATCGCCCAGCTGGGCGGCGGCGGCGCCGTCGGGCGCAAAGGCAATGGTCATGGTTCGCTCCCGCGCATGCCCGCCACATATGGCCTTTCGGGGTGCCGCTGCCAAGCCTTGAGGGCGGCACGCCGGCCGTGACCGATCAGTGCCCGCTTGTCCGGGAAATCCGCGGTCGAAGGCGCCGGCGAGCGTCTCAACCCGGCTTGTCGGGGTCGGCGTCGATCGCCTGCAGGAAGGGCGCCGCCAGCAGCGCGGCAAACGGCTCCAGCCGCGGCACGTCGGCCTCGCTGTAGTGCTGCTCGGCGGCCAGCAGGTTCATGGTGCCCAGCACCCGGCCGTCATAGATCACCGGCATGTTGATCACCGAGTCGCAGCCCAGCGACTTGATCAGTTCGTGATCGAAGAACGCCCAGCGGATGTCGGTGGCGGTGTAGCCGACATAGGCGCGCTGGCCCTCGATGACATGCGTGTTCCATGGCGTGGCGGCGACTTCCTTGAAGCCGCCGACGGGATACGCCTTGGGCATGTTGGTGTAGATGCGCCGCACCCGTTTGCCGTCGGGCGTGCGGTAGAGCAGCGTGAACAGGATGTGGCCCAGCGTGTCCTTCACCGCCTGGTCGAGCGCGGCATAGAAAGGCTGCGGCTGGCCCGGTTGCTTGAAGGCGGCAATACAGCGTTCCAGAGGCGTCATGGCGAAGCTCACGTGACAGAAGCCGGGCGCGGCGCCGGCGGGATGCGTTCGGGCAGGATGCCCTGCGGCCGGACGCGCAGCACCAGGATCAGCGCCAAGCCGACCAGCATCTCGCGGATGGCGGCATGCTGGACGGGCGACAGGCCGGGAATGGCGGCCGCGGCGAAGCGCGTCGATTCGAGGAAAAAGACCACCAGATAGGCGCCAAGCACGGCGCCCGAGACGCGGCCGACGCCGCCGGCGGCGACCGCCAGGAAGATATAGACCGTGATCAGCGGCTGGAAGATGTCGGGCGCGACGTAGCTGTTGAAGTGGCCGTACAGCGCGCCAGCCAGGCCGGCGACGGCGGCGGAAATCGCGAAGGCTTCGACCTTGAAGCGCAGGATGCGCTTGCCGGCGACCTGCGCCACCTGCTGGTCTTCGCGCACGGCGCGCAACGCGCGGCCGTAGGGCGACTGGTCGAGCCGGCGCAGGCCGAACCAGACCAGCGCGACGATGCCGATCATGCCGGCGGCATAGACGGCATTGAACCAGCTGCCCAGCTCGGCCTTCAGCGGGCCGGGAATGCCCGACACGCCGTCGCTGCCACGCGTCAGCCAGATCTCGTTGTTGGCAATCAGCCGGATGGTCTCGGCGAAGCCCAGGGTGACGATCGCCAGATAGTCGCCGCGCAGGCGTGTCGTCGACATCGTCACGACGTAGCCGCCGACCGCGCCGACGAGCAGCGCGCCGGCCAGGCCGGCGAGGATCGGCGCACCCAGCTTCACCGTCAGCAGCGCCGAGGCATAGGCGCCCAGCGCGAAGAAGCCGGCGAGGCCGAGATTGACCATGCCGGCGCCGCCCCAGATCAGGTTGAGGCTGAGCGCCAGCAACGCGTAGAAGCCGCCGGTGGCGACCATGAAGACGATGTAGTTGGCCCAGCCCGACATCAGTAGGCCCGCTCGCCCAGCAGGCCGCGCGGCCGCAGGGTCAGCACCAGCAGGATCGCCAGGAAGCCGACGGCGCTCTTGTAGGTCGGCGCGATGGCCAGCGTCGCGAACTCCTCAGCCAGGCCGATCAGCAGCGCGCCGGCCACGGCGCCGGGAATGCTGCCCAGTCCGCCGACCACGGCGGCGGCGAACACCGAGAGCACGACGCGGAAGCCGGTCAGCGGATCGATCGAGGTGTCCAGCCCCAGCAGCATGCCGCCGACGCCGCACAGACCGGCGCCGACGAACACCGCCAGCAACTCGACGCGCCGCGGCTCGATGCCCTTGAGCCGCGCCAGGTCGGGATTGTCGGCGGTGGCACGCATCGCCTTGCCGACGCGCGTGAAGGCAAGGAAGGCGAACAGTGCGCCCATCACCGCCAGCGCCAGCGTCAGGTTCTCGATCTGCTGCGGCGCGATGCGCAGGCCGGCGAAGCGGATGTCGCGCGCCAGCGGCAGGTCGTAACCCAGCAGGTCGTTGCCGAAGCAGAAGCGCAGGACGTTCTCGAGGATGACGTTGAGCGCGATGGCGGCGATGGCGGCGGTGAGAGCCCCGGCCGGCCGCAGCGGCTCGAGCACGACGCGCTCGGCGGCGGTGCCGACAACGCCGGCCAGCGCGAAGGCCCCCAGCAGCGACACGAACGCCGGCCACCCCAGCCAGGCGTTGGCCATCCAACCGCCATAGGCGCCCAGCGTGGCATAGGCCGCCACCGCGAAGTTGGGATAGCGCAGCACGGCGAACATGGCCGTGAAGCCGATGGCCGGCAGCGCCAGGATGGTGCCGGCCACCAGCCCGTTGAGCGCGGCTTGCAGGAGGGAGTCCATGTCTCAATCCTTCCCCACGAAGCGGGGAAGGTGGCCGAAGGCCGGAAGGGGACCCGACGTGGCGCTGCCAACGGCTGAGACCACGTCAGCTCCCCGCCGCCCCTTCGGGGCACCTCCCCACTGCGTGGGGAGGCAGGACTCCTTCACGGCGATCACGCGATCTTCAGCAGCGTCCGCTTGTTGGCCTTGATCTGCTCGTAGCGGAACTTGCAGTCGATGATGTCGCCCTTGTCGTCGAAATCGCACGGCCCGCTGGCGCCGACATAATCGACCTTCTCGCCGGCCGTGATCGCCTTGATGCCGTCGACGGCGTTGTCGACGGTCTTGCCGCCGCCCTGCGAGATCTTGCGCACGTTGTCGCGGATCGCCGTGCCCGAGGCGTCCTTGGCGGCCGCGATCGCCATCAGCACCATGCTGGCGTGATCGTAGACCTGGCACGTGTACGGATCGGGGTTGTCGTTGCCGGCGATCTTCTTGACCCGCTCATGCGCCGTGGCGCCCTGGGCGGGCGACGGCGCGAAGGTGTAGACGCCTTCCACCACCTCGGCCTGGCCGATCTGGTCGATCAGCTTCTGATTGATCGAATAGGCCATGCCGATGATCTTGCCCTTGAAACCGGCGCGGAAGATGTCCTTCAGCAGCACGACCGAGTCGGGCGTGTAGCCGGCGGCGAAGATCAGGTCGGGATTGAAGCGCAGCGCCTGGTCGACCTCGGTCCGGTAGGTCGGCTTCTTGTCATCGTAGATCAGGCTGCCCTGCTCGGCGCCACCCTTCTTGAGCGTGGCATCCATGATCGAGATGCTGCTCTGTGTGAACGGCGTCTGCGGGATCATCTGGAACACCCGCTTGACGCCGAGCGACAGCACGTGGGCCCCCAGCCGCGTCAGCTGCAGCGTTGAGTTCGGCTGGGTGCGGATCAGGTAGCCCTGGTGCGGCAGCAGAGTGATGCTGTCGGCGCCCGACACCGTGCACAGCATGGTCTTGCTTTCCCAGCACAGCGGCGCCACCGCCGTGGTCACCGACGATGCCCACGTGCCCATGATGGCCGACACCTTGTCGACGTCGATCAGCTTGCGCGCGGCGCGCACGCCGGCCTCGGGATTGGTCTGGTCGTCCTCGCTGATAAGCTGCACGCGGCGGCCCAGCACGCCGCCGGCCTTGTTGACGTCCTCGATCACCGTCGCAGCCGCTTTGGCCATGGTCGGGCCATAGGAGCCGCCGGCGCCGGTCAGCGGCGTCAGGGTCGCCAGCCGGATGGGCTCGCCCTGGGCGCGCACGACGGCCGGCATCGCCAGCGCCGCCGTGCCGACGGCCAGCGCCGTGCGCCGGGTCAGACGGATGGAACGATCGGTCATGGTCAGGCTCCCCTTGAATCCCGTGTTGGCGGCAACCATAGAGCGGCAAGCGGCATCACACTAGGGCGTCGAGCAAAACGGCGACGGCCGCATCCAGCGCGACGTCGAGCGCGCCGCCCTCGACGGCGGCCACGCGCACGACGGCACCTGCCTCGCCGCGCAGCGACGTGGTCGACGCGTAGCAATCCGGGCTGGCCGCGAAATGCCGCGAAATAGCGGTCTTGATCTGCCCGAACCGCGCCCCGTCCATGCGCCGCACGAGCCACACCGTCCCGAAAGCGCGGAATGCCCCGGTGACGCCGGGGCTGGCGGCGTTGATCAGCCCGTCATCGACGCGAGCCCTGTCGAGGGCGATCAGGTGCCCCTCTGCCGTCCTTACCGCCAGGCAGCTGCGCAGGCTGCGCAAGCCCGGCGCCGCCGGCAACGGGTCATGCAACAGGAAGCCGTCGCGCATCACAATCGTCGAGTCCGCCGCCGCGGTGACGTCCATCGCCTGGTCCAGCGCCGCGGCCGGAAAAAGTATGAGGGGCCGCGGTAGGTAGAGCAGCGTCGCGCCCGCCGCCGCCTGCAGCGACACATGCTGCCGTGCCGCGGCACCGCGGCGCCGGGCGTGCACGACGGTGGCGGACGGCATGCGTACGACGGCATGCGCGCCGGCTGCGGCACACATGCGCAAGCCGAGCCGCTCGCCAGCGTAGATGCCGCCCGACGCTGACTGGACGATCACCTCGGCGCGCGGCGCCGCCGATGGCAGCGGCGCCGCGACGCTGAAGGGATAGCTGACATGCCGCCGTGCCAGGACCGTGCGCCCGCCTGCCACCTCGAAAACCAGGTCGAGCTGGAGGCTGCCGTCAACGGCCGCGTCGCTCATGCGCCGCGATAGAGGACGGCACTGCACAGCGCGTCGGCGACGGCGGCGATACCCTCGTCGGCGCGGCAGTTGGTGCAGACCACGCGCCGGCCGTCGCGCACGGCCAAGGCCTCCGCCTTCATGCGTTCCAGGTCGACGCCGACATAGGGGTGCAGGTCGATCTTGTTGATGACCAGCAGGTCGGACTGGATCACGCCCGGACCGCGCTTGCGCGGAATGTCGTCGCCGCCAGCGACATCGATCACGAACAGCCAGTAGTCGACGAGATCGAGCGAGAAGGTCGACGCGAGGTTGTCGCCGCCGCTCTCGATCAGGATCAGGTCGAGGTCCGGGAAAGCGCGGTCAAGCCCGTCGGCGGCCTCGATGTTCAGGGTCGGATCCTCGCGGATGACGGTGTGCGGGCAGGCACCCGCCTCGACCGCGACGATGCGCTCGGGGTCCAGCAGCCGCGCGCGGCGCAGCCGCTCGGCATCCTCGTGGGTGACGAGGTCGTTGGTGATCACCGCAAGATCGATGCCGCGCCCGCGCAGCACCGGGATCAGGCGCTCGAGCAGGGCCGTCTTGCCGGAGCCGACCGGCCCGCCGACGCCGACCCGCGCCGCGCCGCGTCCGCCGGTCCTCATCGCAGCATGTACTTTCGGGCCAGCGGCACCACTGCCGCCGGCGGACACATCAGCAGCTTGCCGTCGGCACGCACCTCGAAAGTGGCAGGATCGACCTCGATCTGCGGCAGCGCGTCGTTGCGCACCATGTCGCGTTTGGCCAGGCCGCGCACCGAGCGGATCGGCAGCATGGCCTTGCCGACGCCAAGCTTGCGGCCGACATCGGCCTGGATCGCCAGCCTCGACACGAAGGTGACGCCGAGATGCTGCGGCGAGACGCCGGTGGCGCCCCACATCGGGCGCTGGATCAGCGGCTCGCTGCTGATCTGGCTGGCGTTGCCGTCGGCCATGGCGGCCCACGCGATGAAGCCGCGCTTCATCACCAGCCACGGCTTGATGCCGAACGCGGCGCGCTTCCAGAACACCAGGTCGGCCATCTTGCCGCCCTCGATCGACCCGACATGCGCG
>JAHCJT010000243.1 GCA_026126245.1 Alphaproteobacteria bacterium
CGGAAAGATGGTCAAGGGCATGGGCGGCGCCATGGATCTGGTGGCCGGCGTCAAGCGGGTGATCGTCGTCATGGAGCACGTGTCGAAGGACGGCCAGTCGAAGCTGCTGAAGCAATGCACCCTGCCGCTGACCGGCCAGCGCGTCGTCGATATGGTCATCACGGAGCTGGGTGTCTTTGCCGTCGACAAGAAGGGCGATGGCGGCGTCACCGTGGTCGAACTGGCCGATGGCGTCACCGTCGATGAGGTCAAGGCCAAGACACAGGCCAAGCTGACCGTGCCGGCCGCTACGAAAGCCGCCTAGGCGACGCCACCACCGCGCGTCCTCCGCGTTGCCGGCCGGATGCCGGCTCTTGCGGCCGTATCCGGGTCGGGCCGATGTTCGAACGCCATATCGAAACCGCCATCGACATCATGGCGCCGCCGGAACGCGTCTGGGACATCCTGACGGACTTTCCCGCCTATCCGACGTGGAACCCGTTCATCGTGTCGGCCTATGGCGAGCCGGTGGCGGGCGCCTGGCTGGAAGTCCATCTCCAGCCGCCCGGCCGGCGGCGGATGATGTTCCGGCCGACTGTGCTGGTGGCCGACGAAAACCGCGAACTGCGCTGGCGCGGCCAGCTGCTGATCCCCGGCCTGTTCGACGGTGAGCATTTCTTTCGCTTGGAAGAACGTAGTGGCACGGTTCATCTGGTGCATGGCGAGACCTTCTCCGGCTTGCTGGTCGGCTTGCTCCCCGGTGCCTTGGCGGCGACACGGGCCGGTTTCGAGGCGATGAACGCGGCCTTGAAAAAACAAGCGGAAGCAATCAGTTAGGCCAAATTTGTCAATGACATGGCGAGGCGGCGACATCCAAGCTATGCGTTAGTGGATGTGGTTCCCGATTCATGCATGGCATAGAAAGGGGTGTTGCCACACGGATGCCGGGCTCGCGCGCGACCTCCGTCAGAGACCCAGAATGTCCGCCGCCGTCGCCCGCCTGTCCGCCCTGTCGCTGTTCGTCAATATCCGTGCCCTGCCGGCCAACCTGCGCGGTGCGTTGTGGGTGATCGCGGCCGGCGCCATGTTCACCCTGGTCAGCGTCTTCATCCGGCTCTCGTCGGCTGAGCTGGACACGCTGCAGGTGGCGTTTTTCCGCTGCGTGTTCGGCCTGCTGTTCATCGCGCCCGTGCTGGCGCGACTGCGGCTCAATCCTTTCGCCACGCCGCGCCTTGGCCAGCACGTCACGCGAGCCCTGATCGGCACGGTTTCGATGCTCTGCGGCTTCTATGCTGTCGGCCACCTGCCGATCGCCGACTCGACCTCGATCAGCTTCTCCGCGCCATTGTTCATCACCCTGATCGCCGCGGTGTTCATGGGCGAAAAGGTGCGCTGGCGGCGCTGGACCGCGACCATCGTCGGCTTCCTCGGGGTGGTGATCATGCTGCGACCTGGCGGCGAGGTGCTGCAACCGGCGGCCCTGGTTGCCGTCGCGTCGGCGCTGCTGATGTCGATTGCAGCCATGATGGTCAAGCGCCTGTCGGCGCACGAGCCCGCGATGTCGGTGCTGGCCACGTTTGCCATTTTCTCGACCGTGATGCTGGCGGTACCGGCGATCCTGGTGTGGCGCTGGCCGTCGCCGACCGTGTGGCTCTACGTCGCCGCCATCGGTCTGGGTGCCACGGTCGGCCAGTATTTCTGGGTGCGCGGCTATGCCATCGCCCAAGCCTCGGCGGTGGCGCCATTCGACTACCTGCGCATGCCGCTGTCTGTGTTGATGGGCTTCCTGGTGTTCGCCGAATTGCCGACGATCTGGACCCTGGTCGGCACGTTGATCATCGCCGGCTCAGGTCTCTACATCGCCTATCGCGAGGCGCAACTCGGCCGCAAGATCACCGCCGACATCAAGCCGCACAAGGCGCCGGCGTAGCCCGGCGCACCGTCGGCGGCGACGTGCCGCTGCGAATCCCTATGACGATTGCGCGGCGTACTTGATCACCGCGAAGACGGCGCCTTCGGGATCCGCCAGTGTCGCCATGCGACCGACTGGCGGTACGTTCATCGCGGGACTGACGACCTTGCCGCCGGCCGCTGTCGCCTTGGCGATGGCCGCTTCGACGTCGTCCACGGTGACGTAAGGCATCCATCCCTTGATGCCGCCGGCGCCCGACACCATGCCGCCGATGCCAGAATCGCCGGCCTTGATGATCGGATAGGCCCCGTCCGGCATCGGCATGTCGTCGAACCGCCAGCCGAGGACATCGGCGTAGAAACGCTTCATCGCATCGCGATTGCCGGCATAGAGTTCCTGCCAGCTGAACATGCCGTGCGTGCGCATCGGATCGGCCATCGGTTCATCCTCCTGGTGAAGTCACATCAGGATCGACGGATCGCGTTACCGATGTTCGACGTCGGCCCGATCACGCTTGCGTGAAGCCGGCTACGTGCGCAGCCTGCACCATCTGTCACGCGGTCTTGGCGGGCAATGGACGGAGTTCGAGTTCCTGGCGAGTCTCGCGCGGCCGGGCGTCGACCGGCGCCACGTCGGCCAGCTCCTTGGCGCTCTCGCCAGGCACCAGATCGCGCAGCTGACGGGCGGCCGGCAGGACCCGTCCCTCGAGGCTGCCGACATAGTCGTTGTAGGCGCCCACCGCGCTGCCGAGATTGCGGCCGACGCCGGCGAGATGCCGCGACATGGTGGCGATGCGATCGTACAGCGTCTGGCCGAGCTCGCTGATACGGCGTGCGTTCTCCTCGATGCGCTGCTGGCGCCAGCCATAGGCGACGGCCTTGGCCAGGGCGATCAGCGTGGTCGGCGTCACGACCAGCACGCGGTCGCGCAACGCATCGTCGAACAGCGTGGGATCGCGCTCGACGGCGGCGCTGTAGAAATTCTCACCGGGCACAAACATGGCGACGAAATCCGGTGCGTCCTTGAACTGGCTCCAGTAGGCCTTGCCGGCCAGCGCATCGACGTGCGTCCGCATCTGGCGCGCATGGTCGACCATCTTGGCTTCCCGGGCCGCGTCGTCATTGATCTCCAGCGCCTCGAGGTAGGCCGACAGCGACGTCTTGGCGTCGATCACGATGCTGCGGTCGCCCGGCAGGCGCAGGATGGCATCCGGCCGCATGCGGACGCCGTCGTCGGAATCGACCGTCTGCTCGAGGTCGAAGTCGACGTGCTCGCTCATGCCCGACAGCTCCAGCGCCCGGCGCAACTGCTGCTCGCCCCAGCGGCCGCGGGTTTTGGGTGCGGCGCGCAGCGCGTTGGCGAGCTTGGCGGCCTCGCCGCGCACCGCCTCCTGGCCCTGCACGACATTGCGCAGCTCGGCCGACAGCGTGCCCATCGCCTTGGCGTTCTCCTGCTCCAGCGCGATCAGGCGCTGCTGGTACTTCTCCAGTGTCTCGGCTACCGGTTTGACTAGGCCGTCGATGGCGCCCTGGCGTTCCTTCAGGTCGGCGTCGGCAATCTGCTTGTGGCTGTCGAGCAGCTGCTTGGCGACCTCGATCAGCGAGGTCTGGCTCTGGCGCAGGGCGGCATCCGCCAGCGCCTTCATCTTGGCCTCGACGTCGTCGCGCAAGGCGGTCAGTGCGGCCAGCTTCTCGCCGTGCGCCTCTTCGGTCTTGCGCAGCGACTCCTCAAGCTTGGTCTTGGCCGAGGCCAGCGCCTCGACCCGGCCGCGCAGCAGCACCAGCTCCTGCTCCATCACCGGGACCCGCTCGGCATGCGCCGCCTGCCGCTCGGCCGCCTGCATCTGGTCCTCCAGCGTCGGGACGCGGGCCGCGATGGTCCGCGCCGCCGCCAGCTGGGCGCCCAGATCAAATGTCTGGTCGCGCAACCGCGCCGCCTCGGCGTGTGCCGTGTCGCGTTCGGCTTGCGCCGTGCGTTCGCCCCGTCCGCGCGCACGCCAGCCCAGGAGCGTCCCCAGGCTGACGCCGGCCAGCAGCAGGAGCCCAAACAACGGCCAGACGAGATCCGGCGGGATCGACGGGAGCGGGGGCATCGGCAACTCTTTCGATTGTTGCCGACAGAGTCGCAGATCGCCGCGCGGCGATCAATCAGCCGGCCGGTCTCGGTGGACCGTTCGGCCGGCGGGAACGAGGCGGATGCGGACCGGTCCGGTCCTATCCGGTCGGCCTCAGGGCCTCGTCGACATCCGGCCCGGCGCCGTTGTCGCTGCCATTGGGGGCGCCATTGGCGGCCGTCGGCGCGTCATCCTGCGTGTCGCCTTTCTGACGGCGCGACGTTGCCGACCGTTGCGGCGCACGCGTGCGGTCGCGTCGATTGGCACGCGATGCCAGGCTTGTCACTGCCTTGGCGCTTTCTTGCTCCAGTACGGCGAGGCGTTGTTCGCATTTCTCGAGCGTTTCGGTCACCGGCTTGACCACCTCGACGATGGCGCCCTGGCGCGTCTGCAGGTCGGCTTCGGTGGTTTGCTTGTGGTTCTCCAGCATCCGCTGGACGACCTCGGCGAAGTCGGTCTGGTTGCGCCGCACGGCAGCGTCGACCACTGTCGCCACCTTGGCTTCGACATCGTCACGCAATGTCGCCAGCGCCGCGGCCATGGCGGCCCGTGTTTCCTCGGCCCGCAGCTGCGCGTCGTCGATGGTGCCGGCGCCGGATGTTGCTGCATGCAGCTGTTTGCGCAGCGCGGCGAGTTCAGCCTCGAGGCCCGGGACGCGGGCGGCGGCGGCCTTGGCGGTCGCGACCTCGCTTTGGACCTCCTCACTTCGGCGACTCAGCTCCAGTGCATCGGCCCGCGCGGCGTCGCGGTCCGCCAAAGCCGCACGTTCACGGCTGCGGGCAGGCCAACCGAGGGCGAAACCGATGATGACGCCCGCCAGGAGCAGCACGGCGGCGAAAACGGACCAGACAACATCCTGAGGCAGGGAGGAAATTAATGGCATGGCAAATCTCTTAAAGTTATCCTTTAAGAATTGCAGATTATCTCCCTGAATTCAATCATTTCGGATACCAGGCCCGCGTGAAATGCAGGGGCCGCGTCAGGCGATGTCGATCGACTGCAGCCAGCGGCGCGCCCGGACGCGGTGGCTGTTCGTGATGTGGCTACCGACGATCTTCAAGGCTGCCAGCAGGACGGCGGCGTCGTCGGTGTAGCCCAAGCCAGCAATCATGTCGGGAATGACGTCGAAGGGCAGCACGAAATAGGCCAGGGCGCCGATCAGGGTGATGCGGACCTGCACGGGCGTGGCCGGATCGCGGGTACAGAACCACGCAGCCACGGCATCCTCGGCAAACGGGATGCGGCGCGCCACAGCCTTGATTTTGTTGACAAAACCGTTGCGCACCAAGGCCGCGTCGCGGCCAAACGTGTCGCTGTCGTGCATCGGGCGCCTCCCGCCAGGCCATCCCTGCAGGTGGGGATCGGCACACAGCGCTGCAAGATCAGGGGAGACGGGCATCGGCGCGCGATGCGGTCGCTTGCCAAGTGATCGGCCTGCCCACAAGGTGCCGCGCACCACGCCGGGGGACAGGATGGCGGTTGCACGCAGCGAGCCGACGGCAGCGACACGCGAAACAAGCGGCGCGCCGACGGCGGAGGCCTCGCGCCTGGGGCAGGTGTCCTGGGCGTTGTTCGACTGGGCCAACCAGCCGTTCTTCACGGTCATAACCACTTTCATTTTCAGCGCCTATTTCGCCAACGTGCTGGTCTACGAGCACGAGCTCGCCGGCCTGAAGGCGGCCCACCCCGACATGAGCGCCGCCGATCTGACGCAACGTGCCGCCGCGGCCGGCCAGTCGGCCTGGGCCTTCACGCAATCGGCCTCAGGCTTTGTGATCGCGTTGCTCAGCCCATTTCTTGGCGCCATGGCCGATGCCGCCGGCCGGCGAAAGCCCTTCATCCTGGTCTTTCAGCTGCTGCTGGCGCTGGGCTGCGCCGCGTTGTGGTGGGCCAGTCCCGATCGCGCCGGCTGGATCGGCCTGATTTCGCTCGCCGTCATCGTCGCCACCATCGGCGCCGAGATCTCGATCGTGTTCAACAACGCCTTCCTGCCCAACATCGTACGGCCCGAACGCATGGGCTGGCTGAGCGGCTTCGGCTGGGGCATGGGCTATCTCGGCGGCCTGGTGGCGCTGTTCGTTGTCCTGGCGGTCAGCCGGCCCAGCCTGCTCGGTCTGGCGCCGGCCGGCAGCCCGCCATTGTTCGGTCTCGATCGCGCAACCTACGACGTCGAACGCCTGATCGGACCGGCGTCGGCGCTGTGGCTCGCTGTCTTCGTCCTGCCGATGTTCCTGTTCACGCCGGACGGGCATCGCAGCGGCCTGCGCCCGCTCGAGGCGGCGCAACAGGGCGCCGTGACGCTGGTCGGCACGCTGCGCAAGCTGCGCCACTATCGCAATCCGCTGCTCTATCTGATCGCCTTCATGATCTACAACGACGGGCTGGCGGCGGTAATCGCGTTCGGCGGCGTCTACGCCTCGGCGACGTTTCGTTGGCCGACCGAAACGCTGGGCGTGTTCGGCATCGTGCTGACAGTGCTGGGCGTCGTCGGCGCCTTCGTCGGTGGCTGGCTCGACGATCGCATCGGCTCGAAGCGCACCGTCCAGATCGCCATCGTGCTGGTCTGCATTGCCACGTTGGGAATCCTGTCGGTGTCGCGCACAGGCGTCCTGTTCGTCGTCGACATGACCGAGCCCGCCGAGGGGCGTGGGCTGTTCGGAGCCGTGCAGGAGCAGGTTTTCATGGGCTTCGCGCTGCTGGTCGGCATCAGCATGGGGCCGATGCAGGCGGCCAGCCGCACGCTGATCGGACGCCTGGCGCCGGAGGGCATGTCAGGTGAATTCTACGGCCTGTTCGCGCTGTCGGGTCGTGCCACGACGTTCATGGCGCCGTTCCTGATCGGCGTGCTGACCGGACTCTCGGGCTCCAACCGGCTGGGTCTTGTCGTCGTGCTGGTGTTCCTCGCGATCGGCTTCGCTCTGCTCTGGCCGGTGCGCGAGCAGCGCGCGCAGCGCGTGCATTGACGGCGGCGGGTCGGCGCCGCAGGCTGAGCGCCCGACCCTGCAAGAGGGACCGTGCGATGATCGTTGCCATCGTCAATTTCCAGCTGCCGGCCGATGTCACCGCCGAGCAGGCGAGCCAGCTCTTCGCCGACTCGGCGCCCAAGTACCGGGCCATGAAGGGACTGGTGCGCAAGTACTATCTGTGGGACGCCGACACGCACATCGGGGGCGGCGTGTATCTGTGGGAATCGCGCGTCGCGGCCGACGCGGTCTACACGGCCGAGTGGAAGGC
>JAHCJT010000244.1 GCA_026126245.1 Alphaproteobacteria bacterium
CCGCTGCCGGCGGTCGCCCACCGCCTTTGCCACCCTCCAGCTGCTGAATCCGGTAGTCGTAGTCGGCCTGCTGTCGTTCCAGCTGTTGCTGCAACTGCTGCACCTGGTTCTGCAGGCGCTCGACCTGGCCGGTGAGCTGCGTGATCAGGCGCTCCATCTCCTGGAAGCGCTGTTCGACGGCATAACTGCCCTGAGCGACCGCCGGCGCCTGACACATCGCCGAGACGCCGCCGACGGCAAGACACAGGACGATGGTCGCATTCGCGATCCGGTTCATGCGGGCCTCCGTTACGGACCGTCGAGGGAGACGGCCGCTCGTCGCGGGACGATCGGCAACGCTATTTTGACGTTCAAGCCGGTCAAAACTATGGCCGGCGCACGGGCGAGGGGCTCGGTGTCCGCCCAAGCACAGGTGGTTCTTTCAGACGGCAACGCCGGCCGGGGCGGACCCGACCGGCGTCGCCAGAATACCGGTCGTCGTCGCCGGCGATCGCCAAAGACTACTGCAGCACCGTCACCGCACGACGGTTGCGCGACCATGCGCCCTCGTCGCTGCCCACGACCTCGGGCCGCTCCTTGCCGTAGCTGATGGTCTTCAGCTTGGCGGCGGAGATGCCCTGCGATGCCAGATAGGTCCGCACCGTGTTGGCGCGCCGCTCGCCCAGCGCCAGGTTGTACTCGCGTGTGCCGCGCTCGTCGGCATGACCCTCGATCATGAAGGTCTGATAACGATCGCCGTACTGCTTCAGCCACGCGACCTGCTTGTCGAGCGTCGCGCGCCCGTCGGGTGTCAGGGTCGACTGATCGGTCTCGAAGAAGACGCGATCGCCCGCCACCTGCTGGAAGTGCCCGGGCGTGCCCGGCGCAACCGATGCCGTCGCGCCTTCCGGCCCTGGTGTCGAACTGCACGCTGCCGCCAGCAGCAGCACCGCTACCGCGCCTAGGACCTTGATGCTCAGCTTCATCTTGTCTTTCTCCTGCGCGACCGGTACGTGCCGTTCGCGTCATCCGACCTTGCAGCGGCGGTCACTGATTGAGGGGAACCGCCATCCCTCTCCCGATCCGCGCAGACCTGGAAAAGGTTGACCCGGGCACCAACAGCTTACGCGTCGCGCACCCGGGCCATGTCGCAGCGCATCATAACATCGACCTGACTCCGTTCAAGCCGTTGTTTCTGCACAAAAATGCGGCCCAATGGCCAACCGGTTCACGCGCCATGATGCGGCTCATTGCGGGATCAGTGGCGACCACGCCGGATCGGAGGCGTCGGTCGGCGTCGGCACCGGGCGGAGGTTGCGGCCCGTGATGTCGACCATGTAGAGCCGCACGGCGCCGGCCCGGCCGCCGGCATTGGGCGCCTGCCGGAAGAACATCAGATAGCGGCCGTTGGGCGCCCAGGTCGGACCCTCGTCGAGGTAGCTCGAGGCCAGGATGCGCTCGCCAGAGCCGTCGGGCCGCATGATGCCGATCGAGAAGCTGCCGCCCTCCTGCTTGGTGAACGCGATGTAGTCGCCACGCGGCGACCACACCGGCGTGCTGTAGCGGCCGTTGCCGAAGCTGATCCGCTGTCCGTCGCCGCCGCCGGCGCCCATGACGTAGATCTGCTGGCTGCCGCCCCGATCCGAGGTGAAGGCGATGCGCCCGCCATCAGGCGAATAGCTCGGCGAGGTGTCGATGGCCGGATGGTTGGTCAGCCGGCTGATCGAGCGCGAGCGCACGTCCATGGCGTAGATGTCGGAATTGCCATCGCTGGCCAGGCTCATGACCACGCGATTGCCGTCCGGCGAAAAACGCGGCGCGAACGTCATGTTGGGGAAGTTGCCCAGCAGCTCCTGACGCTGGGTATCGACGTTGAGCAGGTACACCCGCGGCGCGCCCTGGGCATAGGACATGTAGACGACTTCCTGCAGCGTCGGCGAGAAGCGCGGCGTCAGCGCCAACGAGCGGCCGTCGGTGAGGAAGCGGTGGTTGGCGCCGTCCTGGTCCATGATCGCCAGCCGCTTGACGCGGGCGTTGCCCGGCCCGGACTCGGCCACGTACACGACACGGGTATCGAAGAAGCCGTCTTCGCCGGTGACGCGCTTGAAAATTTCGTCGGCGATGATGTGCGCGATGCGCCGCCAGTTGGCGCTTTGCGTAAAGTAGGCGCGGCCCGTCATCTGGGCGCCGGCGGCGACATCCCATAGCCGGAATTCGACCCGTACCCTGCCGTCGGCCTGCTGCGTCGCCGACCCGACCACCAGCGCGTCGGCGTTGATGGCGCGCCAGTCCTGGAAGCGCGGCGAGCGTCCCGGATCGGTGATGCGCTCGATGAAGGCACCCTTGTCGATCGGCCGGAACAGGCCCGACCGTTCCAGATCGGCGGCGATGACCTGCGATATCTGTCCGCCGATAGGATCGCCGACGAAGTCGGTGATGGCGATGGGGATCGGGTTGGCGCTGGCACCTTCGACCGTGACCTGCAGCAGACCGCGCGTCTGGGCCCACGACAGCGGCGCGACAAGGACTGTCGCCAGCACGGCGCACAGCGCCAGCACGAGGCGGCCGGTATTCGTTCGCATCATCGCTTGGTACTCCCCACAACCATGTCCTTGGTACTCACGATCATCAGCGCAGATCCCGCGGATCGAACTTGAAGACGAACCGCTTGAGCTGCGCGTACTTGTGCTGCGGATAGGGCAGCGGCTGGCAGCGCGGATTGAGCACTGCGCGCTGGCCCGCCTCGGCGAACGACCGCAGGAACGGGTTCGACGCCATGGCCGCCCGCGTCTCGTCGGAAATCGTCGCGTCCGTGACCCGCCCGTCGGGCGCCATATCGACGATGATGTAGACGATCAGCTGCGAGGCGTCGCGGCCGCCGTCGTTGACGTTCCAGCATGGCCGTACCTTGTCGGCCATGGCGGCGTTCTCGCTGTTGGTCAGTCGCCCGGCGACCAGTGCGCTTTGCGGCGTGCGGCTGCCCTGAACGTTGGGCTTGCCGTCGCCGGCCACCGGCTGCGGCGGCCGCGGCGCACGATTGGTCTGCTCGGCCAGGATCTGGTCGAGCGTCTTGGGCGGCGTCTTCGGCGGCTCCGGCTTCTTGGCGACCGGCTTGGGCGGTTCAGGCTTCGGCGGCTCCGGTTTCTTGACCTCGGGTTTCGGCGGCTCCGGCTTGGGATCGGGCTTCTTTTCGACCACCGGTTCCGGTTTGGGCTTCAGCGGCTCGGCGTCCGGCTCCTTGGGTTTCTCGGCCTTCGGCTCCGGCTTCGGCGCGGGTTTTTCCTCGGGCTTCGGCTGGGCCGCCGCGACCTGTGGCTCGGGTTTAGGTTCCGGCTTCGCTTCCGGCTTAGGCTTGGGCGCGGCTTCAACCTCCGGCGCGGGCGGCGCCGGCGTGTTCTTGTCGGCCTCGGGTAGTTTGCGGTCCTGTGGCCGTTCCTGGGAAACCGTCGGCGCCTTGGACTGCGGGCCGATCTCGGTGGCGTCGTAGATCGGCACATCGGCCAGCGTGTCGTCCGGCGGTCGCACCAGGCTGGGCAGACCGAACACGGCAACCGCCAGCAACACGACGTGCACGCCCGCCGACATCACCGCCGGGCCCGTCATCCTGTCGCTGGTGTCGCCACGCCATCGCATGGCCGCCGCTCCCCGATCAGTTCTTCCGCGCCGGTTGACCGGACGCCGCAGGTCCCTTGGCGCCCGGCGCCGCCGGCGCAGGACCCGGCGCGCCGCTCTTGCCGGCGGGCGGCGCCACGCCGCCAGGCGCCATGTCGCCCACCAGGCCGGCCTTGGTGAAACCGGCGGCGCGCAGGGCGCCCAGCACTTCCATCACCCGGCCGTAATCCACCGCCTTGTCGCCGCGCACGAAGATGCGCTGGTCGGGTTTCTCGGCCTGCACCGCCTTGAGCTTGGTGATCAGCTCGTCGACGGTGTGTTCGGTATCGCCGAGATAGACCTCGCCCTTCGCCTTGACGCTGACCACCAGCGGCTCGTCCTGGCCCTGGATGGGATCGGCCGTCGTCTTGGGCAGGTCGACCGACACACCGACGTTCATCAGCGGCGCCGCCACCATGAAGATGATCAGCAGCACCAGCATGACGTCGACCAGCGGCGTGACGTTGATCTCGGCCATGGGCGTGTAGATGCGGCGGCGGAACCGGCTGCCGCCGCGCGTCTGCATGGCGCCGCCCATCTGCACGGCCATCAGCCCTGCTCCTCAAGCTGGCGCGACAGGATGGTGACAAACTCCTGCGCGAAATTCTCGAGACGCTGCCCGAATCGGCCGATGTCGCTGCTGATCTTGTTGTAGGCCAGCACCGCCGGGATCGCCGCCACCAAGCCCAGCGCCGTGGCGAACAGCGCCTCGGCGATGCCCGGCGCCACGACCACGAGCGAGGTGTTCTTCGAGGCGGCGATACCCTGGAACGACGTCATGATGCCCCACACGGTGCCGAACAGGCCAACGAAGGGGGCCGCCGCGCCGGTCGAGGCCAGAAACGTCATGCGCTTCTCGATGCCCTCCATCTCGCGCTGCACGGTAACCGCCATCACCTGCTCGATCCGTGCCTGCAGGTTGTGGCGGGCGCTGGCGGTCGCGGCCAGCCCCTTGCTCAGGGAACGCCGCCACTCGCGCATGGCGCCAGAAAAGACACTGGACAGCGGTTCGTCGGGCTTGTCGCCGACGCGGTCGTAGAGGTCGTCGAGCGACACGCCGGACCAGAACACATCCTCGAACGCCTCGGCCTTGCGGCGAAGCGCGCGCAGCTTCAACGTCTTCTCGATGATGATGGCCCACGACCACACCGAGGCCAGCAGCAGCATCACCATGACCCCCTGCACCACCGGATGGGCGTGCAGGAACATGCCGACGAAACTGACATCGATGGCACCGGTGCCGCCAGTCAGGGTGCTGGCGACGGTCGATCCGGTGCCGGGCGGCGGGGCGACAGGGGTCGAGGGCACTGGCGCGGGCGGGGGGACAGCCTGCGCTAGTTGGATGAAGGGATCCATTGGGACTCCGGTTGGTTAACCTCGGGTAACGACGGAATGTGGCATCACGGCGACAGGCGGCGTTGTATTTCCACAATGTCTGCAAATTTCTTGACGCCACTCACCCGTCGTCGGCAGTCGCCTCGCCCTCGGCGGCCAGTGCGGCACGGGCATCGGCCGGCAGGCGCACCGGCCGGCCGGTCGCGGCCATGCAGGCCAGTGTCAACGTCGCGTCGCTCAGCAGGTCGCCGGTTCCCTGCCCGTCGGCCTGCCGCACCTGCTGGACCAGGTCGACCGAGGCGCGGCGCAGCACGGCGACGCGCGTGACGACTTCCACCAGATCGTCGAGCCGGGCAGGCTTGAGATAGCGGATCGCCAGCCGCGACACCGTCCAGTTCACGCCGGTGCCCCGGCGCAGCGCCGCCAGGTCATGACCCAGCCGGCGCAGCATCTCGGTGCGGCCGCGTTCCATGAACCGCAGGTAGTTGGCGTGGTAGACCACGCCGCCGGCATCTGTGTCCTCGTAATACACGCGGACCGGCAGCACGTGCGGGCGCGGTCCCGGCGGCATCACCCCGCCCCCTCCGCGCCGCGGTCAAGCAGGTCAAGCTGGCTGCGCGCCGCGCCCGGCATCTTCAGGCCGATATGCCGCCAGCCGCCCTCCGCCAGCACACGGCCACGCGGCGTGCGCATCAGCAGGCCGAGCTGCATCAGGTAGGGCTCGATCACGTCCTCGATCACGTCGCGCTGCTCGCTGAGCGCCGCTGAGAGCGTTTCGACGCCAACCGGCCCACCGCCGTAGCTTTCGCCAAGGCACATCAGATAGCGCCGGTCCATCAGGTCGAGGCCGAGCTGGTCGACTTCCAGGCGGCGCAGCGCCTGGTCGGCAACGGCGGCGTCGATCACGGCGGCGCCGGCGACGGCGGCGAAGTCGCGCACGCGGCGCAGCAGCCGGTTGGCGACGCGCGGCGTGCCGCGGCTGCGGCGCGCCACTTCGGCGGCGCCGTCATCGGTCAGCTCGACCTTCAGGACGCGCGCGGCGCGGCGCACGATCGTCTCCAGTTCGGCCGGCGCATAGAACTCCAGGCGCAGCGGAATGCCGAAGCGCTCGCGCAGCGGCGTCGTCATCAGGCCCGAGCGGGTCGTGGCGCCGACCAGGGTGAAGGGCGGCAGATCGATGCGCACCGAACGGGCCGCCGGTCCTTCGCCGATCATGATGTCGAGCTGATAGTCCTCCATCGCCGGATAGAGGATTTCCTCGATCGCCGGGTTCAAGCGATGGATCTCGTCGATGAACAGCACGTCGCCGCGCTCGAGGTTGGTGAGCAGCGAGGCAAGGTCGCCCGCCTTGGCGATCACCGGCCCGGAGGTGGCGCGAAAGCCCGCGCCCATCTCGCGCGCCACGATCTGCGACAGCGTCGTCTTGCCCAGGCCGGGCGGACCGTGCAGCAGCGTGTGGTCGAGCGGTTCGCCGCGTGCCCGGGCAGCGGCAATGAACACCTTGAGGTTCTCGCGCACCTGTCGCTGGCCGATGAAGTCGTCCAGCGTCTGCGGCCGCAGCTTGACCTCGGCAGCGTCCTCGTCCTTGCGATCGCGCGCCACGAGGCGATCGGGCGATGCGCCGCTCATCGCGCCAGCTCCCGCAGCCCTTCGCGGATCAGCATGTCGATGCGGGCGTCGGCGCCCAGGCGCGTGGCAACGCGGGCAATGGCGCCGAACGCCTCGGGCCGCTTGTAGCCAAGATTGACCAGCGCCGAGACGGCGTCTTCGTTGATCGACGCCGCCACCGACGTACCGTCGGCGCTCGCGGCCGGCGCGCGGCTCGCGCCGGGCACGGCGCCCCAGGCGACCGCCTTGTCCTTCAGCTCGGTCAACAGGCGCGCCGCCAGCTTGGGGCCGACGCCCGACGCGCGGCTGAGGGATGCCTTGTCCTGTGCCACGATGGCACCTGCGAGCTGGTCGGGTGCCAGGGTCGACAGCACCGACAGCGCCACCCTGGCGCCGACCCCCTGGACCGTCGTGAGGATGCGGAACCAGTCGCGCTCGGCGGTGGCGAGGAAGCCATACAGAGCAATCGCGTCTTCGCGCACGATGGTTTCGATCAGCAGCGTCGCTTCGCGGCCGGGCTCCAGATCGCGCAAGGTGCGGCCGGAGGCAAAGACGACGTAGCCGACGCCGCCGACGTCGATGAGGCACGAGTCGTCGACCACCGAATCGACGATGCCGCGCAGCTTGCCGATCATTGTCGGG
>JAHCJT010000245.1 GCA_026126245.1 Alphaproteobacteria bacterium
CGCCGAACTCGGCAAGTTCCTGATGAACGGCGGCCTCTACAAGGGCGCCAAGCCGGTGATGTGGTCGGTGGTCGAGAAGACGGCGCTGGCCGAGGCCGAGGTCGAATACCACGACCACAAGTCGACGACCGTGCATGTGCGCTTCCCGGTGCGGCAGCCGTCGCGACCGGAGCTGGCCGACGCCTCGATCGTGATCTGGACCACCACGCCATGGACCATCCCGGCCAACCGGGCGCTGGCGGTGGCGGCCGACGTCGAGTACGCGGTCTACAGCGTCGATGCCATCGCCGACGGCGCGCTGGCGAAGCAGGGCGAAAAGCTGGTGTTCGCGCCGGCGCTGTTCGACGCCGTCAAGGCGGCGCTGCGCATCGAGCGCATGTCGCGCGCCGCCACCTTCAAGGGCGCCGATCTGGTCGGCACGGTCTGCGCCCATCCGTTCGCCCGGCTCGATCCGTTCTACGATCGTGATACGCCGGTTTTCACCGGCGATTTCGTCACCACCGACGCCGGCACGGGCGTGGTCCACATCGCGCCCAGCCACGGCGCCGACGACTTCGAGCTGGGCCGCAAGCACGGTATCCCGGCCGAGGACTACGTCGCCGACGACGGCTCGTACTTCCCGCGCGTGGCGCTGTTTGCCGGCAAGAAGGTCTACACCTCGCTCGGCGGGCCGGGCGACGCCAACGGCGCGGTCATCAGCAAGCTTGCCGAATCCGAGACGCTGCTGGCCAAGGGCACGCTGGTGCACTCCTATCCGCACTCGTGGCGGTCCAAGGCGCCGGTGATCTTCCGCTGCACGCCGCAATGGTTCATCGCCATGGACCGGCCGATCAAGGGCATCGACGGCACGCTGCGCGAGGTGGCGCTGCGGGCCATCGACGCCACGCGCTTCGTGCCACCGGCCGGCCAGACGCGGCTGCGCTCGATGATCGAGCTGCGGCCGGACTGGTGCGTCTCGCGCCAGCGCGCCTGGGGCGTACCCATCGCGGTGTTCGTCGACAAGCAGAGCGGCGAGCCGCTGCGCGACCAGAAGGTGATGGACCGCATCATTGCGGCGTTCCGCGCGCAGGGCGCCGACGCCTGGTTCGAGGATCCGCTGCGTTTTCTCGGCACCGACTACGATCCGGCACGCTACGAGGCGGTGACCGACATTCTGGACGTCTGGTTCGACTCCGGCTCGACGCACAGCTTCACGCTCGAGGGGCGGTCGGAGTTGAAGTGGCCGGCGTCGCTCTATCTCGAGGGCTCCGATCAGCATCGTGGCTGGTTCCATTCCTCGCTGCTGGAGAGCTGCGGCACGCGCGGGCGGGCGCCTTACGAGGCGGTGCTGACGCACGGCTTCACGCTCGACGAGCAGGGCCGCAAGATGTCCAAGTCGCTGGGCAACATCACGGCGCCGCAGGCGGTGTGCGATCAGTCCGGCGCCGACATCCTGCGCCTGTGGGTGGTCGGCTCCGACTATGTCGAGGACCAGCGCATCGGCCCCGAGATCCTGAAGCATCATGCCGATGCCTATCGCCGCTTGCGCAACACGCTGCGCTATCTGCTGGGCAGCCTGGCGGGATTCACGCCGGCCGAGCGGCTGCCGCGGGCGGAGCTGCCGGAGCTGGAGCGCTGGGTGCTGCATCGCATGGCCGAGCTCGACGCCGAGTGGCGCCAGGCGGTGGAGGATTTCGACTTCCACAAGATCTCGACGGCACTGCACAACTTCTGCGCGGTCGATCTCAGCGCCTTCTATTTCGACATCCGCAAGGACGCGATCTACTGCGACCGGCCCGAGGGCCTAAGGCGCCGCGCCGCGCGCACGGTCATGGCCGAGCTGTTCTCCTTCGTCACCGCGTGGCTGGCGCCGTTCGCCTGCTTCACGGCCGAGGAGGCGTGGCTGGCACGCCCCGGCGCCGCATCCGACGGCGGCGCCGAAAGCGTGCACATGCGGACCTATCCCGAGATCCCGGCTGACTGGCGCGACGAGGCGCTGGCCGAGAAATGGCGCAAGGTCCGCGCGCTGCGTCGGGTCGTCACCGGCGCGCTGGAAATCGAGCGGGCCGAGAAGCGTCTGGGCTCCTCGCTGCAGGCGGCGCCGGCGGTCTATGCCACGGCCGACTACGTTGCGGCGCTGGCCGGCCTTGATGTCGCGGAAATCTGCATCACCTCTGCGGCGACGCTGCATGAGGCGGATGCGCCGGCTGGCGCGTTCACGCTGCCCGACGTGGCCGGCGTCGGCGTCGTGCCGGCTGCCGCCGATGGCCAGAAATGCGCCCGCTGCTGGCAGGTCCTGCCCGAGGTCGGCGCATCGTCGCGGCATCCCGACCTGTGTCACCGTTGCGAGGACGCGGTCGAGGCGCTTCCCAAGGCGGCGGCGTGACGCCGGGCGCCGAAGGGCTCGGGTGGCGCCGATGACGCCGCTGGTTCGGCTCGGCCTGTGGGTGGCGGCCGGCGTCGTGGTGGTCGACCGGCTGGTTAAACACGGGCTGAAGGACGTGCTGATAGATCGCGGCGCGCTTGAGGTGATTCCCGGTCTGTTCGACCTTGTGGTGGTGTGGAACCGTGGCGTCAGCTTCGGCATGCTGAACGGCGACGGCGCGATGCCGCCCTGGGTGCTGTCGGGGGTCGCCGTCGCCATCAGCATTGCGCTTTTTCTGTGGCTGCGGCAGGTCGTCCAGCGCTGGTCGGCGGTCGCCATCGGCCTTGTCATCGGCGGCGCTGTCGGCAATGTTGTCGACCGCGCCCTGTGGGGCGCCGTGTTTGATTTCGCCGATTTCCATGTCGGACGCTGGCATTGGCCGGCCTTCAACGTGGCCGATGCGGCGATTGTACTGGGTGTAGCTGCGCTGTTGCTGGAGTCGCTGTTCCGGTCGCGCCCCGGGGCGGCGCGGTAAGCGGCTACGCCGGTTCGTCCAAACGAGGAATGTCATGAAGGGCAGGATCGTGCAGGGTATGGCGCTGGCGGGGGCCCTTTCGGCGCTGGCCGCCTGTTCTGCCATCGAGAATCTGGGCGGCGCCAAGAAGGTGTCGCCCGACGAGTTCCGGATCGTCTCGCATGCGCCGCTGGCCATGCCACCTAACGCCGATCTGAGGCCGCCGACGCCGGGCGCGCCGCGGCCGCAGGAGCAGTCGCCGCAGGCCGAGGCGCGCAGCATCGTGACCGGCACGGGCGGCACCGGTGGCACGACTCCGGGGCGGGGCAAGACCGGCCCGGCCGAGGCCGGCACGAGCCCCGGCGAATCGGCGCTGCTGGCCAAGGCCGGTCAGACCGGCGGCAGCGTCGATCCCGACATCCGCTCCAAGGTCAACCGCGAGAGCAAGGTCATCGCCGACAGCAACCGCTCGCTGATCGACAGCCTGATCTTCTGGCAGCCGTCGGCCGAGCCCGGCGTCTTGCTGGATCCGGGCAAGGAGCAGCAGCGGCTGCGCGAGGCGCAGGCCACCGGCACCCAGCCCCAGGGCGGGACGCCGACCATCGAACGCCGCAAGCGCGGCATTCTCGAGGGCATCTTTTAGCCGGAATTCGCGCTCACAGACTGATGCCGCGACCGGCGGGTTGCCGAAACGCTCGACGTCATGACGGTCGGGTCGGCGGCCCCTACGGCTTCGTGATCACGTGACGCGATTCTCACGGCTACAGTGGCACCCATGCTGACGCGACGCAATTTGCTGACGGCCGGATCGGTGGCAAGCCTGTTCGGCCTTGGTGCGCCGCTGGTGGCGCGCGGCCAGACGCCGGTGTCGATGCCGGTCCTGGCACCGACCCTGCCAGCCCACACCTTCGAGCTGGCCAATGGCCTGCAGGTCATCGTGTTGCCCTCGGCGCGTGCGCCGATCGTCACCCAGATGGTCTGGTACAAGGTTGGCAGCGCCGATGAACCGCCCGGCAAGTCCGGAATTGCCCATTTTCTTGAACACCTGATGTTCAAGGGCACGCCCAACGTGCCGGCCGGCGAGTTCTCCAAGGTCATCTCGCGCGTCGGCGGTCGCGACAACGCCTTCACCAGCTATGACTACACGGCCTACCACCAGACCGTCGCGGCCGACCAGCTGGACATGGTCATGCGCATGGAAGCCGACCGCATGGCCAACCTGATCGTGGCCGAGAAGGAACTGCTGCCCGAGCGCGATGTGGTGCTCGAGGAACGCCGCCAGGTGGTCGAAAGCCGGCCGTCGGCGCTGCTTGATGAGGTCACCCGCGAGGCGTTGTTCGGCCGCCAGGGCTACGGCATTCCGGTGATCGGCTTCCCGCAGGAGATCCGCGAGCTGGGGGTCGCCGACGCCAAGGCGTTCTACGATCACCACTACGCGCCCAACAACGCAATCCTCATCGTCGCCGGCGACACGACCGTCGATGGCGTGCGCGCCCTGGCCGACAAGTACTACGCCCCGATTGCGCGCAAGGACGTGCCGGCCCGAACCCGGTCGGACGCCGTCGGCGACGGATTGCCGCGACGCGTCGAGCGGCGCGATCGGCGCGTCACCCAGCCGGAATGGTCGCGCGACTATCTGGCGCCGAGCTATCGCATGGGCGAGACGCAGCAGGCCTACGCGCTCCAGGTTTTCGCGCAGGTGCTGGGCGGCGGCCAGACCGGCCGCCTTTATCGCGCGCTGGTGCTCGATCAGAAGATCGCGCTCGACGCCAGCGCCGGCTATTCGGCGCAATCGCTGGGCTGGGCCAGCTTCGGGGTCGGCGTGTCGACGGTGCCCAAGCGCAGCATGGACGAAGCTGCCGCGGCCGTGCAGCAGGTGATCGACCAGACCTTGCGCGACGGCGTGAGCGAGGAGGACCTGCTCCGCGCCAAGCGCCGGCTGCTGGCCGCCGCAATCTATGCCCGCGACTCGCTGGCGAGCGGGCCGCGGATCTACGGCTCGACGCTGACCACCGGCGGCGGCCTTGCCGAAGTCGCGGACTGGCCGGCGCGCATCGGCGCCGTGACACGCGAGCAGGTCATGAGCGCGGCGAGCGCCGTGCTCGTCGAGGCACGCAGCGTCACCTCGCTGCTGTTGCCGGAGGGCGCCGGCTGATGCGCAAGTCGATGATGTCCTGGACGCGCCGCGCGCTGGCTGGCCTTGCCGCGCTGACGTTCGTCGCGCTCGCCGTCGCCGCGCCTGCCGCGGCGGTCGACATCAAGGCGCTGACCACCCCCGCCGGCATCAAGCTGTGGCTGGTCGAGGATCGCACCGCGCCCGTCATTTCGATCAGCTATTCGTTCGACGGCGGCTCGGCGCAGGATCCGGTTGGCAAGGAGGGTCTGGCGCAGCTCATGGCGGCACTGCTCGACCAGGGCGCCGGCCCGTACGACGCTCCCGCCTTCAAGAGCCACCAGGAAGACATCGCCGCGCGGCTGAACTTCGGGGTGTCGGTCGACCGCTTCAGCGGTACCGTGCGCATGCTGCGTGACTATCGCGAGCCGTCGATCGACCTGCTGCGTCTGGCGCTGCACGAGCCGCGCTTCGATGCCGATGCCGTGCAACGCGTGCAACGGCAATTCGTGAGCGGCCTGCGGCGCAGCGAGCAGCAGCCCAATGCCGTTGCCGGCCGCACGCTGGCGCGCGCCATGTTCGGCCAGCACGTCTATGCCCGGCCGGCCGACGGCACCATTGCCGGCATCGAGGCGATCACGATCGAGGACCTGAAGGGGCAAGCCAAGCGCCAGTTCGCGCGCGATCGCCTGCGGCTGGCGATTGTCGGCGACGTCACGGAGGCCGAGGCGGTCGCGCTGGTCGATCGGGCGTTCGGCGATCTGTCCGCGTCGACCGGCCCGGCCGATGTCGCGCCGTGGACGCCGGACGCGGGCCGGCCCGGCGGTCGCACCTTGGTCGTGGAGCGCGACGTGCCGCAAAGCGTCGTGCTGATCACCATGCCGGCGATCAAGCGCGACGATCCGGACTGGTACGCCGCGCTGATCATGAACCACGTGCTGGGCGGCGGCGGCTTCTCCGGTCGCCTGATGAACGAGGTACGCGAAAAGCGCGGCCTGGCCTACGGCGCCTACAGCCGGCTGTCGACCTATCGCGAGGCTGGCCTGCTGACCGCCTCGGCCGGCACCGCCAACGAACGGGTCGCGCAGACCATCCAGATCATGCGCGAGCAACTGGCGCTGATGGCCCGGGACGGCATCACCGAGACCGAGCTGACCGACGCCAAGGCCTATCTCAACGGCTCGCTGGCGCTGACGCTCGATTCGACCAGTTCGATTGCCGGCCTCTTGCATTCCATGCAGGTCGACGGCTTGCCGCCGGATCACCTGCTGCGGCGCAAGGCATTGATCGACCGCGTGACGCTCGCCGACGTCAAGCGCATGGCGGCGCGTATCCTGCGGGAAGACGCCGCCGTCACCGTGGTCGTCGGCAAGCCGCAGGGCGTGACGCCCACCGAGTAGCGTCGGGCGCGGCGCTCAGGCCGCGTCCCATTCCGCCCGCACGTCCGGGTCGGTCTCGGCCGGCGATCGCCGCGCGCGTTCTTCGGCGAACGCCGCCGGCGCGAGGCGCGCCAGCGCCCAGATGGCGGCGCCACGCACGATCGGGCTGGCGTCGTCGAGCAGGCGGCGCACGGCCGGCAGCGATCCATCGGCGTCGCCCGAATTGCCCAGCGCGATGGCGACGTTGCGCACCAGACGATCGCGGCCGGCGCGCTTGATGGCCGTGCCGGCGAACAGCCGGCGGAAGGCGCGGTCGTCGAGTGCGGCCAGTTCGGCCAACCGCGGCGCTGCAAGGCCGGGCCGCGGCGCGAACGCCGCTTCGCGGGCCGCCTGCGCGAACTTGTTCCACGGGCAGACCGCCAGGCAGTCGTCGCAGCCGTAGACGCGGTTGCCGATGGCGGCACGGAAGTCGCGCGGGATCGGCCCGGCATGCTCGATGGTCAGGTAGGAGATGCAGCGCCGCGCATCGAGCCGGCCGGGTGCCGGAAAGGCTGCCGTCGGGCAGATGTCGAGGCAGGCCTGGCAGGTGCCGCAATGGTCGCGCTCGGGGTCGTCCGGCGGCAAGTCCAGCGCCGTGAGAATCTCGCCCAGGAACAGCCACGAGCCGTGCGTGCGGGACCCCAGATTGGTGTGCGTGCCCTGCCAGCCGATGCTGGCGCGGGCTGCCGCCGGCCGCTCCATCAATGGCGCGGTGTCGACGAACACCTTCAGATCGCGGCCCCAGCGGTGCCACATCCACAGGCCCAGCGCCTTGAGCCGGCTC
>JAHCJT010000246.1 GCA_026126245.1 Alphaproteobacteria bacterium
TGGCTCCAGCGGCCGGTGGCGCGACTCAGGCCGGCGCCGGGCGCGGTTCACAACACCCGGATCGAACCGTCGGCGCCGATGCGCACGTCGCTGCCGTCGGGGATCTTCTCGTGCGCCTCGACCGGCAGTTGGTAGAGCGGGATCGTCGGCCAGCCCATCTCGCGCGCCACGACGATGCCCAGACCGAGGATCGCGTCGATCCGCCCGAGGATGACGGCGGCCGGCGCCTGGCCGACGCGCAGCAACTCCAGCATCACGGCGCTGGACGACGAGGAGCCGCGCGGTTCGGCGACCAGCAGTACGCGGCCGGCAGTCGACTCGCCGTGGCCGGCGGCGGCCGGATCGGTCAGCCGGCCGGTCGACGGATCGACGCCGCCCCAGAAGCTGAGCGTCGGCAGCTTGAGCACGCGGCCCTCGGCGGCGCCGGGCTGCACCACCTCGGCGCGCGCGACGGGGAAGGCAATGACATGCCGGTTCATCGCCACAACGACTCGTCGCGCACCAGCCGGCCGGCGACCGCCGTCTCGACGACGTCGGCCAGCGAGCCGTAGACCACGTCGTAGCCGGTGTTGGGTCGGGTGTAGTGCGCGAACTTGCCGGAGTTGGTCAGCAGCACGCCGCCGCCGTCCGGCAGAATCGGCGTCACCACGATGCAGGTGTCGGCCACCACGGTGATGTTGGCGGCCTTGATCTCGTCCCACAGGCCGAATTCCTCGAGCCGGTCGACCGTGTGCCGGCCGGTGCAGGCGTAGAACGGCAGCACGCTGCGCCGGCCGTCCAGCAGCCGCAGCAGGCGCCAGAATTCGTCGACCGACAGGTGCGGGCTGCCGATGGCGATGGCGTCGATGGCGGCACCCGGCGCGGCGCGTGCGGTCGACAGCCCGTCGCGCGCGGCGCGCAGCATGGCGCCGGTCAGGCGGACGGTCTCCTGCGGCGGCTGGCCGGCGAAGGCGGTCGCGACGTCCGGCGCTTCCGGCGTCGTGCCGATGATGTGGAACAGGCCGACGGCGCCGGTCGAGGCGGCAGCCGCGCCCAGCGCCTTGAGGCGATCATCGGACAGCCCGGCCGGCAAGCCGTCGAAGGCCGCGATGCGTGCGCCCATCGCGGCGCCCAGCCAGGCACCCAGCACGGGATAGACGGCATCCTCGGCCAGCAGGCGCGGATCGAGGCCGCGGCAGTCGACCAGCACCGTCGCGCGGCGGTTCTCGTCGCGGTGCAGGCCGACATAGGGCGCCCGTGCCGCCAGCGCGGCACAGATATCAAGGTAGTCGCCGTAGCGCTCGCTACGCGCCCCCAGCACGGAATTGCAGAACGCGACGGCGTTGCTTTCGCCCCAGGCCACGTGCTGGCCCGCTGCGGGCCGATGACCGGCCTGATAGGGCGCGCAGGTCCAGGTCGGCCGGCAGCCGAGCTCGACATAGGCGTCCATCATGCGCCGCGCCATGGCGGCACGATGGGGCGAGAGCCGGGCACGGTCGGGATGCAGCAGGTCGAGTGCGCCGACGTTCAGCGTCGTGGGCACCCGCACGGCACCCTCGCCGGCCACCAGGCGCTCCGCGAACAGCGTGCCGGAATCGCCGTGGTACAGGCAGCCGTCGATATGCGCTGACACGATCGGCACCAGCCGCTCGGCGCCCAGCATGCGGGCGGTCTCGGCGACGATCCGCAGCGCCAGCGCCGCCGCCGGGCCGTCGCGCCCGTCGTGCATGGCCCTCTCTTCGCTGCTGAGCTGGATCATGTGCCGACTATTGCCCCGGCCATGCGCGGCAGGCAATTGTCAAAGGACCGCACGGCCGGCATGGTGCCGCGTCCAACCTTCCATTTCCGACAGGCGGAGCATCTTCATGTCCGGTGCGCTGGATGGCGTTCTGGTGATCTCGATCGAGCAGGCGGTGGCGGCGCCCTACTGCGCGGCGCGGCTGGCCGACGCCGGCGCGCGGGTCATCAAAGTCGAGCGGCCCGAAGGCGATTTCGCCCGCGCCTACGACCAGCATCTGCGCGGCGAGAGCGCCTATTTCGTGTTTCTCAATCGCGGCAAGGAGTCGGTCTGCCTCGATTTCAAGCGAGCCGAAGACCTTGCTCTGCTGCATCGCCTGATCGCCCGCGCCGACGTGCTGATCCAGAACCTGGCGCCCGGCGCCGCGGCGCGCGCCGGTTTCGGCGCCGCCGAGATGCGGGCCAGGCACCCGCGTCTGATCACCGTCGACATTTCCGGCTACGGCGATTTCGGGCCCTATCGCGAGCGGCGCGCCTACGATCTGCTGGTGCAGGCCGAGTCCGGGCTGGCCTCGATCACCGGCTCGAGCCACGCGCCCGGCCGGGTCGGCATTTCGGCGACCGATATCGGCACCGGCATGTACGCCCATGCCGCCGTCCTCGAGGCGCTGCTGGCGCGGGGGCACACGGGGCAGGGGCGGCATATCGACGTCTCGCTGTTCTCGTCGATGGCCGAATGGATGGCGATCCCGCTGATGTCGTGGGAGTACGATGCCTACGACTGGCCGCGGCTGGGCCTGACGCATCCCTTCATCGCGCCCTACGGCGTCTACCCGACCGGCGATGATGTGCCGATCCTGATCTCGATCCAGAACGACAAGGAATGGGCGCGGCTGTGCAGCGGCGTGCTGGAGCGTCCGGACATGATCACCGATCCGCGCTTCGCCAGCGGGGTGGCGCGCAACGCCATCCGCGACGAGACCAACGCCATCGTCGCGGCGGTCTTCCGGCGACACACCTGGGATACGATCACGGCGAAGCTCGAGGCCGCCCAGATCGCCTACGCGCGCGTCAGCTCGGTGCGCGACCTGGCGAGCCATCCGCAGGTGCGCCGCACCACCATCGCCACCGAGAGCGGCGAGGTCTCGCTGCCGGCGCTGGCCGCGACCGTCGACGGCCGCGTCCAGCCGCTGGGCAAGGTGCCGGCGCTCGGCGAGCACACCGAGAAGATCCGTGCGGAGTTCGCGGCGTAGCCAGCAGGCAGGATTACCTGACCCCGAGGAGGCCGCGCAGCGGCCGTCTCGAAGGGTGAGGGACGCAGTGACGGACGGCGACTCTTGAACAGCGGACCAGGGGCCTGTGCTTAGATCCTCCGATGCAGTGACGGAAGTGTTGCTGTGATCTTCCGTCGTCCTGAGCGCCGCGAAGGACCTTGCGGTGGTTGGTTCAAGGACAGTGCGAACGGCGATTCACCGGCACTGCCATTGGCTGTCATCATCACCGCAAGGTCCTTCGCGGCGCTCAGGACGACGGCCAATTCGCCCTACGTTATCACTGGGCCCTTCGGAGGAAGGTAAATGAACGCCCTTTGCGATCGTCCTGCCACCCTACGAGACGCGCCCTTTGGGCGCTCCTCGGGGTGAGGTCTCTTCCCCCAATCATGCTGTCCGTCCGCCTCGCCTCCTACGGTGCGGCGTATTTCTTCGTCGGCGGGGTCGGCCTGAGCTACTGGTCGGTGTGGCTGCAGTCGCGCGGCGTCGGCGGGGCGGAGATCGGCACGCTCTACATGAGCCGCCAGTTCGTCACGGTGGCGGCCACCCTGGCGGTCGGCTGGCTGGCGCATCGCTTGGCGCGCCAGCGGCCTTTGATGCTGGCGCTGGTCGGCATCGCGACCGCGACCCTGGTGACGCTGGAATGGGCCCACGGCTTCTGGCCGCTGTGGTTCTGCACCCTGGTGTGGGGCGCGACGTGGCACCCGCTGCTGTCGCTGGGCGAGGGCGTGGTGGTCAGCGCCACGCGCCAGCGCGGCCTGGACTACGGTCGCATCCGCATCGCCGGCTCGGTGACCTTCATCGGCGGCGCCGTGGTCGCCGGCCTGGCGGTGGCCGGCTTCGGCGTGCCGTGGGTGCTGTACCTCTCGATCGGCGGCGCGCTGTTGCTGGTGCCGTGCATCCTGTGGCTGCCGATGGCCGGTCGCTCTGCTGCGGAGTCGAGCGCCGCGCCGGCACCGCGGGTCGCGGGCGGCGACCTGCTGCGCCGTCCGGAATTCCTGCTGTTCCTCGTGGCGGCCGGCTGCACCCAGGCCAGCCACGCCGTGCTCTACAGTTTCGGCACCATCGGCTGGCGTGCGGCCGGCATCGGCGATGGCGTCATCAGCCTGCTGTGGGCCGAGGGCATCGTCGCCGAGATCGTGCTGTTCTTCTTCGCCGGTGCCGTTACGGCGCGGCTCGGCGTGGTCGGCATGCTGCTGCTGGGCGCCGGCGGCGGCGTCGTGCGCTGGGCGCTGATGCCGCTGCTCGGCGACTGGCTGCCGGCGCTGCTGGTGCTGCAGGCGCTGCACGCCCTGACGTTCGGCGCCACGCATCTGGGCGCCATGGCCTTCCTGCAGCGCGCCGTGCCCGGCTCGGCCATGACCCTGGCGCAGAGCCTCTACTATGCGCTGGCCAGCGGCCTGCCGGTGGCGCTGGTCTACCAGCTCGCCGGCGTGCTCTACGACCGGGCTGGCATGCACGCCTACCTCGCCATGGCGGCGCTGTCGGCGGTCGGCCTGATGGCCGCGATGGCGCTGGCGCGGCGCTGGTCCGGCGGCGGGCTGGTCGTGTCGCCCGGGCGCCCCGCGGCGCCGGCGTGATAGACCGAACGCCGGCAGGCCGCGGATGCTATGAGTCACGGTATGTCGTTTCTGGACCACATCGAGCGCTGCAACGCGCACGACCTGACGCAGTTCCGGCCATGGTTCATCGGCCCGACGCGCGTCGGCTGGGTGCATCGCGATTTCGCCGCGCTGCTGGGCGGTCGCCCGGATCTGTTCACGCGCCGCGGCGAGGGCTGGTCGCTGACCGAGGAGCTCGCCACGCCGGCGGCGCGCACCACCGAAGTGGCCGCCTTTCTCGACGACCTGCGGCGCGACGGCTGGTTCGCCGGCTGGCGCGACGAGCGCTATCCGGTGACGCCCGACCTGAAGCGGCCGGCCCTGATGGCCATGGAGCGGGCCGCCGTGCCCTTTTTCGGCATCCGTGCCTTCGGCGTGCACCTGACCGGCTACGTGCGGCGGCAGGACGGCCTGCACATCTGGGTGCCGCGACGGGCGCGCGGCAAGGCGACCTATCCCGGCATGCTCGACAACACCGTCGCCGGCGGCCAGCCCGAAGGCATCGGTCTGATGGACAACGTCGTGAAGGAATGCCGCGAGGAGGCGTCGATCCCGCCCGAGCTGGCGCGCCAGGCGATGGCGGCCGGCGCCATCACCTACTGCCACCAGGCGGGCATGGAGCTGAAGCCCGACGTGCAATACGTCTTCGACCTGGAATTGCCGTCCGACTTCGTCTGCCGCAGCAACGACGGCGAGGCCGAGTCGTTCGAGCTGTGGCCGGCGGCGGAGGTGATGGCTCGGGTGCGCGACACGTTCGACTTCAAGTACAACTGCAATCTCGTGCTGATCGACTTCTTCGTGCGCCACGGGCTGATCGAGGCCGACGATCCCGACTATTTCGCCATCGTCGCCGGCCTGCGCCGGCACGCCTTCGGGCCCAACGTACCGGTGCGCTCATGACGTCGGCCAATCCCGTTGCCGCGACACCATTCGGCCGCCTTGTCGGGCGCCGGGACGGCGATCTCACCGTCTTCCGCGGCGTGCGCTATGCGCAGCCGCCGGCCGGCGATCTGCGCTTCGCCAGGCCGGCGCCATTGCCGTTGTCGGATGCGACGCTCGATGCCGGCAGTGACGGCCCGATCCCGCCGCAGCTGCCCTCGCGCCTGCAATTTGCGATGGGTCCCAGTGGCGGCGTTCAGGGCGAGGACTGCCTCAGCCTGACGATCTGGGCGCCGGCCGATCTCGGCTCGCAGAAGGTGCCGGTGCTGGTGTGGTTCCATGGCGGTGCCTTCATGAGCGGTGCCGGCTCGTTGCCGTGGTATGCCGGCGCGGCGCTGGCCCGGGCGGGCCGCATGGTCGTGGTGTCGGTCAACAGCCGGCTGGGCGCCCTGGGCTATCTGCGGTTGGCCGGCGTCAGCGACGGCAACCTCGGCCTGTACGACCAGTTCGCCAGCCTGCAGTGGGTGCGCCAGTGCATCGCGGCCGTCGGCGGCGATGCCGACGCGGTGTGCATCGCCGGCCAGTCGGCGGGCGCTTTTGCCGTGCTGGCGCTGGTCGTCGCGCCGGCGGCGCGCGGCCTCTTCCGGCGCGCCATCCTGCAGAGCGGCCCCTATGGCCTCGTGCCGGAATCGCCGGCGCAGGCGGAACAGCGCGGCCGGCTGTTCGCGGCGGAACTGGGCGTGCCGCCGGACGGTGAGTCGCTGCGTGCCGTGCCGGTCGAGCGGCTGCTGGTCGCCGCCCCTGCGGTCGCGCGGCGATTTTCGCGCGGACCCGGCGACTCGACGCCGCCATTCGTGCCGTGCCTCGACGGCGAACTGCTGGCCGCGCCGCTGCTGCAGGCGACGGCGGCGGGCGCCGCTGCTTGGTGCGACCTGATCGTCGGCTACACGCGCGAGGAGTGCAGCGTTTTCTCGGCCATCGAGCCGGCCTTCACGTCGATGACGCGCGCGCAGTTGCGCGACCAGCTGCGTGCCGAGCTCGGTGCGTCGGTCGATGCCGTGATGGCGGAGTACGAGGCGCAGCGCGGCTGGCGCAACGCCGGCGCGCTGCACGCCGACGTTGCGACCGACCGCCGCTTTATCGCCCCGGCGCTGGCGCTGGCGCGTCACCAGGCCGGCGCCGGCCGCCCGGCCTTCGTCTACCAGTTCAACTGGTCCTCGCCGACCGGCGACCTGGGCGCCTGTCACTGTGTCGAGCTGCCGTTCCTGTTCGGCGATCGTGCCGCCTGGGCCGAGGCGCCGATGCTGGGCGGCGTCAGCGATGGCGACTACGGGCACATCAGCCGCACGATGCGCGCCGCCTGGGCGGCCTTTGTGCGCAGCGGCAGTCCCAACAGTGCCGGCTTGCTGCCGTGGCCGACCTACCAGGAACCCGACCGGCTCACCATGACGTTTGACCGCGTCATCGCGCCGATGCGCGATCCGGCCGGCGTCAGCTGGCGCACGTCCTTGCGCACGGTCGCGTGACGGCCGGGACGGTAGCTGGCGAACGCTGGGGGCGCGTCACTCTGTGACGCGTCTTT
>JAHCJT010000247.1 GCA_026126245.1 Alphaproteobacteria bacterium
ATCTTGCTCTTCTCGCCAACGGCGTTGATCGCCTGACGCGCGGCCAGCAGGGCATCGATCTCGTAGTCGACCGTCAGGTAGATGTGCGGGATCTGTTGCTTGGACTCCTGCATGCGCCGCGCGATCACCTTGCGCACGCTGGAATGCGGCACCTTGCGGGTCTCACCGGCCGGGAAGACAGGCGGCGGCGGCGCGGCAGGTGATGGTGCCGCCTTTGGGGCGGTTGCCGCTTTGGTCGCGCCGGACTTCTGCGCTGCCTCGATGTCGCCCTTGACGATGCGGCCATGCGGACCGCTGCCCGTGACGGCGCCCAGATCGATGCCGGCGTCAGCGGCGATGCGCCGCGCAAGCGGCGTGGCACAGAGGCGATTGCCGCCGGAAGGTGCCGCCACGGGCGCCGTGGGCCGGATGCCGGGCGCGGGCGACGGTCCCGCTGCCGGTGCCGCCGGTTTGGCGGCGGGTGCAGCGGCTGGCGGGGCGTTTGAGGCTGCCGCCGCCGGTGCGGCAGCGGTGGGCACCGCTTCGCCTTCTTCGATCAGGATCGCGATCGGGGCGTTGACCTTCACCGCTTCGGTGCCCTCGGCGATCAGGATGCGACCGACGATGCCCTCGTCGACCGCCTCGACTTCCATGGTCGCCTTGTCGGTCTCGATCTCGCAGATCACCTTGCCTGACGTGACCTTGTCGCCTTCCTTGACGTGCCACTTGGCGAGCTTGCCCTCGGTCATGGTCGGCGACAGCGCCGGCATGAGGATATTTATGGCCATGTGCCTCTCCCCCGGCGGCGGTCAGCGGTAGCAGACCGCCTTGGCGGCGGCGACGATGTCGGGCGGCTGCGGCAGGGCCATCTTCTCGAGGTTGGCGGCATAGGGCAGCGGCACGTCCAGCCCGGCGACGCGCTTGACCGGTGCGTCCAGCCAGTCGAAGGCCAGGTCCATCATCTGGGCCGCCAGTTCCGAGCCGATACCGGCGAACGGCCACCCCTCCTCGACCGATACCAGGCGGTTGGTCTTCCTGACCGAGGCGACGAGCGTCTCGGTATCGAGCGGCCGCAGGCTGCGCAGGTTGATGACTTCGGCCTCGATGCCTTCCTTGGCGAGTTCTTCCGCCGCCTGCAAAGCCTTGCCGACCATGATCGAGAACGCCGCGATCGTGACGTCCTTGCCCGGGCGTTCGACCTTGGCGCGACCGATCGGCAGCACGAAATCGTCGGCCTGCGGCACGTCGAAGGACTGGCCATAGAGGATTTCGTTCTCCAGGAAAATCACCGGGTTGGGATCGCGGATCGCGGCCTTCATCAGGCCCTTGGCGTCGGCCGCGCTCCACGGCGCCACGACCTTCAGGCCGGGGCAATGGGCATACCAGCTGGCGTAGCACTGCGAATGCTGCGCCGCCACGCGGGCCGCCGCGCCGTTGGGCCCCCGGAAGACGATCGGGCACCCCATCTGGCCGCCCGACATGTAGAGCGTCTTGGCCGCCGAGTTGATGATCTGGTCGATCGCCTGCATGGCGAAGTTGAAGGTCATGAACTCGACGATCGGCCGCAGCCCGCCAAACGCCGCACCGACACCGAGACCGGCAAAGCCATGCTCGGTGATCGGCGTGTCGATCACGCGCTTGGCGCCGAACTCCTCCAGCAGCCCCTGGCTGACCTTGTAGGCGCCCTGGTATTCGGCGACCTCCTCGCCCATCAGGAAGACGCTGGGGTCGCGCCGCATTTCCTCGGCCATGGCGTCACGCAACGCCTCGCGCACTGTCCTCTTCACCGTCGGACCGACGGCCTCGGGCTCGGCCGCCACCGTCACCGTCGGGGAGGCGACGGCCGGTTGAAGCGGCGCGGGCGCCTTGGCGGCCGGCGCTGGCTCGGCGCGAGCCGCCGCGGGGCCGGATGGAACCGATTCACCCTCATCGACCAGCACGGCGATCGGCGTGTTGACCTGGACCGCCTCGGTGCCTTCGGCAATAAGAATGCGGCCGACGATACCCTCGTCGACCGCTTCCACTTCCATTGTCGCCTTGTCTGTTTCGATCTCGCAAATGACTTGGCCGGACGAAACCTTGTCGCCCTCCTTGACATGCCATTTGGCGAGTTTGCCCTCGGTCATGGTCGGCGACAGCGCCGGCATCAGGATTTGAATGGACATGGTCGGATCCGCTCGTCGATCGAGGTCTTCAGAACGCGCCGGGCATCATGCCATCGCCGGCGGACGTGCCTCGACCAGCACGTCGGTCCACAGGTCGGCGGGATCGGGCTCGGGGCTTGTCGTGGCGAACTCGGCGGCATCGGCAACGATTTTGCGCACCTCGGCGTCCAGCGCCTTGAGGCCGGCCTCGTCGAGGATCCGCCTGTCGGCCATGATCTTTTTCAACCGTTCGATCGGATCGCGCTCGGTGCGCATCCTGTCGACTTCCTCTTTGGAGCGGTACTTGCCGGGATCGCTCATGGAGTGGCCGCGATAGCGATAGGTCAGCATTTCCAGAATGTAGGGACCGGCGCCCGACCGTGCGTGCTCGACCGCCTTCTCGCCGGCGGCGCGCACCGCCAGGACGTCCATGCCGTCGACCTGCTCGCCGGGAATGCCGAAAGCCTCGCCGTGCTTGTAAAGGTCGGTAATCGCCGAGGCGCGTGTTACCGACGTGCCCATGCCGTACTTGTTGTTTTCGATGATGTAGACGACCGGCAGTTTCCACAGCGCCGCCATGTTCATGGCTTCGTAGACCTGGCCCTGGTTGGCGCTGCCGTCACCGAAATAGGTCAGCGAAACCGACTTGCTGTCATTGTACTTGTGAGCGAACGCCAGGCCGGTGCCGATCGGCACCTGGGCGCCGACGATGCCGTGGCCGCCGTAGAAATTGCGCTCGCGGCTGAACATGTGCATCGAGCCGCCTTTGCCCCGCGAGTAGCCACCGGCCCGGCCGGTAAGCTCGGCCATCACGCCGCGCGGATCCATGCCGCAGGCGAGCATATGACCGTGGTCGCGGTACGACGTGATGACGGCATCGCGGCTGCTGTCGATGGTCGCCTGCATGCCGACCACGACCGCTTCCTGCCCGATGTAGAGGTGACAGAAGCCGCCGATCAGACCCATGCCGTAAAGTTGTCCGGCACGCTCCTCGAAGCGGCGGATCAGCAGCATGTCGCGGTAGTGCTTCTTGAGCGTCTCGGCTGAAACGCTGTTGTCGCCGGCACGCGCCGGCTGGGGGCGCGAGGCCGGCGCCGAGGACTTCGCTTTGGCAGCGGCTTTCGCCATGGTTCTCCTCCCACGCATCCGGTCGGCGCGTCGCGCTACAAGGTGGCGCCATACCGTCGATCCCGCGAGCCAAACTTGGCGCAAAGCTCTTGTTCCGCCTAGGAAAATTCGCGGTCGGTCGGCCGACGATCAAGCACGAAACGGTTTGTTGCAGGCTTTGCCGCGACGCCGGAAACATTCTTGCCCGAGTGGTCACAGCGGCCCTGCCATGCAGGTGGTCGTTGGCCGGTTTGCGGCGCCGTGATCATCAACAGCTGTTTCGCTGTCACGGACTTCTCCGCGACGACATGGCAGCGGCTTCCCTCGGATGAGGGACGGTCGGGCAAGTGCTATCGGGTTGGTGTGAAAACGATGATGTCGTCCGGCCAGGCGACATGCAGCAGCGCCCGCGCCCGCTCTTCCAGCATGTCGGGCTCGAGACTCTGTGTGCGCAAGACCGCCACGCGCCGTTCCCAGATATCGCGGGTTGCCTTCGTTTCGGCCAGGGTCGCCTCGGCGCGTGCCACCTCCTGGCGCAGCTGCAAGAGCGCCAGCACGCCGCGGTCGCCGTTCATGAGGTGATAGCCGAAATAGGCGAACACCACGGCAAACGCGACGGGGGTGAGCAAACTACGGAACCGAAACATGGCGCACACTATGCACGATTCGCAGCATCGGGCAAGAAACTTCAATCGGCATAATGGGTTACACGCCCATGCTTACGCATTCAAGGACGTCATTGGACGCCGGCGGAACCAACGCGCGGTGGGACACCCAGTTGGCGCAACGATTTTGCGCGGCTGACGGAACAAGGCGATGAACGAACGGACCGACCGGACCCATCACGGCTTATTCTTGATCCCCGCCGACACGCTCGCCCCCAACACGGCGCCCGCGACCACTTGATCGCGGCCGTCCCTACCCTCGGTCAGCGGCGGGCGCGCACCACTGAGGTGCCGGCGTAGCGCGCCTGGGTGCCCAGCTGCTCCTCGATGCGCAGCAGCTGGTTGTACTTGGCCAGTCGATCGGAACGCGACAGCGAGCCTGTCTTGATCTGGCCGCAATTGGTCGCGACCGCGAGATCGGCGATGGTGGAGTCCTCGGTTTCACCCGAGCGGTGCGACATGACCGCCGTGTAGGCGGCACGGTGCGCCATCGATACCGTCTCCATCGTTTCCGTCAGCGAGCCGATCTGGTTGACCTTGACCAGGATCGAATTGGCAACGCCGCGGTCGATGCCTTCGGCCAGCCGCTTGACGTTGGTCACGAAGAGATCGTCGCCCACCAGCTGCACTGTGCCGCCGACAGCCTGGGTCAGCGCCTTCCAGCCTTCCCAGTCGTCTTCCGCCATGCCGTCCTCGATCGACACGATCGGAAACCGCTTGCACAGCGCTTCGAGCCACCGCGCCATCTCGGCCGGCCCGAGGCTCTTACCCTCGCCCGCCATCTCGTACTTGCCGCCCTTGAAGAATTCCGTCGAGGCGGCGTCCAATGCCAGCATGATGTCCTCGCCCGGCTTGTAGCCGGCCGCCTCGATCGACTTCATGATGAAGCTCAGTGCCGCATCGGCCGACGCCAGGTTGGGCGCGAAACCACCTTCGTCGCCGACATTGGTGTTGTGACCGGCGTCCTTGAGCTGCTTCTTCAGCGCCTGGAAGGTTTCGGAACCCATGCGCAGGCCGTCGGCGAAGCTGTTCGCCTTGACCGGCATGATCATGAATTCCTGGATGTCGATCGGATTGTCGGCATGGGCGCCGCCGTTGATGATGTTCATCATCGGCACCGGCAGGACGTGCGCCTGGCTGCCGCCGACATATTTGTAGAGCGGCAGTTCGCTCTCGGCCGCCGCCGCGCGCGCCACGGCGAGGCTGACGCCGAGAATGGCATTGGCGCCGAGCCGCGCCTTGTTCGGCGTGCCGTCGAGCTCGATCATCGCCCGGTCGATCTTGATCTGGTCCTGCGCGTCCAGCCCCGACAGCAGATCGAAGATCTCGCCGTTGACGTTGGCTACCGCCTTCAGCACGCCCTTGCCACCGTAGCGCGCCTTGTCGCCGTCGCGCAGCTCGACCGCCTCGTGCGCCCCGGTCGAGGCCCCCGACGGCACGGCCGCCCGGCCGGTGGTACCGCTCTCCAGCACGACGTCGACTTCGATCGTCGGATTGCCGCGGCTGTCGAGAATCTCGCGGCCCTGGATGTCGATGATGGCGGTCATGCGCGGCCTCATGGCGGAAATAGCGGGCGCCGGCCTTGTAACGACGGCCCCTGCCCGGCGCAAGCGACTGTCCGGCGGCGATAGTGGCGCCAGCGCCGGCGACCCGCTAGATTGCCCGATCATCGCGAAAGGTCGGCGAATGCGGAGCCACCACGACATGGGCGGGTTGCCGGCGGGGCCGGTCGAGGCCACCGAGCACGACTATCAGCTCTGGGAGAAGCGGGTCGATGCGCTGATGGTGCTGTGCTCGAGCAAGCGCATGTTCACGGTCGACGAATTGCGCAAGGGCATCGAGGCGCTACCGCCGGATGCCTACGACCGCATGAGCTACTACGAGCGCTGGATCTCCTCGATCTGCAGCGCGCTGATCCATCGCGGCATCATCTCGATCGACGAGGTCCGCGCCAAGCTGGCCGACATCGAGCAGCGCCCACCCGAGACAGCCGGGGAGAAGGAACCGTGAGTCCGCGGTTTGCCGTCGGCGACAAGGTGGCCGTCAGACGCGGCAATCCACCGGGCCACCTGCGCACACCGTTCTACATCCGCGGCAAGCAGGGCATCGTCGAACGGATCTGCGGCCGTTTCCGCAATCCCGAGGAGCTGGCCTACGGCCGCAACGGCGAGCCCAAGCAGGTGCTCTACCGCGTGCGCTTCGGTCAGGCACAGGTCTGGCCCGACTACGCCGGCCGGCCTGCCGACACCATCGACGTCGAGCTGTACGAGCACTGGCTCGACGCGGCGCCTTGAGGGAGAACGCGCCATGCCGCACGACGAGCCGCACGGACATGACCATGGGCACGACCATCCCCACGTCCATGGCGGCGCCGACCATCATCCGCACCGTCCGGATGTCGATGACACGCTGACCTACTACCGCCAGCTCGAGATTGCGGTGCGCGAGTTGCTGATCGAGAAAGGCTATCTTACGGCTGCCGATGTCCGTACCGCGGTCGAGCGCATGGACGAACGCGGCCCACATCTCGGCGCCAAGGTCGTCGCCAGGGCGTGGACCGACCCCGCTTTCAAGGCGCGCCTGCTGGCCGACGGTACGGCGGCCTGCCAGGAGGCCGGCATCACCTTTGATCAGTCCACGCGTTTGATCGTGGTCGAGAATACGCCGGATACGCACAACATGGTGGTTTGCACCCTGTGTTCCTGCTATCCGCGCATGGTGCTGGGCATCCCGCCGGACTGGTACAAGAGCCGCGCCTATCGCAGCCGCGCGGTGCGCGAACCACGTACAGTGCTGCACGAGTTCGGCACCCAGCTGCCCGATAAGGTGACGGTGCGGGTGCACGACTCGACGGCCGACATGCGCTACCTCGTCCTGCCGATGCGCCCGGTCGGCACGGACGGCTGGAGCGAGGAGCGGCTGGCCTCGCTGGTTACGCGCGACGCGATGATCGGCGTGGCGGTGGTGGACATGCCA
>JAHCJT010000248.1 GCA_026126245.1 Alphaproteobacteria bacterium
CGAGGCCGGCCTCGTGGGCACCAATCCCAAGGTCGAGCGCCGCCGCGCGCTGATTCGCTACGCCGCCTTCGCCGCGACCGGGCTGTTCTTTCTCACCGCCGTTGGCCTGTGGACCTGGAGCTATTTCGACAACCGGGCGCTGATTTCCAAGGTCGAAGAAGAAGTGCGGCGGCTGGAGCCGCAGATCGCCGAGGCCGAGCGCCAGCGAGCGGCCGCCCGCACGGCGCCCGACTTCGATCCGCGCAAGCACATTCGCCTGCTCAACGATTTGCGCGCCCTGCCGACCGGCTATGAGCAGCAGCAGAACAAGACGCAAGCTGCGGTCGGCTTCGGACTGGGCCAGACCGACCGGCTGGCATTGCAGACCACCGAGCTCTACAAGCGCGGCCTGCGTGCGCTGCTGCTGCCGCACATCATGGTGCACGCCCAGAGCCGCATGGCCGCCATCCTCAACAAGCCGCGGCCGGCCCCGGCGGACGAGGCGGCGGTCAACGAATATCTGTTCGAGGCGCTGAAGGCCTATCTGCTGCTCGGCGAAACGCAGCGGATCAACACCACCTACCGCAAGTTCATCGTCGACTGGTACCGCAACGATTTCGCCGATACCTCAGGCTTCACCACCGGCGACGCCAACGCGCTTGCGATCCACATCGCCGCCCTGGTCGAGGATCCGACCTGGGACCAGATCACCCTCGACCAGGCCTTGATTGCCCGAGTCAGGGACCGCATCTCCGCCCTGACCGTCTCATCGCGCGCGCTGCGCTGGCTCGAGGCGGACGAAGCGCTGCGCAACCGGCCGGCCTGGCGGGTCATCGACAACGTCGGCGCGCAACGCGCGGTGGCGGAAGAGGTGCTCGTCAGCCAGCGCGGCGCGCCGCTGGCGACCATTTCCATTCCCTATCTCTATACCCGCGCCGGCTACTATGAATTCTTCATCAACACGGTCGCGATCGCGGCCGCTGCCGCCAATGCCGATGCGTGGGTGCTGCGACAGAGCACGCTGACCGGCGCGCCCGCCGTGAACCAGGTCGTCGGCCAGACGATCAAGGACTACATGGAGCGCTACATCAACTACTACCGGGGGGTGGTCGAAGATATCCGCGTTGTGCGCCTCAACGACCTTGGCCAGAGCGCCAGCGTGCTGAACAAGCTGTCGAGCGGCGATTCGCCGATCCGCAATCTCTACGAGGCGGTGGCGCAGCAGACGCGCCTGTCGCAGGTTCAGAAGGTCAGCCCGGAATTGCTGGCGCTGCGCGGCAACGTCGTGCAACGGATGCTGCGCAACATCCAGGATGCGGCGGCGTGGATCCTACAGGGGCAACGCATTCTCGGCGACGGCAGCCTGCCGGGCCAGAGTGTCGACCGCGAGTTCGAGGCCCTGCACCGCTTCACCGGCCAGCCTGGCGCGACGTCCTCACCGCTGACCTCGTTCCTCGACAATTTCAGGCTTATCGCCACCAAGGCTAGCGACGCGCGCGGCGGCGACGAGACGGCACTGCGCCAGGTCATCCAGCTGGCCCGCCAGTTGTCGGACCAGTCCGGCCAGTATCCGCGACCCTTGCCCGAGATCGCGCGCACGATCGCGGTCGACGTCTCCAACCTCGGCGCCAAGGGCACGCGCGAGCAGATGGCGGCCGCGTGGGACAGCCAGATTTTCAACATCTGCCAGCGCAACATCGTCAACATGTACCCAATCAATCTCGGTGCGGCGGCGTCGCGCGATGCCACGCCCGATGATTTCGCCGACATGTTCGGCAAGGGCGGCCGCATCGACAAGTTCATCCAGCAATATCTGCAGTCCTATCTCGATACCGGTTCCAATCCCTGGCGGTGGAAGCCTGAAGCGCAGAGTCTCGCTTTCAATCTGCAGGTGCCGGTCATGCTGCAGGCGGCGGCCGAGATCCAGGATTCGTTCTTCAGCCCGGGCGGCGGCTCGCTGGGCGTCATCTTCACCATGCGGGCGCTCGAGGGTCAGATGAAAGGCGCCGGCCTGGAGATCGCCGGCGACACCATGCAGCTGGAGCCGCAATCGGGGCCGAAGAACATCTCGTGGCCCAGCGGCGCCGGCCGCGGCGCGCGGGTGTTCAGCGACACCAACGAGCAGCGCTTCGATGGCCAGTGGGCGTTCATGCGCATGATGATCGCCTCGTCGCCGACGGGTAACGGCCCGGAATGGCGGCTGCGGCTGTCGAACGGCGTGGCGCTGCAGCTCGAATTCCAGAAGCCGAAGAACCCACTCACCGTGCGGCCGCTGCTGATCCAGAGGAAGTTCCAGTGCGTGCCGTTGCTGCAGCAATGAGCGCGGCCGACACCGGCGGCCCGGCTGCGGCGGGGGTCGCGGCGTCGGTCGCCGGCCGCGTCGGATTTTTCGGCAAGCTGCCGGGACGCGGCGACTTCGTGCGTCGCGATCTGCCCAATGGTTTTGTCGATGTCTGGGACAACTGGTTGCAGGAGGGTATCGCCGCCAGTCGCGCGGCCCTCGGCGAGGGATGGCTCGATGCCTGGCTGTGCGCGCCGATCTGGCGCTTCGCGCTGCCGGCGGGCATGTGCGGGGCAGATGCCTGGGCCGGCGTCATGATGCCCAGCGTCGATCGCGCCGGCCGCTATTTCCCGCTGACACTCGCCACCCTGGCGCCGCAAGGCGTGCCGCCCGCCGCCATGCTGAGCAGCAGCTGGATCGCCGCCGTCGAGGCCGTGGCCTTGTCGGCGCTGGGCGAGGACACCGATTTCGATCGCTTTGCCGAAGCGGTCGCGGGATTGCCGGCGTATGCAGCGGTCCGCGCCGAGAGCTGGGCGGGTGGCTGGCGCGCCCGCGCCGCAGCTGGCGACCCGGCGGCCATCAGCGTTGCATTCGCTGCCGCCGGCGCGTCGGCGGCGCTGAGCACCTATTGCGTCTTCGCGACCAACGGCGGCGGCCGCGTCATGCCGGCCGCCTGGGTTCTGCCGCACCTGCCGCCGCATCGCATGTTCGTCGGCCTGATCGACGATCTCGATTCCGGTGTCGCGCCGGCGGCGGCCGTCGACGTGCCGGCCGGCATGGCAGTTCCCTTGTGGATCGGCGGCGTCGCCCCGGTGCCGGCGCTGCCGACCGCCGACACCGAGCTGGGCCATGCGGCCAGCCTGTTCGGCTCGGAGTTCGCCACCGACGCGCCGCCGACGTTGCAGGGTGAACCGCCGGGCGGTGCGTTCGATCGGATGTTCGACGAGCAGGCGGCGCCGCCGCCGCCGGCACCGATGCCGGCCGAGCCGGGCGCTGCGATCTTCGAACAGACGGAGCCCGCCGCGGAGCCGCCGACGCCCGAGCAGGCCGCGCCGGCCACACTTGCGTCCGATGTCCGGACCGTGCGCGCGGACCTCGACGCGCCGGGCAGCACATGGGAAGTGGCCGAGAACGACAAGGAAACCCCGCTGTCGCCCAAGGACCTTTTCGGCGATACGGTTGACGATGTGCCGCCGGCGCCCGGCGGTCTGTTCGACCACAAGGACGACAACGGTCAGACGTCATGAGCGACGAGACGACCCGCACGCCGATCAGACGGCCGCTGCACCAGCCGGCAGACATGCCGGCTGCGTCCAGCGAGTCGCTGTCGCTGCGGGTCCGGGGCGTCGGCGCGACTCACCAGGGCATGGTCCGGCGGCACAACGAGGACAACCTGCTGCTGCGACCGGATGCCGGCCTGTGGATGGTGGCCGACGGTGTCGGCGGCGCCCATGCCGGTGACTGGGCTAGCGCGCAGATCGTCGAGGCGCTGCGCGAGATGCCGGCACCTTCGACGGCGCCGGAACTGCTGGCCGGCGCCGTGGCGCGGCTCGAGGAGTCGAACCAGCGCATGGTCAGTCGCGCCGCCGAACGCGGCTCGGGCATGACGGCGAGCACGGTGGTGCTGCTGCTGACGCACGGCGTGCACTACACCTGCCTGTGGGCCGGCGACAGCCGCTGCTATCTGCTGCGCGAGGGCGTGATGACACAGATCACGCACGACCACAGCGAGGTCCAGGAGCTGATCGACGCCGGGGCGCTGTCGCCGGAAGAAGCTGAGCGCTATCCGCGCGCCAACGTGATCACGCGCGCCCTGGGCGTCGGGCCGCGCGTGCAACTCGACCGCGTTGCCGGCCGGCTGCAGCCGGGCGACCGTTTCCTGCTGTGCACCGACGGGCTGTCGCGCATGATCAGCGACGCGGAGATTGCCGCGCTGCTCACCGAGTCCGACATCGCCTCGGTGCCGAGCTCGCTGATCGCCGCCGCGCTGTCGGCCGGCGGCCATGACAACGTCACCGTGATGGTGGTGACCTGCGAGGCGGCGCCGCAGTCGGATTCGGTGGCCACGGCGGCGCCCGGCGCACCGTGGGCGGCGGGAGCCGGCGATGTCCGATAGCACCGACGGCACCTCGGTGCGCCGGCCACCGGACGAGGCCGATCCCCACAGCCACGCCCCCTCGGGCCACGACTGGGAGGCGGAAGCCCGGACGCGGATCGTCACCTCGGGCGAGTCCGCTGCGGCCGACGCACCGGGGTCGATGTTCGGCGGTCAGCCGGAAGCGGGCAGTGTCGCCGGCAGTGCGTCGCAGGGCGCCAACTGGAGCCCGCCGCCGGCCACGGCCCGGCCGCCGCTGTCGGGCGGCGGCACGCTGTCGCCGGGGACGGTGCTCAGCAGCACCTTCGAGATCGAGCACCTTGTCGCCCGCGGCGGCATGGGCGAGGTCTATCGCGCCCGGCATCGCATCACCGGCGATCCGATCGCCATCAAGACCATCCGGCCGGAGCTGGCCGGCGATCCGAAGATCGCCGAACTGTTCAAGCGCGAGGCGCAGGCGCTGCGCCACCTCCGGCATCCGGCCATCGTCTCCTACGAAGGCGTGTTCGATGACGGCACCGGCCAGCTCTTCATCGCCATGGAGTACGTCGACGGTCCGTCGCTGTCGCGCCTGATGCAGAACGGTCCGCTGCCGGTGGCCGACGTGCGCCGGCTGCGCGAGCGCGTCGCCGGCGGCCTGGCGGCGGCGCACGCGCAGGGCGTGGTGCATCGCGATCTGTCGCCCGACAACGTCATCCTGCCGGGCGGCAACATCGACGCCGCCAAGCTGATCGACTTCGGCATCGCCAAGCAGACCGACGGCTCCAAGGGAACCGTGATCGGCAATGACTTCGCCGGCAAGTATTCCTACGCGGCGCCCGAGCAGCTCGGCCTGCAGGGCGGCGACGTTGGGCCGCGCGCCGATATCTACAGTCTCGGCCTGGTGCTGGCGGCGGCCGCGACCGGCGCGCCACTCGACATGGGCACGGCGCTGCCGTCGGCCGTGCATGCGCGCACCAAGGTTCCCGACCTGGCGCGCGTGCCGGCCGAGTTGCGGGCCGAACTTTCCGCCATGCTGCAGCCCGACCCGGCGGACCGGCCGCAATCGATGGCCGATCTGGTGGGCATCGGCGGCGCGGCGCGGCGGACGGCTTCGTCGGCGCCGGGCAAGCCCCGGACAGATGCGCGCAGCGGCGCGGGGCCACTGATCGCCGGCATCGCGGCGGCCGTCCTGGTGCTGCTGGGTGGCGGCGGATTTTTTTTGAAGGACAAGCTGTTCCCGCCTGAGCCTGGCCCGTCGCCCAGCACGGCGTCGACGACGCCGGGCGGCTCGACTCCCGCCGCGACACCGGGCGCTTCGACGTCGACGCCGGGCGGCATCACGCCTGCCGCGCCGACATCGCCGTCAGCGCCCGCGGCTGGTTCGCCGACCGGTACGGTCACGGCCACGCCACCGTCGACCACTGCTTCCGGTCCGGCAGCGGGCACGCCGCGCGCGGCGCCGACGCCCCCGGCAACGCCATCGCCCAGCGGCACGACGCCGGCACCGTCGACGCCCGGCCCGACCGCCAGTGCGACACCGGTACCGCCGCGGCCCGACGCCACCAGCGTGCGCAGCGCGCTCGACGCCGTCATCGCCGGGCTCGAGTGCGCCGATGTCGCGGCGCGTGTCGATGGCGATCTGGCGGTTTACCTGCAGGGGTTCGTGAAATCCGAGCCCGACCGGGCATCGCTGGTGACTGCGGCGCGCGGTATCGAGGGCGTCAGTCGTGGCGACGCCGGCGTCGCCATCCAGCCCTGGCCGTGGTGCGATCTGATGCGCCTGGCGCGCGGCGTGACATCGCCAGATTTCCGGATCGAGCTCAACAAGCCGGGTCGCGTCTACAAGCTGAAGAGCGATGTTGTGGTGTTCCAAGTATCGCCGCCGGCCGGCAGGCAAGGCTTCCTCAGTGTCGCGTTCCTCAATTCGGACGACACGACGTGGCAGTATGGTGCTTGGTCGCAACTCGCGGTCCGACCGGGCCAGCCGGTCAAGCTCGGCGAGGGACTTAATCTTCGGTTGGCGCCGCCCGCCGGCAAGATGGCAATTATTGCCGTCATTTCCGGGCAACCGCTGTTTGGCGCCGCGCCGCCGGAGGAGCAGCCGACCAAGGCGTATCTTGACTCGCTGCGCGGCGCGCTGAAACGGCAGCCCGACGCCATGGTGAGCTACGTCATCTTCGACACGGTGAACTGAACAATGGCTCTGACAACGCGTGCCGCCCGTCAAGGTCGCTTGACGGGGAGTGCGCCATGGCGAGACATTGCCGCCGCAGGACCGCGAAATCGCGTGTCTGGTCGTTGGCGGCGCTGGCTTTTTTTGTCTCTTGACGGCAGTATGCGAATACGACATTTTTGAAAGTAATCACTCACTTTAAGATTGCGGCAAGGCGTCGGAGTCTGGTAGTTTATTACTAACGCGAATAGGCCGAACCCGCCCTCGTCGCTCCCGTGGAGGGGCTCATGTCTCACGACTCGAAGCTGGCCGGCGCCATCGCTGCGTCGGTCCTGATCGCCTCATT
>JAHCJT010000249.1 GCA_026126245.1 Alphaproteobacteria bacterium
GCATCGGTCTGGATGAAGGAACGGTAGTCGGAAATGTTCACCGAGGTGCGGGCGATGGCGGAGACGATGCCGCTCGTCACCGTTTGCCCCACGCCGAACGGATTGCCGACGGCGAGCACGAAATCGCCGACCTCCACCTCGTCGGAATCGCGCAATTCGAGGAAGGGCAGCTTCTCGCCCTTGGTGTCGATCTGCAGCACGGCGAGATCGGTGCGCTCGTCGGAGATCAGCACCTTGGCGGTGAAGGTGCGCTTGTCGTTGAGGATGACGTCGATCGTGCCGCCGCCCTTGATGACATGATGGTTGGTGACGACCACGCCGTTCTCGCGCACGATGACGCCCGAGCCCACCGCGCCATTGTCGCGCCGCTGCTCGCCTTCCTCGTTGAAGAAGCGGCGATAGAACGGATCGGAATAAAGCGGGTTATTGGCCTGCTGCTGCGCGCGGATGCGGATGTTGACCACCGCCGGCGCCACGCGCTTGACGACGGGCGCGAAGCTGAAGCGCAGCTGTTCGCGCGAATTCGGCACCGCCGTCTCGGCCAGCGCGGGCCGCACCAACACGGCGGGCGCCGCAAGCGCGAGCGCCATCGCGGCGGCGGCGAACGGGGCGGCAAAACGGCTTTTGAGGGCGGCGATTCGCATGTTTCGGATCCTTGGCGGCGCACGTTGGGGACGGTGCCGGTTGTCGCGTTCTCAACGCGTGAGCGGCGGAGACGGCGGCACTCTAGCAGAAAACGCGGCGAAATTTGGTCGGAACGGGAACGAAAAAGGGCGGCCTCGAGGGGCCGCCCTTTCGTGGGATATGCGCGAGGCGTCGGCGCTCACGCGGCCGCGGCCTGCTCGCCTTCCGGCTGCTTGACTTCGGGCTTCGGGCCCGAATCCTGCCCCTTGGCGTCCACGTCGCGATCGACGAATTCGATGACGGCCGCGGGCGCGGCGTCGCCGAAGCGGAAGCCGGCCTTCAGCACGCGGAGATAGCCGCCCTTACGCTCCTTGTAGCGCTCGGCGAGCGTCGTGAAGAGCTTGTCGGTGAGCTTGGCGTCCTTCAGCACGGAGAGCGCCTGGCGGCGCGCGTGCAGCCCGCCGCGCTTGCCGAGCGTGATCAGCCGCTCGACGATCGGGCGGAGATCCTTCGCCTTCGGCAGCGTCGTCGAGATCTGCTCGTGCTTGATGAGCGCCGCCGCCATGTTGGCGAACATGGCTTTGCGGTGCGGCGTGGTGCGGTTCAGCTTGCGGCCGCGGAGACGGTGGCGCATTTCAGACTCCAGAATTCAAAAGCGGACGGCGTTGCCGGCCGCGGGCCTCAGTACGGTTCCTCGAGACGCTTGGCCAGATCCTCGATGTTCTCGGGCGGCCAGCCGGGGATTTCCATGCCGAGATGCAGGCCCATCTGCGCCAGCACCTCTTTGATCTCGTTGAGCGACTTGCGGCCGAAATTCGGGGTGCGCAGCATCTCCTGCTCGGTCTTCTGAACCAGATCGCCGATGTAGATGATGTTGTCGTTCTTGAGGCAGTTGGCGGAGCGGACCGACAGCTCGAGCTCGTCGACCTTCATCAGCAGGTGCTTGTTGAACGGCAGTTCGCTCGCCGGCTCCTCGGCGCGCTCGACCGACGGCTCCTCGAAATTGATGAAGAGCTGGAGCTGGTCCTGGAGGATGCGCGCGGCGAGCGCCACGGCGTCTTCCGGCGTGACCGCGCCGTTGGTCTCGACGCGCATCGACAGCTTGTCGTAGTCGGTGCGCTGGCCGACGCGGGTGTTCTCGACGCGATAGGCGACGCGGCGCACCGGGCTGAACAGCGCGTCGATCGGAATATGGCCGATCGGCGCATCGGGCGCGCGCGACAGCGAGCCGGCGACGTAGCCCTTGCCGGTCTCGACCGTCATCTCCATCGACAGCTTGGCGCCGTCGTCGAGCGTGCAGATCGCGTGGTCGGGGTTCATCACCTCGATGTCGTGGCCGGTCTCGATCTGGCCGGCGGTGACTTCGCCGGGGCCGGTGGCCTTGAGGTAGATGCGCTTCGGGCCCTCGCCGTGCATGCGCAGCGCGATGCCCTTGATGTTGAGGACCATGTCGGTGACGTCCTCGCGCACGCCGGGGATCGACGAGAATTCGTGCAGCACGCCGTCGATCTTGATCGAGGTTACGGCGGCGCCCTGCAGCGACGACAACAGGATGCGGCGCAGCGCGTTGCCCAGCGTCAGACCGAAGCCGCGCTCCAGCGGCTCGGCGACGAGCGTGGCCTGGCGGGCCGGATCAGCGCCCGGTTCGATCTGCAGCTTGGTCGGCTTGATCAGCTCTTCCCAATTCTTCTGGAGCACGGGGGATACCTCTCGCGATCGGGTTGGGAGCCTGCGGCCCCGGGGCGGGCCGAAGGCCCTCCTCTACGTCGAACACCGCGACACCCCGGAGCGTCGCGGTTTGGACTGGGCGGGCGCCGCCGGCCGACGCCGGCGCGCCCTGTGAAACGTCAGACGCGCCGCCGCTTGGGCGGACGACAGCCATTGTGCGGGATCGGCGTCACGTCACGGATCGCCGTGACGCTGAGCCCGACCGCCTGCAGCGCGCGCAACGCCGACTCGCGACCGGAACCCGGACCGCGGACCTCGATCTCCAGGGTCCGCATGCCGTGGTCCATGGCCTTTCGGCCGGCATCCTCGGCCGCCATCTGGGCAGCGAACGGCGTCGACTTGCGCGAGCCCTTGAAGCCCTGCGAGCCGGACGACGACCAAGCGATGGTGTTGCCCTGCACGTCGGTGATGGTGATGATCGTGTTGTTGAACGAGGCGTTCACGTGGGCGATGCCCGACGTGATGTTCTTGCGTTCGCGACGGCGCGGCCGTGCAGCGGCCGCACTGCCGGCAGCAGCGGGAGCTTTGCCCATTCGTTTTTCCTATCCTCTCGGCTCAGACGGCTTTCTTCTTGCCGGCGATTGGCTTCGCCGGTCCTTTGCGCGTACGAGCGTTGGTGTGAGTGCGCTGGCCCCGCACCGGCAGACCGCGCCGGTGCCGCAAGCCACGGTAGCAACCGAGGTCCATCAGCCGCTTGATGTTCATGGCGACTTCGCGACGCAGGTCGCCTTCGACGACGTAGTCGCGGTCGATGGATTCGCGGATGTGCAGCACCTCCTCGTCGCTCAGCGAACTGACGCGGCGGTCGAGGGAGATGTTGGCTTTCTGGCAGATTTCAGTGGCCTTGCGGGGGCCAATTCCGTGGATGTACTGGAGCGCGATCACGACGCGCTTGGCGGTGGGGATGTTGACGCCGGCGATACGAGCCAATTTTCTTGCTCCTTCAAGTACTTAGGACGCATTCGGCGTCCTGCAGACAACGCCCGCAGCGCTTTGGAAAGCGCGGGATTATATGAATCGCCCCCAGCGAGTCAATTCCCGGGTTTTGTCAAGCCTTTCCAAGCGCTTGGGTAAGTTGGCGATAGACCTCGTCGATCGGTGCCATGCCGTCGACCCATTGCAGCCGCCCGGCCCTCTCGTAGTACGGCAGGATCGGCGCGGTCTGCTCGTTGTAGACGCGGATCCGCTGCTTGAGCGTGTCCGGATTGTCGTCGGGCCGCAGCGGCTGGCCGGCGGCCTGCGCGTCGCGCGCCCGGCCGTCGATGCGGTCGAACAGCACTTTCTCGTCGACCTTCAGGGCCACGATGCGGTCGATCTTCATGCCCTGCGCCGCCAGCGCGCGGTCCAGCGCCTCGGCCTGCGCCACGGTGCGCGGGAAGCCGTCGAGCACGAAGCCGCCGGCGCAGTCCGGCGCTTTGATGCGCTCCAGCAGCAGGCTGACCACGAGGTCGTCGGGCACCAGATCGCCGCGCGCCATGATGTCCTTGGCGCGCAAGCCCAGTTCGGTACCGGCCGCCACGGCCGCCCGCAGCATGTCGCCGGTCGACAGCTGGCGCAGGCCGAACTGCTCCTCCAGCCGCCGCGCCTGGGTCCCCTTGCCGGCCCCCGGCGGGCCCAGCAGGATGAGCTTCATCGTCCCTTGCCCCTCTTCAGCCGCGCCGCGCCGATCAGATCACCGTACTGGTAGGCCATCAGGTGCGACTGGACCTGGTTGATCGTATCCAGGGTCACCGACACGACGATCAGCAGGCTGGTGCCGCCGAAGTAGAACGGCACGCCGCCGCGCGCGATCAGCAGCTCAGGCAGGATGCACACGGCCGCCAGATAGAGCGCGCCGATCAGGGTGATGCGCGTCAGGACGTACTCGAGATAGTCGGCCGTGTTCTTGCCGGGACGGATGCCGGGCAGGAAGCCGCCATACTTCTTGAGGTTGTCGGCCGTGTCGGTCGGCTGGAAGACGACCGTGGTGTAGAAGAAGCAGAAGAAGACGATCAGCGCGACATAGGTCAGCAGGTACAGCGGCTGGCCGTGGCCCAGATGCAGTGAAATCCACTCCATCCACGCCGACGACTGGCCGCCCTGGAAGCCGGCCATGGTTGCCGGGAACAGCAGCAGCGACGAGGCGAAGATCGGCGGAATCACGCCGGCGGTGTTGATCTTCAGCGGCAGGTAGTTGGTCGTGACCTGCGAGCCATAGCCGGTGAAGCGCTTGGGGTACTGGACCAGGATGCGCCGCTGCGAGAGCTCGATGAACACGGTGAAGGCGACGACCGCGACCGCCCCGACGCCCAGGCCGATGATGAACAGGGCCGACAGCGCCCCGGTGCGGCCCAGCTCCAGGGTATGCACCAGCGCACCGGGCATGGCCGCAACGATGCCGGCAAAGATGATCAGCGAGATGCCGTTGCCGACGCCGCGCGACGTCACCTGCTCGCCCAGCCACATCAGGAACAGCGTGCCGCCGGTCAGCGTGACCACCGTCACGAAACGGAAATACAGGCCGGGATCGACCACCACCGGGCCGACGCTGCTGGGCTGCGCCTCGAGGCCGACCGACAGGCCGTAGGCCTGCAGGGCCGCGAGGAACACCGTGCCGTAGCGGGTGTACTGGTTGATCTTCTTGCGACCGGCCTCGCCCTCCTTCTTCATGGCCTCCAGCGACGGCACCACCGTCGTCAGGATCTGCATGATGATGGATGCCGAGATGTACGGCATGATGCTGAGCGCCAGGATCGACATGCGACCGATGGCGCCGCCCGAAAAGACGTCGAGCAGGCCGGCGATGCCGCCCGACTGGCGCTGGAACATTTCCGCCAGTGCCGCCGGATCGACGCCGGGCACCGGGATGTAGCTACCCATCCGATAGACGATCAGCGCGCCCAGGGTGAACCACAGGCGCTTCTTCAGCTCGGAGGCCTTGCTGATATTCGCCCAGTTCAGATTTTTGGCGAGCTGTTCGGCGGCGGATGCCATGCGGTTCTGTCCTCGACGATCCGGCGCCTGCCCGCCGGATCTACGGCACTGCGGGGCGCCTGGCGCCGCCTAGGCGGCCTTGGGTTGCGCCGCCGCCACCTCGACCTTGCCGCCGGCCTTCTCGACCGCGGCGATCGCCGGCTTGGACGCGCCGGCAACCGACAGGGTGAGCCGGGCCGTCAGCTCGCCCTTGCCCAGCAACCGGACGCCATCCCGCAACTTGGTGACGAGGCCGGCAGCCTGCAAGGCCGCGGCGTCGACCGGCTTGGCCGGATCCAGCCGGCCGGCGTCGACCGCCTTCTGCAACGCGCCGAGATTGACCTCGGCGAACTCCAGGCGGAACGGCTTCACGAAACCGCGCTTGGGCAGACGGCGATGCAACGGCATCTGGCCGCCCTCGAACCCCTTCACGCGCACGCCGGTGCGCGACTTCTGGCCCTTGACGCCGCGGCCGGCGGTCTTGCCCTTGCCCGAGCCGATGCCGCGGCCGACGCGCATGCGCGGCTTGCGGGCGCCCGGATTGTCGGAGAGTTCGTTGAGTTTCATGCCCGTGGTTCCCGATGGCCCGTGCCGGCGCGGCGCGCCGGCCGTCCGCGCGTCACTTCGAGGTCTCGACGCGAACGAGATGGTGGACCTTGTTGATCATGCCGCGCACCGAGGGCGTGTCCTCAAGGACACGGCTGCGGTGGCGCTTGTTGAGACCCAGCCCGATCAGCGTATCGCGCTGGTCCTTGGTGCGGCCGATCGGGCTGCCGATCTGCGTCACCTTGATGGTCGCCTTGCCGGACACGATGGTTCTCCTCAGGCCGCCTCGGCCGCCTGGTCGTCGCGCCGACCAAGGATGTCGGCAACCTTCTTGCCGCGGCGCGCCGCCACGGTCCGCGGCGACTGCACGGCGCCGAGCGCCTCGAAGGTCGCCTTGATCATGTTGTGCGGGTTGGACGTGCCCATCGACTTGGCCACCACGTCCTTCAGGCCGACGGTCTCGAACACCGCCCGCATGGCGCCGCCGGCGATGATGCCAGTGCCGGCCGGCGCGGCGCGCAGCACGACGCGGCCGGCGCCGAAATGGCCGACCACGTCATGGTGCAAGGTGCGGCCCTCGCGCAACGCGACGCGGATCATGCCGCGCTTGGCCGATTCGGTCGCCTTGCGGATCGCCTCGGGCACCTCGCGCGCCTTGCCGGTGCCGTAACCGACGCGGCCGCGCTGGTCGCCGACCACGACGATCGCGGCGAAGCCGAAGCGCTTGCCGCCCTTGACCGTCTTGGAGACGCGGTTGATGTCGACCAGGCGGTCGATAAGTTCGCTCTCCTCGCGGTCGGCGGCGTCGCGACGTTGGCCGCGGCCGCCCTCGCGGTCCGACCGGCGGCCACGCCCGCCGCCATCGCCCTCGCGCGGGCCGCGACCCGAACCCGGTGCACGTGCCATGGTGTCTCGTCTCCCGATCAGAAGGCCAGGCCGC
>JAHCJT010000025.1 GCA_026126245.1 Alphaproteobacteria bacterium
GATCTCGCGCTTCTTCCACAGCACCGGCACGAGGTAGTAGATCGCGCCGAAGACGATGAAGCCGACCCAGCCGAGCGCGCCGGAATGCACGTGGCCGATCGTCCAGTCGGTGTAGTGGCTGAGGCCGTTGACCGCGCGGATCGACATGACCGGCCCTTCGAAGGTCGACATGCCGTAGAACGCGACCGCCGTCACCGAGAAGCGCAGTGCGGGATCGGTGCGAAGCTTGTCCCACGCGCCCGACAGCGTCATCAGGCCGTTGATCATGCCGCCCCAGGACGGCATCCACAGCATGATCGAGAAGGTCATGCCCAGGATCTGCGCCCAGTCGGGCAGCGCGGTGTAGTGGAGATGGTGCGGACCCGCCCAGATGTAGAGGAAGATCAGCGACCAGAAATGCACGATCGACAGCCGGTAGGAATAGACCGGCCGGCCGGCCGCCTTGGGAATGAAGTAGTACATCATGCCCAGGAAGCCGGCGGTCAGGAAGAAGCCGACGGCGTTGTGGCCGTACCACCACTGGGTCATGGCGTCCTGCACGCCCGAGAACAGCGAATAGCTCTTGGCGCCGGCGAACGACACCGGCATCGCCAGGTTGTTGACGATGTGCAGCATCGCCACCGTGACGATGAACGACAGGTAGAACCAGTTGGCGACGTAGATGTGCGGCTCGCGGCGCTTGATCAGCGTGCCGGCGAACGCCACCAGGTAGACGACCCAGAGCACCGTCAGGAAGAGGTCGAGGTACCACTCGGGCTCGGCGTACTCCTTGCTTTGCGAGTAGCCCAGCACATAGGCTAGCGCCGCCATGACGATGAAGAACTGGTAGGCCCAGAAGATGAACCAGGCGATCGGCGCGCCGCCGAACAGTCGCGCGCGACACGTGCGCTGCACCACGTAGATCGAGGTGCCGAGCATGGCGTTGCCACCGAAGGCGAAGATGGCGGCCGAGGTATGGACCGGCCGCAAGCGGCCGAACGTGGTCCACTCCAGCCCGAGGTTGAGCGCTGGAAACGCCAGTTGCAGCGCGATGAAGACGCCGGCGGCGAACGCCACGACGCCCCAGAAACACACCGCAATGACAAAGGCGCGGGCGACGTCTTCGACATACGTCTCCTCCGCCCGGGCCGGGTTAGCGGCGACGGACGGTGCAACTGCAGCCAGCGACATGTTCTCCCCACTCGCCGTGTATGACGACTTGCTCCTGTTAGCCCGCCGGCCCACCAGCTCCCTTGATCTTAATCAAGGCTGCGACCCGGCAGGGACGCGACATTACGCCACTGATCGCATTCACTTTTCGGACGGCCGCAGATCAAGACGGTCCGCCTCACGGGAGGATACCCATGTCGGACGCCGTTGACGTCGATCAGAATGAGCAGCCGCCACTCATACCTGTGGATGATCAACTGCCGCTGGATCGTCCCTGGCAGTGGCTCGAGAAGGGATGGCGCGACTTCACGCGCGCACCCCAGATCGGCCTCTTCTACGGCTTCGGACTTGTGGCCGCGAGCTGGGCGCTGACGCTGACGCTGGCGGTGAGCGGCGAGATCCATCTCTTCCTGCCGTTCACCGGCGGCTTCTTCATCCTCGCACCGCTGCTGGTCGCCGGCCTCTACGACACGAGCCGGCGTCTGGAGGCGGGGACGCGGCCGACGCTGGGCAGCGCGCTGATGGCGTGGCGCGCACCGGGGCAGCTGGCGCTGATGGGTGCCGTCCTGCTGCTGATCCACCTCGCCTGGATCCGCGTCGCGCTGCTGCTGTATCCGCTGTTCTTCTACGGACGCGGCCACAGCGCCGAGACGTTCCTGCCGGAACTGCTCGGCACCTCCGCCGGTCTGGCACTGCTGGTAGTCGGCACGCTGATCGGCGGCGTCTTCGCACTGGCCGCCTTTGCGATCGCGGCGGTGTCCATTCCGATGCTGGTCGACAAGGAAGTTTCCATCATCGACGCCGTGCTCGCCAGTATCGACGTCGTGCGCACGCATCCGCGCACCATGCTGTTGTGGGGCCTGGTGATCGTCGTGCTGATCGCGCTGGGCATCACGACGCTGTTCATCGGCTTGGCGGTCATTGCGCCAGTGATCGCGCACGCCACCTGGCACGCCTATCGCGATACGCTGAGTCCCGGCACCGCCCCGTCAGGCAGCGTGGCCGAACCAGACGCCCAGGGCCAGTAGGTTGAGCGCCGTCACCGGGATCGCCCAGCGGTTCAGGTGATGGCGTAGACGACGCCCGCTCGCGGCACCGACGGCGCCCAGCACCGCCAGCGGCAACCATGTTCCGGCCGCGAACGCGGCCATCGACAGGGCGCCCAGCGGCGCACTGCCGGCGCCCGCGGCGGCGGCCAGCGCCATGTAGATCATGCCGCACGGCAGGAAGCCCAACGCCGCGCCCAGGGCGAAGTCACCCGTCAGGCCGGGCGCACGCGCCGCCCGGCCCGCCAGGCGCGTGATCGCCCCCTGCCACAGCTGCGGAGGCGTGATGCGTCGCCATATCGGCGCCAGAAGCAGGATGATCGCGAGCGCGATCGAGGCGTAGCGCACCCATCCCAGGCCGACGATCGTCGCCAGCCCGGCGCCGAAGGCGCCGGCGACCGCACCGAACACACCGTAGGTCAGGGCGCGGCCGGCATGGTAGGCCGGCAACGCGCCGCTGCGCAGCCGCAGCCACAGGCCATGCGCCTCGACCGGCAGCCCGGCGCCGGCGCGCGCGGCCCGCACCAGGACGAACGGACCGCACATGGCCGTGCAATGCGTCGCACCGGCGACGACGCCGGCCAAGAGCAACGCCAGCGGCAGCGCCAGCGCGCCCAGCCCGTCGGGCAGCATGGCGCTCAGCCACGCCAGGTCGAGATGCTGGTGATGCTCGTGCATGCCGCAGTCTCAGACCGTACCCGCCAGGCGGCGCAACGAGTCCTGCGAGACGATGCGCACCATATTGACGTTGTCGAGATCGATGGCGCCGGCCTTGCGCAGCTGGGTCATCGTCCGGCTCACCGTCTCGAGCGTCAGACCGAGATAGTCGCCGATCTCGCTGCGCGTCATCGGCAGCGCGACCAGGTTGGCCGGCTCGCCGCGCGCCACGGCGCGGTCCGACAGGCGCAACAGGAAGCTCGCCAGGCGCTCGCTGGCCGTCTTGCGGCCGAGCAGCAGCATCTGGTCCTGGGCCGCGGCCAGCTCGGTCGACGCGATCTGCAGCAGGCGCCGCTCCACGTCGGGGTGCTTGGCCATGTACTGCTCGAAACGCTCGCGCGGAAAGCGGCATGCTTCGACTGGCGTCAGCGCCTCGGCGCCATAGGCGCAGCTGTCGCCATGCGCCAGCCCGATGAAATCGCCTTCCGACAGGAAGCCGGTGATCTGCCGGCGGCCATCGGCAAGGGCCTTCGACAGGCAGACCGTACCGGCGGTGATGTTGAACACGTGCTGGGCCGGATCGCCCTCGTTGAACAGATGCCGCCGGGCCTCGACGCGGATCCTGGCGGACATCGCGAAGAATTCCGTCAGCTCCGACTCCGGCACCGGGGCGCAGATCGAGAACTGCCGCGCCGCGCAGGTGCTGCACGGCACGGGGCTGCCAGCCATGTGGCGCGCCACCGTACAGGCACGGGTGGCGATTGGAGAACCGCTGGGCGGCGACATGCGCGCTCCGCGACAGACTGCAAGACGACGGCACACCATGGCGGTGATGCCAAATGACGCTTTGACATGAATCATGGCGCCGATCGCCGGCGAAGAACAGATTATTTCCTTACATGGAAGGTATGATTTGCAATGACGTGGCAAATCCGTGCGCTTCCGGAGAGCCGCCTGCAAGAGGCTTGGCCACTGGTCCGGCTGCGTTATCCGGAATGGACCCTGGATACGTGGTTGACCGAGGCCAGGTCGTTGCTGGCCGACAGGCCCTCGGCCGGCATTCTCAGCGCCGAGAATGACGCCGGCTACATCTACGCGGTCTGTGGCTACCAGGTCGACAGCGGTGAGGCGGACGCCGCCGAGATGGCGTTGCGAATCGTGGTCAACGTCGGCTGGCGCGCGGCGGCCGATCCGCTGTGGCCGCTGCTGACGGCGGTTGATACCATCGCCCGAAACCACGATTGTGTCGGCGCCCGTGCCGACGGCGCCGTCATTGCCGCCGCCGGCGAGCGCTCGCGATGGGAGGGGCTGGGCTATCGCTGGACCGGAAAGTTCTTGCGCAAAGAGTTGAGCCGCAGCAAGTCTGATAGCGGACCAGGGCATCGGAGTGTGATGTGAGCATGAAGACAGTTCGTCTGGAGATGGCGCGCAATCCCGGACACCCGGAGGGCGACGCGACCTGTGGCTACGAGATCAAGGTGCCGCTGGACGACAGCGGCCACATCGATCTGGAAGCGTTCCGCCGCGATCGCAAGGTGTGCACCGTGCGGCGCTTCTGGCGCGGCGAGGACGAAAAGGTCGGCGAGCTGCACCACACCCGGCACGGCACCTGGGCGTTCTCCTACGAACCGGGCGAAGCCGACGACGAGCCGCTGTACCGGCTTGATTCGCATGCCCTGCGCCAGGGCGAATACGTCACGGTGCGCGAGCAGGATGGCTCGGCCGTGACGTTCCGGGTCGCCCGCGTCTCGTGATCGGAATGCCGCCGGCCACGCACCGCCGCCGCCGCGCGCCGATCTAGGGCTTGGCCGGCGCTTCGCTTGCCAGCCGGCCGAGCGCCGCCATCAGGTCGGGCTGACGCAGCAGCGCGGCAGGCAGCACGACGATGCCTGCCCCGCTCTCCCGCACCACCGGCGTGACATCCGACAGGCCAGCCGTCGCGACCGCCACCGCATGGCAAGGCAAATCGCTGGCGGCAAGCAGGGCGTCGATCTCCTGCCGCGTCTTCTTCGCCAGTGTCTTGGGCACGATGACGCGGCAGCAGCCCTTCTGCACCCGCGCCAGCAGGATCGCCGTCTCCAGCGCCCGCCCGCCGGCAGCCGTCCCATCATGAACCACGGCGACGTCGTGCGCCGCCTCGCCCCTGCCGCCGATGGCGAAGGCGGCAACCGCCTGCTCGGCGGAGGCCTCGGTCCGGAACCAGGTTTCGGCAATGCGCGCCTGGGCCGAGATCAGCAGCAGATCCTCCGCCTGAATCTGGACCGGAAACGCCGCGTCGGTCTCATCGCCCAGCGTGTACAGCGTCCAGCGCCCATGCGCCGCGCCGACGATCGCATCGAGGTTCTGGCGCACGCGCTGGCCGAACGCACCCATCGTCAGGCGCAGGGTCTGCGCGGTCAGGGGTTCCGCCGCAGCCGTCGCCGCCAGCAGATGACGCGTCACGGACAGGCTGGCCAGGCGCAGCAGGGCCTCGTTGTGGACCAGCACGGCGGCGACCTGGGCATCGCACTGCTCGGCCATGCGAGCAGCGAGCCGCAACAGGGGCTCGATCTCGGACGCAGCCGGGATGGCGGTGACAATGCGGCGCACGACGCCGCGGGCAACCGGGTCAGCCATCGTCGTCCTTTCGCTCGGCGCTGATCAGGGGAGCGCCGCCTGTCCCGGCCAGGGCCTTCATCTTCTCGGTGAAGGCTTGCAGCCGCCGTTCGATGCGCGCGTTGATGCTGCCCTCAGGGTAGTGGCCATCGGCCTGCCGCTCTCCCACCGTCTGACCAGTGAGCAGGCCCAGGCCCTCGGCGATGGTCGACACCCCGTAGATGTGGAACCGGCCCTCGCGTGCGGCGGCGACGACATCCTCGCGCAGCATCAGGTGGCGGACGTTCGAGCTGGGAATCATGACGCCCTGCGTGCCGCTGAGGCCCTTGGCGCGGCAGACGTCGAAAAAACCCTCGATCTTCTCGTTAACGCCGCCGATCGCCTGCACCTCGCCCTTCTGGTTGACCGACCCGGTCACGGCCAGGTCCTGGCGCAGCGGCACCTCGGCGATGGCCGACAGCAGGGCATAGAGCTCGGCGGACGACGCGCTGTCGCCGTCGATCATGCCGTAGGACTGCTCGAACACGAGGCTGGCGCCCAGCGAGAGCGGCCGGTCCGGCAGATAGCTGGAAGCCAGGTAGGACGACAGGATCATGACGCCCTTGGAGTGCAATGCGCCACCCAGCTTGGCGGCACGCTCGATATCGACCACGGTGCCGCGCCCGGCGCGCGCCGTCGCGGTGATCCGCGCCGGCCGTCCGAAGGAGAAGCTGCCGAGGCTCGTTACGGACAGGCCGTTGACCTGGCCCAGCCGCGTGCCGGCGACATCGATAAGGATGGTGCCTTCGGCGATCTGGTCGGTGAGCCGTTCATAGATGCGGCTCGCCCGGAAGCGCTGCGCCGCGATCGCCGCCTGCACATGGCGGGCGCCGATGCAGCCGGCGCCCTCGACGCTGCAGTAGTGATCGGCCTCGCACAACAGGTCGCGCAACGGCCGGATTTCGGCCGACAGCCGCGAACTGTCGCCGGCCCGGCGGGCCGCCTGCTCAATCACCAGCGCCACCGCCGGGCGGTCGAACGCCCGCAGCTTCAACGCGCGCGCCAGCTGCGTCACCAGGCGGGCGTAAAGCGCCGTGCTCTCGGGCGAGCGCGCCACGTCGTCGTCGAAGTCGACCTCGACCTTGAAGAGATCGGCGAATTCAGGGTCAAGCTCGCTCAGCAGGTAGTACAGCAGCCGTTCACCGACGAGCACCACCTTGACGTCGAGCGGGATCGGCTCGGGATCCAGCGAGATCGTCGACGTCAGGCTCAGCAGCTGCTCCAGCGACTCGATGCGGATCTGGCCGGCGCGCAGCGCCCGCTTCAGCGACTCCCAGGCAAAGCCGGTCGCCACGACGCTGCGGGCGTCGAGCACGAGGTAGCCGCCGTTGGCGCGGTGCAGCGCGCCCGGCTTGATCAGGTTGAAATCGGTCAGCAGGGCGCCGAACCGGGCGAGGTGTTCGATGCGGCCGACCAGATTCTGGTGCGTCGGGTTGGCTTCGAAATACACCGGCGCGCCATCGCTGGCGCCATGATCGACGAAAACGTTGACGCGATAGCGCCGCAGCGCCGACATCTCGTCGGAAATCGGCGGCGCCGGCCCGTCAGTCGCCTCGCGCGGCTTGAGAAACAGCTCCTCGGCGCGATCGATGATGTCCTCTTCGAGGTCGTGCAGGTACTCGGCGACCGCCGGGATGTCGTCGAACGGCTTGCGGATCGCCTCCATCAGCGACGACACCGTCAGGCGCGTGACCTCGCGGTTGAGCTGGCGCAGCTCCTCGGCATGCTCGCGGTGCCATTGCGGCACCTGCCGCAGCGTGGCCTCCAGTTCCTCCTGGAGTTCCTGCAGCTTCTTGTTGATGACCTCCTGCTCGTCCTCGGGCAGCTTGGCGAAATCCTCCTGCTGCATCACCGCGCCGTTGCGGACCGGCGCCAGCGCGAAGCCCATCGGCGTCCTGACCAGCGCGATATTCTGCTCGCGCGCACGGCGATCGATGCCGCCGAAGGCCTGCTCGTGCTTCTCCTTCAGACGCTCCTCGATGATCTGCCGCCTGTTGTGATATTCGGCGGCGCTGAAGCTCGCCGGCAGCACCACCCGCAGGTCGTCGACCAGCCGCCGCATGGCGTCGTTCAACGCCGCCGCGCGGCCCGACGGCAACTGCAGCGCCCGCGGCTTTGAGGAATCCTTGAAGTTCTGGACGTAGCACCAGTCAGAGGGCGTCGGCTGCAGCTTGGCGCGATGGGTCAGCGCCGCCTCGACCATTTCCAGCCGGCCGCTGCCCGACGAGCCCAGCGCGAACATGTTGTAGCCGGGCCGGCGCATCGCCATGCCCAGTTCGAGCGCCGACACGGCGCGTGCCTGCCCGAGCGGCGCGTCCAGCGACGGCAGTTCGTCGGTCGTGTCGAAGGCCGGCAGCGCCTCGCCGCAATCGCGGTAAAGCGCGCCGGGATCGAGGCGTTTCACGGGCTCCATGCTGCCCTTCCCCCCTTTGGTTCCTCGCCGCCGGTTCAGTGCGCCATCAGGACGGGAATGGCGGTCCGCTTCAGCACATGGCTCGTCGCGCCGCCGAACACCAGCTGGCGCAGCCGGCTGTGGGTGTAGGCGCCCATCACGATCAACCCGGCCCGCTCGCCGCCGGCGACGCTCAGCAGGCCGTCCCCGACATCCTCCGAGGCGTCGGCGACCACGCTCGGCGGCGCATAGCCGCGCCATGCGAGGTGGGCCGCGAAACGGTCGGCCGCGCGCCGCAGGGCCTCGTCCTCACCGCCCACGAAGATCACCGTGCGCCGGGCGCGCCCGAGCAGCGACCAGGCGGCGGCCACCGCATGCGCCGCCTCGCGGCTGTCATTCCAGGCGATGACGACAGTCTCGAACGGCCCGACCGGCTGGGCTCCGGGAACGAGCAACACCGGCCGACCCGACTCGAACAGCGCGCCTTGCAGCGCCTCGTCGGTGGCCGGCGCATAGTCGCGCGCCGTCCGTGCCAGGACGGTGACGTCGGCCGTGCGTCCCCAGCGACCGATCTCGCCGGCGACCGGTGCCTCGACGTCGTGCCATTCGGTGGAGACGGCCGCGGTGCCGCCGGGCGATGCCGTCAAGGGAATGGCGCTGGCTTCGCGCCAGCGGTCGAAGACATCGCGCGCCTTGGCCGCAGCGGTGCGGCGCGACTCCTCCAGGGCATCGAGAAGTTCAGGCGACATGTAGGCGCCTTCGAACATACCGCCCGTGGTCGCCATGCTGATCGGACTGCGCACGTGCAAGCCCACAATGTGGGAGCGCATCCGCTGGGCCATGGCCTGCGCGCAGGCCAGCGCCTCCTGATCGGCCGGATCGCCCATGACGGGCACGAGGATGACGCGATAGGCCATGGTGCGAACTCCGGACGCGGACGTGGCTGCTTGCCGCGAGCATACTGGAAAACGGGCCGATGGTTGCCTTTGATCCGGATCATGATCCCGTGGCGCCTTGCGGCAGCGCACCGGGAGAACCGGTGCCGCAAGCCCCTCGCGCCATCCGCCGGATCGGGCAACACACCGCCGCGGCACCCCCTGCCGTCAGCCGCCGCCGGCGACGCGTCGCGGGGCATGCCGGCAGCCATCGCGGTCACATCGCCATGTCCGGCTCCATCGCCGCCGGCGTTTCCTTCCTGGTCTCGGGGATCTCCGTCATGGTCGCTTCGGTCAGCAGCAGCACGCTGGCGACCGACACGGCGTTTTCCAGCGCGATGCGCACCACCTTCGTCGGGTCGATGATGCCCGCCTCGACCAGGTCGACGTATTGCTTGCGGGCCGCGTCGAAGCCGTAGTTGCCCTTGCCCTCGAGCATGCGCGCCACCACGACGCCGCCGTCGACGGCGGAGTTCTCGGCAATCTGCCTAGCCGGCGCCTCCAGGGCGCGGCGCAGCACCTGCACGCCGGTCTTCTCGTCGCCCTCGCTGACCTTCTCCTCCCCCGCGACGGCGTCGACGCAGCGCAGCAGAGCGAGACCGCCGCCAGGCACGATGCCTTCGGCAACCGCCGCCTTGGTGGCGCTGATCGCATCGTCGAGCGCCTCCTTCTTGGATTTCATCTCCGATTCGGACGGCGCGCCGACCCGGATCACGGCCACACCGCCGGCCAGCTTGGCCAGCCGCTCCTGCAGCTTCTCGCGATCGTAGTCGCTGGTCGCCTTGTCGATCTCGCGCCGAATCTGCTGCACCCGGTCGTCGATCGCCGCCCGTTTGCCGGTGCCGCCGATGATCGTGGTGTTGTCCTTGTCGACGACCACGCGACGGGCACCGCCGAGCTGGCCGATCATGACGTTCTCGAGCTTCAGGCCCAGCTCCTCGGAGATGACCTCGCCGCCGGTCAGGACCGCCATGTCCTGCAGCATCGCCTTGCGCCGGTCGCCGAATCCCGGCGCCTTGACGGCGCAGCTCTTCAAGGTGCCGCGGATCTGGTTGACGATCAGCGTCGCCAGCGCCTCGCCCTCGACGTCCTCGCCGACCACCAGCAGGGGCTTGCCGGTCTTGGCGATCTGCTCGAGCAGCGGGATCATGTCCTTCAGCGCCCCGACCTTGCGATCGCACAGCAGCACCACGGCGTCCTCGAGCACCGCCTCCATCTTCTCGGCGTTGGTGATGAAATAGGGCGAGATATAGCCGCGGTCGAACTGCATGCCCTCGACGACGTCCAGCGTCGTCTCCGTGGTCTTCGATTCCTCGACCGAGATCACCCCGTCGTTGCCGACCTTCTCCATCGCCTCGGCCACCAGCTCGCCGATGACGTCGTCGTTGTGCGCCGAGATGGCCGCCACCTGGGCCTTTTCCTTGCGCGTCTTCACCGGTCTCGACATCTCGCGCAAGGCAGCCACGGCCGCCTTGGCGGCCCGGTCGAGGCCGCGCTTGATGTCGATGGCGCTGGCGCCGGCCACGACGTTGCGCACGCCGTCGGCGAGCATGGCATGCGCCAGGATCGTCGAGGTGCTGGTGCCGTCGCCGACATTCTCGCCGGTCTTCTCCGCCGCCTGGCGCAGCATCTGGGCGCCGAGATTCTCCTCCGGATCCTTGAGGTCGAATTCCTTGGCGATGGTCACGCCGTCGTTGCACACCAGCGGCGCGCCCCACTTCTTCTGGATCAGCACCGACTTCGAGCGCGGGCCAAGCGTCACGCGCACGGCGTCGGCCAACTGCGTTGCGCCGCGCAGGATCTTTTCGCGCGCCGTCGACCGGAACATCACCTGCTTGTGCGCCATCTGCCTCTCCCGCTCAGGCCGGCGCGCGGCCCCCGCCCGCCAGCGGGCACGCGCATGTCAGCCGTCCAAGACTGCCCAGAGGCGAAAACGCTAGCGACGGTCCGTCGCAGTCGCCGTGATCCATGTCAAATGACCGCGCCACCGGGGCCGCCGCCGCGGCCGGCGACGGTGAAACGGCACCGCGGCGACGCGGTCGCGGCCGCTCGGGTGTGATCAGACGCCGAACGCCACCGACTCCGGCAGGACCGCCAGGTGGTTCTCGACCGCCTTGACGCCGGCGATGCCTTCGGCCGCGACGCGGCAGGCGTTCTTGGCCGTCGCGCTCGGCGCATAGCCCCAGAGATGGACCACGCCGTTTTCGACCACCACGTTCATGGGCCAGGTCGAGGGCCAGTGGTACTTTGCCAGCTCGACCATGACCGCGTCGCGGAGGTCCTGGTCGGTCGCCTGCGGCGCGGTCGGCGACGGCCTGAACGCCATCAAACCCTGCAGCAGGTTGGCGCGGCTGACGATGCCGACGGGCTTGCCATCGTGCACGATGGGCACGCGCTTGACATGGTGCTCGTCCATCAGTCTGGCGATCTCGGCCAGCGGCGCGTCCTCGCGGGCGGTGTGAACCTTGGTCGTCATGATGTCGGCGACGCGGCGGGCATGCGACTTGATGTAGTCGGCCGCCGCCGCCGTGTCGTCGCGCAGCATGCGCAGCAACCACGACCGGCGGTGCTCGGTGCCCAACTCGACGCGATGGACCAGATCGGCTTCGCTGACGATCCCGACCAGCCTGCCGTCGCCGTCCACCACGGGTACGGCGCTGACATGCGAGCTCAGCAGCAGCTGCACGGCCTCGAAGATCGAGGCGGTGGCCGGCAGTGTGTGGACTTGCCGGGTCATGACGTCCTTGGCGAACATTGGCGTCCCCTCGCGCATGTTGTCGCTGGCACGACGTCCGGTCGGGTCGCACGATGCCCCGGCGGACCACGCTCGCCGACGCCTGCCAGCACACAACCCTCGTTCACAGCAACTCGACCGGCCGCGCCAGATAGACCCCGCCGCGCGCCTTGCTGCCTTGCGCTAGGTCAACGCGGATCGCGGCGGCCGGCAAGTCCGGTGGGGCAGCGCAGGCCCCGACGGGACCTACATGCCGCGGTCGATCGGGCGCGCCGCCGCGATCAGCCCGGCGGACGCCGGCGTCGCCTCGCGATGGACGCGATCGGCGATCGCGCTCAGCGCCGCGCCGGACAGCGTCTCCTGCTTCAGCAGGGCATGCGCCATCTCGTCGAGCAGCGCTCGGTTGTCTTCCAGGATCGCCCTTGCGTGGGCAAAGGCGTTCTCGACGATGTCGTTCACAGCCGCGTCGATGCGCGCCGCCGTCGCCTCGCTGTACCAGCGCATCGGCGGCGGCGCGCCGGGTATGGGCGTCAGGAAGCGGCTGGCTTCCGCCTCATAGGAGACCTGGCCCAGTTCCGGCACCATGCCGAAGCGCGTCACCATGCTGCGCGCGATGTCGGTCACCTTCTGCAGGTCGTCAGCCGCTCCGGTCGAGACGGCCGGGAAGACCAGCGTTTCCGCCGCCCGGCCGCCCAGCAGCACGGCCAGCTTGCGCTCCAGTTCGGCGCGATCCATCAGGAAGCGGTCCTCAATCGGCCGCTGGATGGTGTAGCCCAGCGCGCCGACGCCGCGCGGGATGATCGACACCTTCTGCACCGGATCCATGCCCGGCAACGCCATCGCCACCAGCGCATGGCCGGTTTCGTGGAAGGCGATGACCTCGCGCTCGTGCGGGATCAGCACGCGGTTGCGCTTCTCCAGGCCGGCGATGATGCGTTCGATCGCCTGCACGAAATCGTTGAGGTTGACGGAATTGCCGCCGCGGCGGGTCGCCAACAGCGCCGCCTCGTTGACCAGGTTGGCGAGATCGGCACCCGTGAAGCCGGGGGTCAGGGCCGCCACCTGCTCGACCTCGACGTCGGCATCGAGCTTCACCTTGCGCAGATGGACGTTGAGGATGTCGACGCGGCCCTTCTTGTCGGGCCGGTCGACCAGCACCTGTCGGTCGAAGCGGCCGGCGCGCAGCAGTGCCGGGTCGAGGGTCTCGGGCCGGTTGGTGGCGGCCAGCAGCACGATGCCAACCCGCGGATCGAAGCCGTCGAGCTCTGCGAGCAGCTGGTTCAGGGTCTGCTCCTTCTCGTCGTGCCCGCCCATCATGAATGTGCCGCGGGCCCGGCCCAGCGCGTCGAGTTCGTCGATGAAGATGATGCAGGGCGCATGCTTGCGCGCCTGCTCGAAGAGGTCGCGCACGCGGGCCGCGCCGACGCCGACGAACATCTCGACGAACTCCGAGCCGCCGATCGAGAAAAACGGCACGCCCGCCTCGCCGGCCACGGCGCGGGCCAGCAGCGTCTTGCCGGTGCCGGGCGGGCCGATCAGCAGGATGCCCTTGGGCAGGCGGGCGCCCAGGCGGCTGTGCTTTTCCGGGCTCTTCAGGAAGTCGACGATCTCCTTCAGCTCGTCCTTGGCCTCGTCGACTCCGGCCACGTCGGCGAAGGTCACGCCGGTCTGCTTCTCCAGATAGACCCGCGCCTTGCTCTTACCGATCGCGAGCAAGCCCGATCCGCCCATGCCGCCGGCCATGCGGCGGATCGCGAACATCCAGATGCCGACGAAGATCAGCGCCGGCAGGACCCACGAGAGGATCGTCGTCAGGAAGGTCGATTCGGTCTCGGCGCGATAGCGTACCTTGTACTTGCTGAGGTACTCGGCGACGTTGGGGTCGACCTTGTTGGTGACGAACTCCGACTTCTGGTTGGGGCCCGGGCTGGTCAGCTTGCCGCGAAGCGTGGTCTCGGTGACCACCACGTCGGACACCTTGCCCGCCTCGAGCAGCGACTGGAACTCGCTGTAGGGAATGTGCTCGACCGTCTGGTACCGCACCCAATAGCTCTGCAGCAGCATGACCGCGATCAGTGCCGCCACGACGTACCAGAAGTTGATCTGGTGTTCCTTGTTCATGGTCGAGCGGTTTCGGCGCGGCCCGATCAGGCCCGCGCGCCCGGGCCGATTCCCATCGAATCGAACACTGCCGACAGTTCCTGCTGCGGCAACTTGGTGAGGTCCTTGGCTTCGCTGTGGACGATCGCGTCGGCCGTCGCCTTGTCGAAATGGGTCCGCAGCTCGTGCAGCAGCTTGGGCGCGGCAAACACCACCAGTTGCTGGAAGGCGCCGTCGGACCGGGCCTTGTTCAGCGTCTGCGCCAGTTCGCGGCCGAACGCCTCCCGGGCCAATTCGGTGGGAGAGGCCGTTTCCGCCGCATGGCGGTGCGCGCCGAGGCTGTCAAACACCCGGCCCGGACGGTCGGTGAACTGCCGCCGCTGGTCCTTGGGCCGGACCAGGTCGGACGTCCAGCTGCCGACCTCGTCGTAACCGCTGCCCTCGCTGCGCCGCGAGTAGGCACTCGCGCGTCCTGCGTCAGCCACGACATACCAGCGACTCGGCGACTTCATCTTCATGTTCCTGTCCTTCGTGTCCCCTGAAACAACACCATGCGCCATCAGGCGAGCGACTGGGCGACCCAGCGCTCGATGGTGGCCGCATCCATGGCCCCCGACCGGCGGGCGATCTCGCGGCCGCGGTGCAACAAAACCAGCGTCGGAATGCTGCGGATACCGTAGTGGCTGGCCAGTTCCTGCTCCTCTTCCGTATTTACCTTGGCAAGCCGCAGCCCGGGTTCAAGATGGCCGGCGGCCTTTTCGAACTGCGGCGCCATGGCGACGCAGGGGCCGCACCACGGGGCCCAGAAATCGACCAGCAGCGGCACGTCGCTGCGCGCCGCATGCGACTCGAAGCTGGCGGCGTCGAGCGCCACGGGATGGCCGCTGAACAGGGGCGCGCCGCAACGGCCGCACTTGCCGCGCAGGCCGGCGGCCAGTTTGTCGCGCGGCGCCCGGTTCAGCGTGTGGCAATCCGGACAGGCAATCTGCAACGTTTCCGACATGCTGACCCCACGCGACGATAGTGCCACAAAGCCCGATGTGCCGCCCGCGGACCTTGATGCGCATCAAGGCGATCGGCCGGCCACAAGACGAGCCGCCACCCAACGGCCCCGGGCGGTCTCGCCGGCGTCGCGGAAGCCGGCGCGCGCCCTGACCGCGGCCAGGGCCCCGGTCGCCGCCACCAGGAAACCTGGCCGAATCTTGGCCGTTCCGCTTGACCGGCGTCAAAGTCCGGGCGACGTCTGTCGCGCAGCATGACAACAATTGCCATTCCCGGCGGGAATGGACAGGGCGGAGCCGATACATGCCTCTTCGAACGCTGATCGTCCACGGTGATTCAAGCGACAGCCTGTCGACGCGCGTCGCCCTGGCCATCGCCGTCGCTCGCGAGCACGACGCGAAGCTGACCGTGGTGTATCCGCTTGAAGGCGCCGCCGCCACCTTGATGTACGCCGAGCATGTGCCGCTGGCCGCGATCCAGCAGCAGATCGAAGCCGAACGTCAGCGTGCCACCGAGATCCGGGCGTCCGTCGCCGAGCGGGTCGCGCGCGAGGGCGTGCGGCTCGACTGGCGCACGATGGAGGGCCGGCCGGCCAGCCTGTTGACCAGCGCCGGCGCCGTCGCCGACGCAATCGTCATGAGCCAGGACGAGGAAGACGCCGAATTGCCGCTGGTGGCGACCGTCGTGCTGACGGCCGGTCGACCGGTGCTGTGCGTGCCCCGGCGCGGCTCGTTTTCGACCTGCGGCCGGCGCGTCATCGTAGCGTGGAACGGCAGCCGCGAGGCGACGCGAGCCATGCACGACAGCCTTCCGTTCCTGCAGCGGGCCGAGCAGGTCCAGCTCTTCGCGGCCGATGCCGCGACCGAAGGCGCCGCCAGCCTGGAAGACGCGGCCGCGCATCTGGCGGCGCACGGCGCCAAGGTCGAATTGCGCCGTGGCCAGGTCGACGACAAGGATGCCGGCGCCGCCATTCTGGACGCCGCCGCGACCTTCGGCGCCGACCTGATCGTGATGGGCGCCTATGGCCACAGTCGCCTGCGGGAATGGGTGTTCGGCGGTGCGACGCGCACGGTCCTGCACGCGATGACGATCCCGACCTTGCTGTCGTCCTGAGCGCCGGCGGCGTTTCCGCCGCCGCTCCGGCCGTCAATCAGCAGGCCCGCCCGTCGGCAGCGTGAACGTGAAGGTCGTGCCGACGCCGGCCGGATTGGGCAGGGCGCGGATGTCGCCGCCATGCGACTGGATGATCGAGCGGCAGATCGACAGGCCGATCCCCATGCCGCCAGTCTTTGTGCTGACGAAGGGCTGGAACAGCTTGGCCGCCACGTCGGCGGCGATACCCGGGCCGGTGTCCGACACGCTGACCTCGATTCGGCCTTCGGCGGCGTGCGTGCGCACGACCAGTTCGCGCCGATCGCCGTGCGCCATGGCCTCGATGGCGTTGCGGATCAGGTTGACGAGGACCTGCTGGATCTGCACCCGATCGAGAACGACCGTCGCCGCCGCGGGATCGAGTTCCAGGCGCGACTGGACCTGGAGCTGCTTGGCGCCGATCAGCGCCAGCGCGCTGGCCTCCTCCACGACCGTGTTGATCGCTTCGGGCCGCCGTGTCGTCTGCCCCTTGCCGAGAAAATCGCGCAGCTTGTGAATGATGGACCCGGCACGCCGGGCCTGGCTCGCCGCACGCTCGACCACCGACTGGGCTTTTTCGTGGCCGTCGCCGGATTCCAGCAGATGCAGCGCGGTGCCGAGATAGGCCAGCACGGCCGTCAAAGGCTGGTTGAGCTCATGCGCCAGCGTGGACGCCATCTGGCCCATTTCGCTGACGCGCGAGACATGTGCCAGCTCGGTCTGCAGTTCCTCGAGCCGGCGCTCCGTCGCCTTGCGCTCGCTCACGTCGCGGATGAAGCCGATGAACGACCGGTTGCCCTGGAATGTCGCTTCGCTGACCGACAGTTCAATGGGGAAAATCGTGCCGTCCTTGCGCCGGCCCGATACCACGCGCCCGATGCCAATGATGCGTGCCTCGCCGGTGCGCTTGAACCGGTCAATGAACGCATCGTGCTCGTCGCGGTAGGGACCCGGCATCAGCATGTTGACGCTGCGGCCGATGACCTCGGCGGGGTCGAACCCGAACATGCGCTGCGCCGCGGCGCTGAACGACTCGATACGACCGCCGGCATCGATCACCACGATCGCGTCCGGCACCGCGTCAAGGATGGCCGTCAGGCGGTCGTTGATATCGTCGGCGCTGAAAGGTTCGGTCGGCAACCGCGGTGGTGTCGACATTGTCAGGACAGCTCCACGCCGGCGAATGGATTTGCCGTGTCCGCAGTCCGCTAGTGAAGGGGTAGCGGCGGTCCCCGTTTGCGGCTGACCCCACCATATTTCGGCCTTGACCACCAGCGCCAGCACCCGGCGACGGCCCGAGGCCGGGGCGGGTCAGTCCGGCGTCACGCCCGCAAGGACGGCCATGCGGACCAGCTCCGACAGGCTTTGTGCCTGCATCTTGTCCATCAATCGCGCCCGGTAGATTTCGACCGTGCGCGGACTGATCTGAAGCTGATGGGCAATCACCTTGTTGGGGTGGCCCGCCACAAGACCCGACAGGACCTGACGCTCGCGGCCGCTCAGCAGCGCGAGTCTGGCGGTTTCCGCGCCATGCTCCGCGACCGTTCGGCCCCTGCGTTCACATTGCTCGATGGCGCGACGGACCGCGGCCAGCAACGCGTCGTGCTTGAAAGGTTTCTGGATGAAGTCGACGGCGCCCGCCTTCATTGCCTGGACGGCCATCGGGACATCGCCATGGCCCGTCATGATAATGACGGAAATCCCGGGGCAGGATTTGGAAATCCGTTCCTGCAGTTCCAGTCCGCTCATTTCCGGCATGCGCACGTCAACCAGCAGACAACCGGTTTCATCGGTGCCGACCTTGTCCAGGAATTGCTGGGCATCGGGAAAACACCGCACGTCAAAGCCGGCAACCTCGAGCAGGGCCTGCAGGGCGTCGCGAATCGCCTCCTCGTCATCGACGACAAAAACCTTCGCCTTGCTGCCCATGCACCTCTGCCCCCGGCCTCGCCGCCGCCAGACTACGACACTTGATCGGGGCGCTCCAACCTTCCTGCCATTCCGTCGCACGGTGGTTGACGCGCTGCGCCGGCAGCAAATATCTGACATACGGCAGGTCATGGGGACGTCGCCCACCGGGATTTCCCCAAATGCGACGATCATCGGACCCGACGGGGATCGACTCCGCGCCGCAGTCAGAAGGCCTGCGCAGTTCCGGCCGCGATCCCGCAGCACGATCGCAGCCCTCCAACCGAACCGGCAATCGTTCCCATGACCGTCCGAAATCTAGAGTTTCTCCTGGCGCCGCGCTCGGTCGCCGTGGTCGGCGCCTCCAACAGGCCGCGATCGGTCGGCGAAATCGTCACACGCAACCTGCTGCGCGGTGGATTTTCCGGGCCGGTGCTGCCGGTCAACCCGCACGACCGTTCCGTTTCCGGCGTTCTGGCCTATCCCGGCGTGGCGGACCTGCCGACGGCACCGGATCTGGCGGTGATCGTCACGCCGCCGGACACGGTCGCCGAAATCGTCACCGATCTCGGCGCACGCGGCACACGGGCGGCGGTGATCCTGACGGCCGGCTTCGGCGAGGGCGGCCGCGAGCAAGGCATCGCACGCCGGCAGGGCGTGCTGAATGCTTCCAGGCCACACCTGCTGCGCATCGTCGGACCGAACTGCCTGGGCATCGCCGTGCCCGGTGCCGGTCTCAATGCGACGTTTGCCCACATTCCCCCGCTGGCCGGCGACATCGCGCTGCTGACCCAGTCCGGCGGTATGGCCGTTGCGATGCTCGACTGGGCGACGGCGCGCGGCATCGGCTTTTCCGCGATCGTGTCGATGGGCGACATGATCGATGTCGATTTCGGAGACCTGCTCGACTATTTCGCGGCCGACGCGCGGACCAAATCGATCCTGCTGTACGTCGAAGGCATCACGCACGCGCGCAAGTTCATGTCCGCAGCCCGGCGCGCGGCGCGCGCCAAGCCGGTAATCGTGGTCAAGGCCGGGCGGGCACGGGAGGGCGCCGCCGCGGCGGCGTCGCATACCGGCGCGCTGGCCGGCGCCGACGCCGTCTATGACGCCGCCTTCCGGCGAGCCGGCATGCTGCGGGTCGTCGAGATGGAGGAATTGTTCGACGCCGCCGCGACGCTGTCGTTCATGAGTCCGCCGAAGGGCAACCGCCTGGTGATCATGAGCAACGGCGGCGGCCCGGCCGTTCTGGCGACTGACGCGCTGATTGAGGCGGGCGGCCGGCTGGCGGCGCTGGCGCCGACCACGATCGAGCGGCTTGACGCCGTCCTGCCATCGACCTGGAGCCGCGGCAATCCGGTCGACATCATCGGCGACGCCGACAGCACCCGCTATGCCCGCGCGACCTCGATCCTGCTCGACGAACCGAATGCCGATGCAGTCCTCGTGGCCAACTGCCCGACCGCCGTGTCTTCGCCGCTCGAGGCGGCGCACGGTCTGGTCGACGGCCTGCAGCAGGGCAACGCCCGGCCCGGCGAGACGAAGAAGAACGTACTGGCCGCCTGGATGGGCGAGACGGCCGCGACCGAGGGCCGGGCGCATCTCGCCGCCGCCGGCGTCGCGCAATACGACACCCCCGAGCGCGCCGTGCGCGCCTTCATGCACCTGGTCCGCTACCGCGAGAACCAGGCGTTGCTGATGGAAACGCCGCCGCCCCGCGCGGCCGGCGTGCAAAGCGACGCCAGGTCCGCGGCGGCGGTGATCGCGGCGGCGCTGGTGCAGGGGCGCGAGTGGCTCGACGCGGTCGAGGTCGCTCAGGTGCTGGGCTGGTATGACATTCCCGTCGTGCGGACCGGACGGGCGCACAGCGCCGAAGAGGCGGCGACGCTGGCCGACCAGCACGACGGCAACGTCGCGCTCAAGATCCAGTCGCGCGATATCGTGCACAAGTCGGACGTCGGCGGCGTGGCGCTGGGATTGCGCGGCGGCGCGGCGGTGCGGGCCGAGGCGCAGGCGATGCTGGCCCGCGTGCAGCGCGCCCAACCCGCGGCGCGCATCGACGGCTTCATCGTCCAGGACATGGTGGCGCGACCGGCGGCGATCGAGCTGATCGCCGGGTTCACCGTCGATCCGACATTCGGGCCGGTCATTCTGTTCGGACATGGCGGTACCGCCGTCGAAGTGCTGGCCGACAAGTCGCTCGAACTGCCGCCGCTCAACACCGCGCTGGCGCTGGCCCAGATCCAGCGAACGCGGGTCTACCGCCTGCTGAAGGGATTTCGCGATCGCAGTCCCTGCGACATCGACGGTCTTGCCGCGGTCCTGGTCCAGCTCGGCCAGCTGGCGGCCGACCTGCCCGAGATCGTCGAGCTGGACCTCAATCCGCTGCTGGCCGATGCCGCGGGCGTCATCGTGCTGGATGGCCGTATCCGCATCCGGCAGCCGACTTCGTCGGGCGCGGCACGCATGGCCATCCGGCCCTATCCCAAGGATCTCGAGTCGACGCTGCGACTTCCCGACGGCAGCACGTGGCGGCTGCGCCCGATTCGGCCCGAGGACGCCGAGGCACTGCACGCGCTGGTGGCCCGCACCCGGCCCGAGGACCTGCGCTTCCGCTTCTTCCGGCCGGTGAAGGAGCTGTCGCCGCAGCTCACCGCGCAGCTCTGCCAGATCGACTACGACCGCGAGATGGCGCTGGTCGCGGAGGGGCCGGACGGGTTCGCCGGCGTGGCCCGCATCTATGCCGATCCTGATCGGGCCAAAGCCGAGTTCGCGGTCCTGGTGCGCTCCGATCTCAAGGAGCACGGCATGGGATGGGCGCTGATGCAGGCCATCATCGGCGTCGCGCGCCAACGCGGCATCGGCGAGATCTTCGGCGATGTGATGCAGAGCAACCGCGCCATGCTCGAGCTGAGCGCGGCGCTCGGCTTCCACAAGGAAGCACATCCCGACGATCATGATCTGGTGCGCGTCAGGCTGACGCTGACGCCGGCCGGCACGGACACTTGACCCGGCTCGCCGGCGGGGGCATCGACACCATCGACGCAGTCGCGTCGATCGGCATCCAGCCCGGGTAGTCCCTTGCCTTCCACGCCGAGCCCTCCGGCTGTTCTGCGCCGCGTCGTCCCGCTGCCGGCCCTGGTGCTGTACGCGGTGGGCGTTTCCGTCGGCGCCGGCATCTTCGTGCTCGTTGGCCGCATCGCCGGGCTGGCCGGTCAGTTCGCGCCGCTGGCCTTCGTGGCGGCAGGCGCGATCGTGGCCTTTACCGCCTTCACCTTCGCCGAATTCGCCTCCCGCCTGCCGCGCGCCGCCGGCGAAGCGGCGTATGTCGATGCCGGGTTCCGCCGTCGTGCGCTGACCCGGACCGTCGGCCTGACGGTAGCGGCCGCTGCCGTCATCTCGTCGGCGGCCATCGTCAACGGCGGCCGCGCCTACGTGCAGCAGCTGACCGCGGCGCCGGAATGGCTGATCGAACTGGCGATCGTCGCGATCATGATGGCGATCGCCGTGTGGGGCGTGACGCAGTCGATGATCGCCATGGGCGTCGTGACGATCCTCGAGATCGGTACCCTGGTGTGGGTCATCGTCGTGGCGTTCGCCAGCAACGCCGTGCCGGACATGCCGGCAACGCCGGTTGCGGCCGGCGACGGCATGCTGCCCGGCATGTTCTCCGCCGTCCTGCTGGCGGTCTTTGCCTTCATCGGCTTCGAGAGCGCCGTCAACATGGCGGAGGAAGTGCGCCGCCCGACGCGCGCGATCCCAATCGCGCTGCTGCTGTCGCTGGCGATCGTCGCGGCGCTGTATGCCGCGGTCAGCGTCGCGGCGCTGCGGGTGGCCTCGCCCCCCGAGCTGGCGGCGACGGAAGCGCCACTGGCCTTCGTCTATCGCCGCGCCACCGGTGGCAGTGGTGCCGTCCTGGACGGCCTGGCGGTGTTTGCCACCATCAACGGCGTGCTCGCCCAGATGATCATGGTCTCGCGCCTGCTGTTCGGCATGGCGCGGGACGGCTTCCTGCCGGCGCCGCTTGCCTATGTCTGGCCGCGGACCCGCACGCCGCTGACGGCGACCGTGCTGACGGCCGCGGTCGTGCTGCTGCTGGCGCTGGCGGCGCCCATCGAGCCGCTGGCCCGGCTCACGTCGTTGATGCTGCTGCTGGTGTTCGCTACCGTCAACGCCGCGCTGCTGAAGATCAAATTGCGGCGCGACCCCGCCGGTGCGGGCGTCTTTGTCGTTCCCGCCTGGGTTCCCGCCGCCGGAATCGTGTCCAGTCTGGTGCCAGTTGGCTGGGAGATCTGGCGCCTGACTCACTAGACTGGCGCCGGCCCGAGGCGATCCTGCGACGCAGATCACGGCACCGTTGCCGTCGTGCCGCAATCCCGGGCGTCGACGCATTGTGTTGAGCGCATCGAGAGGAGCCGCAGATCATGGCCTACCGAGTCGTCCTGGTTCCGATGACGGGCGATCCCGCCGATCCCGACGCGCTGAAGGTGACGCGCGCCGTCGTCGACCAGACGCGGGCGCATGTCGTGGGCGTGCATGTTCGCGACCCCATCGGGGTCGCGTCGCGTGGCGGCATGTTCGAAGCCGCCTACCTGACGCCGGGCCTCATCGAGTCCCTGCGGGAAAGCGGCCGCGCCAGCGCGACGGCTGCCCGCGACACGTTCAACAAGTGGCAGGCGGCGAACGGTATCGAGACGGTGTCCGCGCCGCCATCGTCCGACAGGCTCACAGCCGAATGGATCGAGGCGGATGCGCCGGTCTCCCAGGAGATCGCGCGACGGGCGCGCATCGCCGATCTGACCGTCCTGGCGCGCTCGGGCCGCCAGTATGCCGCCGATTCCGACCAGGCGCTGCATGGCGCCCTGGTCGAGTCGGGCCGCCCCGTGTTGCTGGTCCCCGGCGCCGGCGCCTCGGCGCCGCTGGATACCATCGTCATCGCCTGGAACGACAGCCGCGAATCGGCGCTGGCCGTAGCCGCCGCGTGGCCGCTGATCGCCAGAGCCCGACGCCTGGTCGTCTTCGTCGGCGGCGACGATGAGGCGCTACGCGCTTCGGCCGACGGTTTCGTGGCGCACCTGGCGTGGCGCGGTCATGCGGCGGCATCGATCGTGACCGATCCGCACGCCGACGTCGGCGCCGGCCTGCTGCTCGCCGCCGAGCGGGAGAAAGCCGGCCTGATCGTCATGGGCGCCTATTCGCACAGCCGCCTGCAACGCTTCGTGTTCGGCGGCGCCACCGACTATGTCCTGCGGCACGCCACGCTGCCCGTGCTGATGACGCACTGAGCGCACGGGCCACGCCGGTCGGTCGCTGCCGTTAGGTGCCGCGCTGTCGGCCCCACCGCGCGGCGTGCCCGACAGCGGCGCCGGCGTCAGGCGGCGAGCAGCGACTTGGCGGCGACGAGATCCTGCAGCGCCGCCCCGATGCGCCGCTGCTGGTCAGGCGTGGCGGCCGGCATTGGCGCACGCGACACGCCGGGATCGATACCCTGCAGGCTCTGGGCGTGCCGGGTGCAAGCCGGCAGGTTGTCCGACACCATCGCGTTCCACAGCGGCAGCAGCTTGCGGTGCAATTCATGCGCGCGTCGGTGGTCGCCCGCCGCCACCGCGTCCCACAGGGCCACGCAGGCGCGCGGCGCGGCGGTCAGGATGGCGGCGATGCTGCCGTGGGCGCCCAGCGCGAACGACGGATAGAGCAGGGCATCGACGGCACTGAAGATCAGCTTGCCGGAAGGCGCCGTGAGCATCAGGTCGGCGAACAGCTTGAGGTCGCCGGCGCTCTGCTTGACGCCGACTACCTGCGGCACCTCGCTCATGATGCGACACAGCAGCGCCGGCGACAGGTACGACCAGGGAATGACGTTGTAGATCACCACCGGCACGCCGGTATCGTCGGTCACAGCGCGGAAGTGCCGCACCATCGAGTCGTCGTCTGGCTTGAAGAGGTAGTGCACCGGCGTCACCTGCAGCGCCGCCACGCCCAGGTCGCGCACCAGCCGGCCGCGGTGGACGGCCTCGCGCGTGCTGTCGACGATGATGCCGGCGACGACCGGAATGCGGCCCGCGGCCGCCTCCACGGTTGCGGCCAACAACTCGCGCAGCTCGCCGGCATCAAGTGCGTGGCCCTCGCCGGTGCTGCCGCCGGCCGCCAGCCCGTGCACGCCGGCGTCGACCAGCCAATCGACCTGGGCCTTGACCCGCTTCAGGTCGAGGTCGCCGGCCGTTGTGAACGGCGTCGTCATGGGCGGAATGATTCCCCGCAGCTTCATGCGTTCCTCCTGTTCATTCTCCATGCACTGTTCCGCAATCAGTGGACCGCGTCGAGTGTCAATCTTGCGGCGCTCGTTGGCGGGCGCAATTGCCGTGGCGCACGCCGGCGCCGATCGCCGCCAAAGACATCGCATCGAGCGCTTGAACCTCGGCGAAAGAATTCCCATCGTCTTTTGTGCGGGGTGACCGAATGCGTTCGACCACCAGAGGTGGGAGGTCCCCGCGTCGCGCCACAGAGCGGTCCTGCCGCCGGGCGAACCTCAATCCCGAAACGGAGAGTGCGATGAGATTGTCAGCCGCACGGGTCGAACGCGCCCTCAGCCAGCTGTCGGCCCAGGCCATTCCGGACAGCCATCCGGTCATGCCGCAGCTGAGCCGGGCCTTCGGAGACCACACGTTCTTCATCGACGACGCCGGCCTGTTGATTGTCGAGCCGGCCGACTCAGCGGAAGTTCCTGCCGGCCAGCTCATCAAGGTCGCGGCGTGGAGCAACGCCGAGCGCACCAGCCTGACGCCGCATGAGCCGGAAGCCACCGACGTGGTGATCGCGCTCGGCGCCGAGGACCTGGACGGCACAAGCTAGGCGCGCGCCGGCAAGACGCGGGCGCGCGGCCTCGCGGCGTCGGCTGAGGCCGTCGCCTGCAGGGTGCAGCCAGGGCGCCTCACCGATCGACTGTCCAACGTCCCGGGCCTGCGCGCGGGGCGAAGGGTTGGTGGCGTCCGTCGCGCGGACGGCGCCGCCTGGGTCGGTTCCGGATCGCGCACCGCGCGCAGCCTGAAGCGAGACCGCCGCTCCCCCTGCCCCAAATCGCATGGCCGCTTGCCACGGTGCGCGCCCGTGCCGGCACAATCGCGCCTTGACGCGCGCACCCCCGGCCGGCGCACAATCGCGGCCGCACTGGGGGGAGCAGCAGTCATGAAAATCGGCGCGGTGATGTTCTTCACCACGGACTCCATGCAGCCCGCTCCGCTGGGGCGAGCGCTGGAGGAACGCGGCTTCGAATCGCTGTGGGTGCCGGAGCACACCCACATTCCCTCCTCGCGCAAGACGCCCTATCCGGCGGGAGGGCCGCTGATCCGGCCGTATTACGACATCATGGACCCGTTCCTGGCGCTGAACACGGCGGCCACGGTGACGACGACGCTGAAGATCGGCACCGGCATCGCGCTGCTGACCCAGCGCGATCCGATCGTCACCGCCAAGGTGGTCTCGACCATCGACCAGCTGTCCAACGGCCGCTTCCTGTTCGGCGTCGGCAACGGCTGGAACCAGGACGAGATCGAGAACCACGGCACGGTGTTCGAGAGCCGCCACAAGCTGGCGCGCGAGCGTATCGAGGCGATGCAGGCGATCTGGACGCAGGAGGAGCCGGAGTACCACGGCGAGTTCGTCAACTTCGACAAGATGAAGCAGTGGCCCAAACCGGCGCAGAAGCCGCACCCGCCGATCATCGTCGGCGGCGCCTTCCCCTACGCCGCGCGCCGCGCCATTCGCTACGGCAACGGCTGGATCCCGCGTGCCGACCGGCTGGAGCAGGACGGCGTCGGCGTCGTGATCGAGAAGTTCCGCAAGATGGCGACGGAGGCCGGGCGCGATCCCGCCTCGCTGCCGATCTCGATCTTCCGCGTCCCCGACGACATCGGTCGCCTGCGCTTCTGCGAGGACATTGGCGTCGACCGTGTCGTCTTCACCCTGCCGGCCGAGAAGCAGGACAAGATCATGCCGATCATCGACCGCTGGGCCGAACTCAAGCACCAGCTCGGCGGCTGACGCCGGCGCGGCGTCGGCACGACGGTTCAGAACGCGATCACGTTGCGCGCGACCTGGCCGGTCTTGAGCTGGGCATAGGCCTCGTTGATCTGGTCCAACCGCACCCGGCCGGAGATCATCAGGTCGAGCTTGAGCAGACCGCGCATGTAGAAGTCGACAAACCGCGGCATGTCGGTGCGGAAGCGGTTCGAGCCCATGGCGCACCCCTGGATGCGCTTCTCGCCCAGGATCTCGGCGCCCGACAGCTCGAAGCGCATGCCGGTCGGCATCATGCCGATGACGGTGGCAGTGCCGCCGCGCTTGACCATGCGGAACGACTGCTCGACCGTCGGCTTCAGCCCGACGCATTCGAAGGAATAGTCGACGCCGCCACCGGTCATCTCGCGGATCGCCTTAACCGGATCGACGGTCGAGGCATCGAGGAAGTCGGTGGCACCGAATTCCCTGGCGAGATTCGACTTCGAGGCGACCCGATCGATGGCGATCACGCGGCCGGCGCCGGCGATCGCCGCGCCGTTGACCGCCGACAGGCCGATGCCGCCCAGACCGATGACCGCCACCGTCGAGCCCGGCTCGACCTTGGCGGTGCGGAACACCGCGCCGACGCCGGTCGTGACGGCGCAGCCGATCAGCGCCGCCTTGTCCAGCGGCATGTCCTCGCGGATCTTCACCACCGCATGCTCGTGCACCAGCATGTGGTCGGCGAAGGACGCCAGATGACCCGGCTGCGGCATCGGCACGCCGTTGAGGCTCATGCGCTGCGGCCCGTCTGCCGGCCGGCGCGTCGCCGGGCTGACGCACAGCGACATGCGGCCGCTGAGGCAGTATTCGCATTCGCCGCAGAACACCGACACGCAGGTGATGACGTGATCGCCGGGCTTCACATAGGTGACGTCGGCGCCGACCGCGATGACCACGCCCGAGGATTCGTGGCCCAGCACGCACGGGCAGGCGCGCGGATAGAGGCCTTCCATGTAGTGCAGATCGCTGTGGCAGACGCCGGCGAAGGCGGTGCGGATCAGCACCTCGTTGCGCGCCGGCGCGTCGAGGTCGACCTGTTCGATCGACAGCGGTTCGTTGACCCGGTGCATAACGGCGGCGGTGGCTTTCATCGGACGGCTCCGGCGGCGGACAGCGTGGCGGCTGCGATGGAGCGCCAGTCTAGGAGTGCCATTCGACAGGGCGCAACCGCGCGTGCGAGCCGACCAGCCATGTCCGGTTGCGGTCCGACACGGTCCGTCGGCGTGGCGTTTGCGTTCGCTGCGCTCTTTCTTGTGCGGCGCAGCGAAGACGGTGCCGGGCCGCAAACACGGCAAGGCGCGGTGCAACCTCGCGCTTGAATGGCGGATGAGTGCACCCTAGCCTCGCGATCTTCCCCGGCCGGGCCGGCCGATCGGCCGACGTCGTGGCACACCGTCGTGCCACCCGACGTCGGCGCCATCGAAAGCGGAACACCATGCTGACCATCGACGCCCAGGTTCACGCCTACGAACGCGACCATCCCGGCCGCCCGTGGACGGCGGTGCTGCACGGCCCGCCGGAGGTCACGGGCGATCAGTTGGTGGCGGCGATGGACGCGGTCGGCGTCGACGGCGCGATCCTGGTGTCGGTGTGGACCATGTACCGCTGGGATGCGAGCTACGCGCTCGACGTCTACGCGGCGCATCCCGGCCGCTTCGGCCTGGTCAAGCCGGTCGATCCCAACGATCCGGCGGTGGCCGACACGATTGCCGACTGGGCCAGGACCAAGGGGCGCGTCGCCATCCGCATCATGATGGGACCGGACGTCTCGACCGATGCCGGCGACCCCGGCATCAATCGCGTGCTGGCCGAGGCGGCCCGCCATGGCCTGCCGGTCAACCTGATGTGCCGCGGCCGTCTGGAACAGGTCGGCGAGATGGCGAGGCGCCATCCCAACACCCGGCTGGTGGTCGATCATCTCGGCCTGGCGCAGCCGTTCGAGCCGCCGCCACCGGCCGAGCCGTTCGCCGAGCTGCCCAAGCTGCTGGCACTGGCGAGCCACGACAACGTCGTCGTCAAGATCACCGGCGCCTGCACGCTCTCGCACCAGCCGTTCCCCTACAAGGACCTGTGGGACCCGCTGTGGCGCATCTTCGACGCCTTCGGCCTGCAGCGCTGCATGTGGGGCACCGACTGGACGCGCGCCGTGGCGCTGCTGACCTACAAGGAAGGCGTCGAGTCGTTCCGCGTCACCGACCGGCTGACCGACAGCGAGCGCGAGAAGCTGATGGGCGGCAGCCTGCAGAAGATCTACAGCTGGTCGCCATCCAAGACATAAGGACCGCGAGGCCGTGTCGCGGCCACGGCGACGACTAGATGTGATGAACCCGACCGACGGCGCGGATCGTCGTGGCGGAACACACCAGCGTCGGCCAACGCCAGGCGGGGCCGCGGGCAAGAAATCCACGAGACCGGGCGGCGCTCACCCCGCCACACGCGGCAGGCGCGCCAGAATCTGACCTGCCTGTCGCGCGATATTTTCGACGACATCGCCGGCACGCTCGATGCGCTCGATCAGCCCGCCACTCTGGCCGCAGGGCAGCACGCCGTTGATCACGTCGCCTTCGATACGGCCGCGATAGGAGGCCGGCTCGCCGACCTCGCGCAGCTGGTGCGGATAGGCTTTGATCGCCGCCTCGCGCCCTTCCCAGGATTTCGTGAACTCGTTGCGGATCATGCGGTTGGGCTTGCCGGAATGGGCCCGCGTGACGATGGTGCCGTCCTCGTCGATCTCGGTGATGCGGCGCTTGTAGTTGTCGTGGCCGCGCGCCTCGAGCGTGGCGATGAAGCGCGTGCCCATCCAGACGCCCACCGCCCCCAGCGCCAGCGCCGCGACGAGCCCGCGCGCGTCGGCGATGCCGCCGGAGGCGATCAGCGGGATCTCGAGCGCGTCCGCGGCGGCCGGGATCAGGATCAGGCCCGGGATGTCGTCCTCGCCGGGATGGCCGGCGCAGTCGAAGCCGTCGATCGAGACCGCGTCGACGCCGATCGACTGGGCCTTCAGCGCGTGGCGCACGCTCGTCGCCTTGTGGATCACCTTGACCCCGGCCGGCTTGAGGATGTCGAGCAGCTGCTGCGGGTTGTTCCCCGCGGTCTCCGCGATCGGCACGCCCGCCTCGGCGATCGCCTGCGCGTACTCCGCGTACGGCGGCGGGGTGATCGCCGGGAGGATCGTGAGGTTGACCGCGAACGGTTTGTCGGTGAGCTCGCGCACGCGCGCGATCTCCTTGGTCAGGTCCTCGGGGCTCGGCTGGGTCAGCGCGGTGAGGCACCCGAGCGCGCCCGCGTTCGCGACCGCGGCGATCAGCTCGGCGCGA
>JAHCJT010000250.1 GCA_026126245.1 Alphaproteobacteria bacterium
CCGCCCGCCGTCGGATCTTCGACGCCATCCGTGCCGCATCGATCGGCTGGGACGGCCGCGATCCGGTTCGCCGCAGCTGGCCATCGGCGGACTAGGTCGACCGCCGACGCGTGGGCGACAGCCGGCCAGTCCGCCGTATCGACCGGATGCCACAAGCGAAAGGGCCCGGCGTCGGCCGGGCCCTCGCTCAACAGGCGTGCGTTGCCGCAACGCCGGCTGGTGCCGCGCTACAGTTTGCCGGCGATATTGTTCATCGAGGTGCCGAGGTTGGTGCCGACCAGGCTATACGCCGCGATGGCCGCCACCGAAATCAGCGACACGATCAGGCCGTACTCGATGGCCGTCGCGCCGCGTTCGTCGTTCATCAGGCTACGGAAAAGGACAGACATGGCCAATCTCCCAAATCTATGGTGGAGGATGCGCCGGCGCGCCCAGGGCCAAAGCTTCGTTTCAGGTTGTCAGGCAGACAGCGTCTGTCGGACACGCTTGTGCGGTGGAGCGCCGCAGAGTCCAGACCAATGACAAATAAATTATCACGCAATCACAACGCACTACCAAACATTCCCAACATTCTTATCATTTGATACGAAATCATATAGGAAAGTCAGCACCTTGCAAGACAATAAGGAGTTTCGCCTTGGAGTCTTGCGCGCCCGCCCCGTTTGCGGAGCCTGCAGCGGCCTGCTGCAGATGGCGCGCACGGTGATCGGCGTCCCCGATTTCTGACGACATCCTTACCGTGACCACCCCGGCGCACCTTGCGCCACAGCCGGCAAGCGCCGGCCCTTCGCCCGGACGCGAAAGAGCTGGAGATGGTCGCTGCCGCGCGGCGGATCGATCTGCAACCGCGGCGCGCCTCGTCGACCTGCGGCGCCGACAGCATTCACACCGCCCGTGTCAGAGCGCCGTCGATCACGAGGTTGGTGCCGGAGATCCGGCTCGCCAGCGGACTTGAGATCATCACCACGCCGAACGCCACTTCTTCGGCGGTCCCGAAACGGCCGGACGGATTGACGGCCAATGTCGACTTGAAGAGGTCGGGCTGGCCCTTCTCGATGCTCTGCCAGATGCCGCCGTCGAAATAGGTGTTGCCCGGAGACACCGCGTTCACCCGGATACCCTTGGGCGCCAGTTGCTGACTGAGGCCCTTGGCATAGTGAATCAGGGCCGCCTTCGTGGCGCCGTAGGAACCGGCGGCGAAATCGATCTCGAAGCCCGAGACGCTGGACACCACGGCAATCGATGCCGCCTTGGATTTCTCGAGGTAGGCCATCGCGGCCGCCACGGCGTTGACGGTGTGCATCATGTCGGTGCGGTACGACTTCTCCCAGCTCTCCGGCGTATCGCCGACGGCCAGCGCACTGACGTTGCACACGAGGATGTCGATACCGCCCAGCGACGCGGCCGACGCCGCGACCCACGCCTTCAGCGCGGCGGCGTCGGCGACGTCCAGCGCCTGGCCGAAGCTCTTGACGCCCAACGCCGCCAGTGCGGCGACCGTGTTGTCGACCGCCGCCGAATCGCGGCCGCAGACCGAGACGTTGCAGCCCTCGCTCGCCAGCTGTCCGGCGATCGCCCGACCGATGCCCTTGGTGCCGCCGGTCACCAGCGCCCGCAGTCCTCCGAGTTTCAGATCCATGGGTCTGCCTCCTGCGCCGGTGCGGGTTCAACAAATCAAATGAGCAGGTGCTGCCGACCGGCTACCCGCGTGCGCAGTCTACTACCGCTGGCGATCCCGGCAACGCAGCACCGAAAGCACCCCACTGTTCGGACGCGCTGAATTGTCGGTCCGTCGCAGCCGCGAGGTGCTCGGACCTCTCCGCCTCATCGTGTCGCATCAGCCGTCGGGGCGTGTTGCCCTCAGGGCCGGCGGATTCACGACAGCAGCCGCCGCGCCGGCCCGTTGCAAGCCCGACGCGCCAAGTGCGCTGTCCGATGGGCAGGACACAAGCGTATCTGCTGACCAGGTGGCCTGCGCACAGAATCTAGCGGCAGGACCTTCGACGCAATCGGCGGACGGCACGACCGATCACGCCGCGGCGAACCGTCGCCGCATCAATATTGTGCCTCAAAAGAAGCGGGCCGGCATGCACCGGCCCACCAAGCACCTCAGACGAGTTCCAGATTCGTTGCCGCGACCTTGCCGCGCTCCGACTGGAGGTCGAACTTGACCTTCTGGCCTTCGTTGAGCGACCGGATGCCGGCGCGCTCGACGGCGCTGATATGGACGAACACGTCCCGAGCACCATCATCCGGCTGGATGAACCCGAAGCCCTTTTGAGTGTTGAAGAATTTCACTGTACCTACAGCCATGCGATGTTCCTTGCACGAAAGCATTCGGCCCACGTGGAGATCACGCGGCCGCAACAATCTGTATTCTTGGGAGCTCAGGGAGTAGCCCGCGAACGGGCGTGACTGGCGAGTGCCGGCCAAAACGTCGATTGTCTGAGCCCTATATAGTGGCGGCAGGGTTGAATTGCGAACTTTATTTCGGGCCACCGGATGCGCCGATGCAAATACCGACTATATATCTAGAACACCTGCCGCGGGGCGGTCGAACAATCCTGCAACCAAGGCCCGGCCCCCTGGGCTCAATCAGGTGATCGCCCTTGCGCCAGCCGGCGCATTGAAATGCATCGCCGTCAGGAGATGATGATCACCGGATCCGGAAAGTTCGCCTGCACGAACGACGCGCTGCGCCCGACAGCGCGCCTGGACGGCCGCGCCGCGCCTGTTGAGGCATGGCATGCGGCGACGCGACGTGCGCGAGACGCGTTGGCAGCGCGCCTCAGGCGATGCGCGACCCGACATCGGCGCTGCGCGCCGACTTGGGGCGCGGCCTGCCGGCTCGTGGTGCCGGTGCTCTCCACACCGATCGGCGCAAGCAGGATGGACTCTACGTCAGGCTTCATCTTCGCGATCGAACGATATGGCGTCATGGCAGGTGCCATGCCGCCCCGCACCTACCGAAGTGGTGACGAATGCCCAAGAATGAACAACGAGATGACCCGACGACGACGTCCGATACGGCGGCGCCGCAGCAGTCGGCGCCCCCGGTCAAACCGGCGGCCAGCGACGTGCGCCCTAGATCGGCGGTGACATGGACGCGGGAGGGCGCCAGCCACAGCGCGACCATCGACGGCCGCGAGTACCGTGTCACGAAGTTCCCTGCTGACTCGTCGCTTGCAGCGCCCTACGGCGCCTATGCCGAAGGCCGCTTCATCGGCAGCGGCATGACCCTCGACAACGTCAAGGGCAGATGCGCCGCGCACGCCGGACGCCTGCGCCTTCGCAAGCCCGGCTCGTCGAGCTGACGCGCCGCGCATCGGCCGCCGCGCCGTCGACTGGGCGCCCGCCGTCCGGTCACCGCGTATGCCCACCGCAAGCCGCGCATCGTGTCGCAACCGGGCACCGCCCCAAGGAAAACAATCGTTGACCATGCCCTCGACCGCCCTTCCGCCAGCGTCCCCCCAGGCGGTCCCCCCACGGCACCCGACTGCACCGGCATCGGGCCGCGCGCCGATACCCGACGCGGTTGACCGTGCCGCGCTGCGGCGCCTGCTGGCGTCCTACCAAACGCCCAGCACCGCGCGCAGCGCCGGCCAGCTGGCCCTCTCTCTGCTGTCGTTCCTCGCGCTGTGCGGCATCATGTACGCCACGCTCGGTGTTTCGCTGTGGCTGACGCTGGCGCTGGCACTGCCGGCCGCCGGCTTCGTCGTTCGGCTGTTCATCATCCAGCACGATTGCGGACACGGCGCGTTCTTCCGCTCGCGCGCCGCCAACACCTGGGTTGGCCGGCTGTGCAGCCTGGTGACGCTGACGCCCTATGCCAACTGGCGGCGCCAGCACGCGGCGCACCACGCCAACTGGAACAATCTCGGCCGCCGCGAAAGCGGCACCGACATCTATTCGGCCTGCCTGACGACGCAAGAGTACCATCGCCTCGGCCCGCTGCGCCGCCTGCTGTATCGCGCCGTGCGCCACCCGGCGGTGGCGCATGTTGCCCTGCCGCCGCTGGTGTTCCTGCTGCTCTACCGCGTGCCGTTCGACACACCCTCGGATTGGCGGCGCGAGCGCCTGTCGGTGCACGCCACCAACCTGGCGCTGGCGGCGGTCGTCGTGACCGTCGGCCTCGTCCTGGGGTTCGAGGCGATGGCCCTGGTGCAGCTACCGATCATGGTCCTCGCCGCCATCATCGGCGTCTGGCTCTTTTCGGTGCAGCACCGCTTCGAGGCGGCGCAGTGGTTCGCCGGCACCGAGTGGTCGGCCGCAGCGGCGTCGCTGCGCGGCACGTCGTTCCTGCGCTTGCCACGGATCCTGCAGTGGTTCACCGGCAATATCGGCTTCCACCACATCCATCATCTCAACCCGCGCATCCCCAACTACCGTCTCGCGGCCTGCCATGCCGCGAGTCCCGACCTGCAGCGTGTGCCGACCCTGTCGTTGCGCGACGGATTGCGGGCCGGCGCCTACTGGCTGTGGGACGAGGCCAGTGGCCGGATGATGCGCTTCAGGGACTGCCCGCCAGACACCGCTCGCCGTCCGGCGCGATAGGGTTCACCGCCCGGCCTCCTCCAGCGAGGCGCATCACGCGGCATGACGGCCACACGCATTGCACAGGTCCCGCCCGTCGAGTGGCCTTTCCCTCGGCCTTGCCGCTCTGTCCGTTGACCACGGCGTCAATGCCATTGTGCCGGCGAACCATCGAGAGATCGGCGACCACGGCTGGCGCGCACCGGTCGACCTGCCGCAACTGAGCGACGTGCCATAGACGTCGGTATGGAGAGCGCGAATCCGGGCCGGACCCGTGTCCCGGTCTGGACCTCGGTCGATCGCCCGGTTTGAACAGGCTGGAGGCGCGGCACGATCCGTGCCCCACGGTGGGACGAGACAGACCGTTCCTGAATGATAGTGGCGGAGGGGAAGTCCGTTAAACGTCGCGCAATATCAATGGATTGCAGACCATTCCGCACATTTACCCATCATCTATCCCAACATCGCGTCCTGATAGGCGGTCACCTACTCCGGCCGGACATGCGGATTAGATCCCCGCTGCCTTGTACTTGTCGAAGCGGACCCGGATACCGTGCTGGTAGGCAGTGGAGGGCGCGTTGAACCAGCCTTTGTTCCGACCCATCACCTGATCGCTCAAGGCGTTGGCATAGGCCTCGGGCTGGCCGGCATGCATGAAGGGCAGGGCGGCGGAAAAATGCGCCACGGTACCGATGAACAGTTTGGCGCCGGAGTCCAAAGTTTCGCTCGAACGGAAGCAGGCGATTTGCCAGACCCGCAGCTTGCCTGGGGCGGCCAAGTTCTTGTCAGTGTCGAAAAAGGCGAGCGGATTGCTCGGCCGCAGCCGCTTTTGCGCCGCGACATAGGCCTCTGCCTGCTTCTCCGGCATGTCATCCGGCGTCAGCATGCGGTAGTGCCACTCGGTTTCCGGCCGCGCCGTCTTGATGCCGGCCAGGTTCCAGTTGTGGCAGGCTTGGCCATCGACCCCCTTGAAGGTTTCGACACCCCATTGGCCTAACAGCACGCAGACCGCGTCCTGCGAAGCCGGTCCCTTCATGTACCCTTCGCCCCAGACGCGGCGGATGGCGGCGGCGACGTCCTTGGCCGTGGCCGGCGTGTGCAACCGGGGCTTCTCGAACGGCTCCAGCGGCTTGGGCGCGCGTCCGCGTTTTGTCTCGTCGAGCTTGGCGCCCTCGACCTCCGCCTCCCGCGGCGCGCGCGAGAAGTGCAGCAGTTCGTCGACCATGATGTCCCCCGATACCGGCCGCGATTCCCATCGCGACGCGGGCGGCATGGTCTACCGGATCGAGGGACGGCGCAAGCAGCCGGCAGCGTGACTCGGCACCGGCGCTTGCCCGCCGGCCGGTCAATCATTCGTAGTAATTGCGCGGCTCTCGCCCGTCGTGCTCTTCGTCATCGCGGTCGGAGTTCTCGCCGATCACGCGCCGCCGCCGTCTCGAACCCGAACACTAGCACCAGCGGCCACGGCCGCGACGGCGCCCAGCTGTAGCAGCGGCCGCCGGAGAGCCGTTCTGCGGCTTCCTGTAGGGCCCCTGGCGCGGCCCTGCGTCCTGCACCGCCGGCAGCTCGAGCCTGTACGGGTGCGCCTCGATCTTGAGCACGTGGCCGTTGCGGCTGCGGCGGGTCATTTCCGGTCGATGGCGTCCGAGTGAATGGTTGACGCGCTAGGCCGCCGCCTTTCGTGATAACGTGAGCGCCCTTGGCGACAGATGGAGGCACGGGCGTGCGGTTCCGTCGGTTGAGTCCGATAGCGCAGATTCACTACGACCTCGGGCGTTTCGCCGCGCCCTACATTCAGGCGGGGTCTTACGTCGGACTCACGTGCACTGGCGAGAGCTGGTTCAGGATACTCATCGGCCAGGGCGGATCGCTCGTGGTCACAATCCAATTCCTGAACACTGACGGTGACCTCGACCTCGCACTTGTGTCTGAGGCCGGACAGCAGATCGCTCAGAGCCAGGGGACGGGCAACAGTGAGCAAGTGGCTTGCTCCGGGCTCGTTGCGGGAACGTATTTCATAAAGGTATTCGGCTACAATGGAGCACAGGCCCAGTATTCGCTGATTGTCGCGACGGCGTAAGGCGCCTCGGGTTCCGCGATCGCCGTGGCAAGGCGGCCTGTTGCTCGCCTAAACGGTTGATGAGGTATTGCACAGCGCCCAACAAGAGTTCTTCGGGGAAGATAGTGGCGGAGGGGAAGGGATTCGAACCCTCGATACAGGTTTAGGCCCGTATAACGGTTTAGCAAACC
>JAHCJT010000251.1 GCA_026126245.1 Alphaproteobacteria bacterium
TGCCGGCGTTGTAGACCAGCACCTGCAGCGCGCCCGCGGCATCGGCGGCGGCGACGACGCGCGTCGCATCGGCCTCGACGCTGGCATCGCCGGTCAGGCCCTCGGCGCTGCCGCCGGCGGCGCGGATCTCGGCCACGACGGCGTCGATCTTGGCCGGCGTGCGACCGACCGCGACGACGTGAAAGCCTTCGCGCGCGAAGCGTCGCGCCGTGGCGGCGCCGACGCCGGCGCTGGCGCCGACACCGACGATCAGGGCTGTGGGAGTCTGGGCCATCGTTGTGTTCCTCACGGATTCAGAGTTTCACTAGACCTGTCATTGCCGGCACGTCGCGGACAGCGCGGCACGGCGGCGGCGAGCGCCCCTGCACCATGACGCCGCCGTCGCCCGGGCCTAGCGGCCCTGGAAGACCGCGGCGCGACGCTCGACGAACGAGCGGATACCTTCCTTCGCGTCCTCGGTGTCAATCACCCGCGCGCGGATGGCGGGCAGCATGGCAATCGCCGCCGCCTCGCCGCCCTCGACGTATGTCCGGGCCGCCTCCTTCATGACGCGGATGCCCAGCGGCGCGTTGGCCGCGATCAGCCGGGCGATCTCCAGGCCGCGCTCGACGTGGCGGCCGAACGGCACCACCTCCTGCACCAGGCCGATCTGCAGGGCACGCGCGGCGTCGAACTCGTCGCACAGCATCAGGTGGTACATCGCGTTGCCCCAGCCGGTGCGGCTCAGGAAGCGGAAATGCGCGCCGCCCAGCGGCGCAATCCCGCGCCGCGACTCCATCTGGCAGAAGCGCGCGGTGTCGGCGGCGACGACGATGTCGCCGGCCAGCATCATCTCGATGCCGATGGTGTAGGTGATGCCCTGCACCACGGTGATCAGCGGCTTGCGGCAGCGCCGGCGCATGCCGAACGGATCGACGTTGCCCTCGGGCACGCCCTTCCAGGTCGCGGTCGGACCGAAGAATTTGGGCATGTCCAGGCCGGCGGTGAAATGCTCACCCTCGGCCGTCAGAACCGCCGCCCACAGCGCGTCGTCTTCGTCGTAGCGGGTCAGCGCCTGCGCGAGCTGGTCCATCATCTGCGGCACGAAGGCGTTGCGCTTGGCGACGTTGTCGATGGTGATGTGCAGGATGCGGCCGTCGGCCCGGCTGCGCACCGCGCCAGTCGGGGGTGTCGTGGTCACGGTCAGGCCCCTTTCCGGCTCTGGGCGACGATTTCATCCTCGACGTCGGCAAGCTTGTCCTTGCCGAAAAAGATCTCGTTGCCGACGTAGAAGGTCGGGCTGCCGAACGTGCCGCGCGCCACCGAGGCCTCGGTGTTCCTGACCAGGCGCTCCTTGACCTCCGGCGTCTGGATGCGCTCCAGCAGGCGCGCGCCGTCCAGCCCGCCGGCGTCGAGCGCGGCGCGGATCACCGCCGGGTCGTCCATCTTGCTGCCCTCCTCCCACATATGGCGATAGATGACCTCGACATAGGGCATCAGGCCGCCATCGATCTCGGCCGCCGCGGCGCCGCGCATGATCTGCAGCGTGTTGACCGGGAAGTGCGGGTTTATCTTGAAACGGTCCAGCCCGTGGCGCCTGACGAAGCGCGTCATTTCCAGCCGCTGGTACTCCAGCTTGTTCTTGACGCCGGCGAAAGCCTCCATCGGCGAGCGGTTGTTGGTCGCCTTGAAGACGCCACCCAGCAGCACCGGCACGTAGGTGAATTTGGCGCCGGTGCGCCGCTCGATGCCGGGGATCAGCTTGTGCGCCAGGTAGGCGTTGGGGCTGCCGAAATCGAAATGGAACTCGACACTCACGGTCATGGCCTGTCACTCCCTTCGCGTCGTTTCGACGTCTCTCACCAGCTTTCCATCCACGGCCGCAGATCCAGCTCGTGCGTCCAGGCGCTGCGATGCTGGCCGTGCAGGCGCCAGTAGTTCTCGGCGATGGCGTCGGGATCGAGCACGCCGTCCTGCGGCTTCAGCGCGGCGCGCTCGGGAAAGTTGGTGCGGATCCATTCGGTGTCGATGGCGCCGTCGATCACGACGTGCGCCACGTGGATGCCCTGCGGCCCCAGCTCGCGCGCCATGCTCTGAGCCAGACCGCGCAGCGCGTGCTTGGCGCCGGCGAAGGCCGAAAAGCCCGAGCGGCCGCGCACGCTGGCGGTGGCGCCGGTGAACAGGATCGTGCCGCGGCCGCGCGGCACCATCACCTTCGCCGCCTCGCGGCCCATCAGGAAGCCGGCGAAGCAGGCCATCTCCCAGACCTTGAAGTAGACCCGGCTGGTGGTGTCGCGGATCGGGAAGTTGACGTTGGCGCCGATGTTGAACACCGCGACCTCCAGCGGCCCGACCTCGCGCTCGATGGTCTCGACCATGGCGATGGTCTGGTCCTCCTTGCGCGCGTCGGTGCCGAAGGCGCGCGCCCGGCCGCCCTCGGCCTCGATGCGCGTCACCAGCGGCTGCAGCTTGTCGGCATGGCGCCGCGTGACGCACGCCACGTAGCCCTCGCGCGCGAAGCGCCGCGCGATGGCGCCGCCCGTCGCATCGCCGGCGCCGACCACCAGCGCCGCCTTCGCCTCCGCCATGCCGCCCCTCCCGCATTGCGCTCTTGAACGTTCTAAAAAGGAACGTACTATGAGTGCGTTCCAGAAAGGAACGTGTCAACGCCAATCGTTCTTGGCCGTGACGGAGGAATTCTCATGCGATGGCGCGAGCTCGACCGCGAGGCCTGCTCGGTGGCGCGCACCGTGGCCGTGATCGGCGACCGCTGGACCCTCCTGGTGCTGCGCGACTGCTTCCTGCGCGTGCGCCGCTTCGAGGACTTCCAGGCGCGGCTGGGCATCACGCGCCACGTGCTGGCCGACCGGCTGCGCAAGCTGGTCAAGCAAGGCGTGCTGCGACGCGTCGCCTACCAGCAGCGGCCGCGGCGCCACGAATACCGCCTCACCGCCAAGGGCCTCGACCTCTACCCGGTGCTGATGGCCATCGTGCACTGGGGCGACGTGCATCTCGCCGGCAAGCGCGGCCGGCCGCTGCTGCACGTGCACCGCAGCTGCGGCCACGCGTTCGATCCGCTCACCGTGTGCTCGGCCTGCGGCGAGCCGGTCGATCCCCGCGCGGTCCATGTGCAGGCCGGCCCCGGCGCGGCCCGCGCCGACCGCGCGCGCCTGGCGGCGCTGGCGGGCTGAACGGCACGCATTGCAGGAACCGTCCGGTGGGCTAGGATCGCTGCCCACACCCCACCGCGGAAGGCAGCCCGATGAAACTGCGCGGCAAACCGCATCCCGGCGACCTCGAGGCGATGCGGCACTGGTTCAAGAGCCTGGAGGACTGCGTCAACGCCGTCGACTTCGTCGCCGGCCGACCGTTGTTCGCCGAGGACATGCTGGCCTTCGGCACGTTCAGCGATTTCGTCGCCCAGCGCGACGACGTCGAGCGCGAGCAGTGGCGCAAGGTGTGGCCGACCATCCGGCGCTTTCACTGGCGGCTGGCCGACGTCAAGGGCGTGGTGTCGGCCGACCGGCTGAGCGGCACCGGGCTGGCGGTCTGGGACTCCGACGGCTTCAACGAGGACGGCACGCGCTTCGACCGCCGCGGCCGGGCCACCGTCGCCTTCGAGCGCGAGGCGGTGGGCGAGCCGTGGATCGCGGTGCACACTCACATGTCGCTGTTCCGCGGCACGCCGTCGGTGTCGCACGGCAAGTTCAGCGGTCCCGGCGGCTGAGCGCCGCGCCGGACCGCCATACACAAACGCAGAAAGCTAGCGATGACTGTCACCGCCCGAGTCGCCTGGGTCGACGGCGCCCTCTTTGTCGGCGAGTCCGGCTCCGGCCACACCGTGACCATGGACGGCGCGCCCGACATCGGCGGCCGCAATCTCGCGGCGCGACCGATGGAGATGGTGCTGATCGGCATGGGCGGCTGCACCGCCATCGACATCCTCTCAATGTTGAAGAAGCAGCGCCAGGACGTGCGCGACGTGATCGTCGAACTGGCCGCCGAGCGCGCCGACGATCACCCCAAGGTGTTCACGCAGGTGAAAGTGATCTACCGCGTGCGCGGCAGGAAGCTGAACCGCGCCCTCGTCGAGCGCGCCGTGTCGCTGAGCGACGAGAAATACTGCTCGGCCACCGCCATGATCCGAAAATCGGCCGAGATCACCCACGACGTGGTCCTCGAGGAAGTCGCCTAGCAGGCGCCGGCGCGGCGCGGTTGTGCTACCTTGCGGCTGTTCGCCCGGCAAACGGGCGAGCCGAGCTGGAGGACGCAACCATGTTCCACGGCAACATTTCGCCGGCGATCGCGGGCGGCCTGAAGATCCTGCAGGCGCGCATCGAGGCGGCCAAGATCCCCCCGTCGAAACTCGACGAGACGCTGAACATCGCGACGTGGAACGTGCGCGAGTTCGGCAAGAAGCGGCGCAGCGAGGCGGCGATCCACTACATCGCCGAGGTGCTCGGCCAGTTCGACCTGATCGGCCTGGTCGAGCTGCGCGACAATCTCGAGGATCTCGGACGGGTGCTGCCGATCCTCGGTCCCTACTGGCGGGCGGTCTACTCCGATGCCATTCCCGACCCCGGCGGCAACCGCGAGCGCATCGCGTTCCTCTATGACAAGCGCGCCGTGGTGTTCAACGGACTGGCGGCCGAGGCCTCGCCGCCGCGCAAGAAGAAGGGCGCGGAATACCTGCCGGACAAGTCGTTCTGGCGGGCGCCCTACATCGCCTCGTTCAAGTCGGGCGACTTCGACTTTGTGGTCCTGACCACGCATGTGCGCTGGAGCACGCCGGACGACCGGGTCGGCGAACTGGAGCTGCTGGCCAACTGGATCGAGGCCAAGCGGCAGGAGAAGACCAAGGAGGACAAGGACCTGATCGTGATGGGCGACTTCAACATCCCGGCGCGCAACGACCGGTTCTTCAAGGCCATCACCCAGCACGGGCTGCAGATCCCCACCGCCCTGCTGGGCCTGCAGCACGGTTCCAATCTCGCCAAGGACAAGCGCTACGACCAGATCCTGCACGATGCGATCTACCCCGAGAACTTCTCGCGCGCCGGCGGCGTGCTCGACTTCTACGACGGCAACCACAAGGCGCTGTTCCCTGACCTGACGAAGGAGCAGTTCACTTTCCAGATGTCGGATCACCTGCCGCTGTGGCTGCAGATCGACACCGACATCGACGGCCGCCGGCTCGACCAGATCATCCAGGGCTGAAACGCCGGCACACGGCGCGCATTGACTCGCCGGCCGTCACGTGGCACCGGCGCGGCATGGCAGTTGATGGCAGCATCGCGCCGTTCGCCGGCCTGCAACCGCATGCCGACGGGCGGCCGTGGGTGATGGGCATCCTCAATGTCACGCCCGACTCGTTTTCGGACGGCGGGCTGCATCTCGACGCCACGCGCGCCGTCGAGGCCGGCCTGCGCTTGCGTAACGACGGTGCCGATGTCGTCGACGTCGGCGGCGAATCGACGCGACCGAGCGCCACCCCGGTATCCGTCGACGACGAGATCGCACGGACCCTGCCGGTGGTGCGCGCTCTCGCATCGGCCGGCGTCGTCGTGTCGATCGACACGCGGCGCGCGGCCGTGATGCGCGCCGCGCTGGATGCCGGCGCGCGGCTGGTCAATGACGTCTCGGCGCTGCGCGACGATGCCGAGGCACTGCCTCTGCTGGCAGCACGCGGCAGTCCGGTGATCCTGATGTTCCGCGGCGGCGACGCCGCCGGCGGCTATCGCCGGCCCGAAGGCGATCTGCTGTCCGCGGTGCGCGCCTTCCTGGCTGCCCGCATCGCCGACTGCGTCGCGGCCGGCCTGCCGCGCGACGCCATCGCGATCGATCCTGGAATCGGCTTCGTCGGCGGCGAGCCGCAGGACAACCTCGCGCTGATCGCCGGCATCCCCGGACTGGCCACCCTGGGTCGGCCGGTGGTGATCGGCGCCTCGCGCAAGCGCTTCGTCGGTATCATCAGTGGCGAACCCGAGGCGGCGCGGCGGCTGGGCGGGTCGCTGGCGCTGGCGCTGGCGGCGGCCGAGCGCGGCGCGGCGATGCTGCGGGTACACGACGTGCGCGAGACCGTGCAGGCATTGAAGGCGCAGGCGGCATTGCGTGCCGCCGGTCGACACCACGGTGGGACGCAATGACGTACGACGACTATGTGACGGCGACACAGCTCGCGGCCGAATTCTTCGAAAACGGCGACCACGCCAAGGCGCTCGAGCTGTTCGAGAACCTGATCGCGTCCGATATCAGCGCCATCGACAAGGCGATCATGTGCCACAACGCCGCCATGGCGCTGGACAAGCTCGGCCGCAGCGGCGAGGCGGTTCGCGCCTACGACCGCGGCATCGCCTTCGAGCAGCCGTTCAGCCGCTGCGACAGCCTCGAACGCAAGGCCGTGTTCCTCGCCGGCAAGAACGACCTTCGCGGCAGCCTGGCGCTCTACGAGGAGCTGCTGCGCAAGGCCTTCGCCACCGAGCACGAGAAGCAGCGTTTCCGGGCGAATATCGAGACCCTGCGCCAGTCGCTGGGCTGACGCCGCACCGCTCAGGGCGGCGCCACCGGCAGCCACAGCACGTCCTCGATGCGCGCGGCACCGGTCGCCAGCATGACCAGACGGTCGAAGCCCAGCGCGATGCCGGCGCAGGCCGGCAGGCCATGCTCGAGGGCGGCGAGGAAATCCTCGTCGATCGGATACGCCTCGCCGTACAGCGCGCGGCGCGTCGCGCAATCGGCCTCGAAACGGCGCCGCTGCACCGTGGCATCGGTC
>JAHCJT010000252.1 GCA_026126245.1 Alphaproteobacteria bacterium
GTTGTCGGCCGCGAATCGCAGGTCGCAGTGCAACGTCATCTCCAGCCCGCCACCGACGGCAGTACCGTGGATCGCCGCCAGCAGCGGCTTGGGCGACGCGCGCAACAGACGCGCAATGCCGTGGCACATGGTGGCCCATTGCCGCATGCCGTCGCTGCCCAGGTTCTGGAACACCCGCAGGTCGGCGCCGGCGCTGAAATAGCCGTCGACGGCGCTGGACAGCACCACCACCCGCACTGCCGGTTCCGCCAGCGCGGCCGTGAGGCCCTCGTGCACCTCCTCGACCATGCGGCGATCGAAGGCATTCACCGGTGGCCGGTGATATTCCAGCCACAAGACATGCCCCTCGAGCCGCAGGCGAACGGCGGTGAGATGCGGCAGCATAGGTCTTCTCCTTCAGCGTCACGAGTCGCCCGGCGGGCCCGCGCCATGTTCGCATACGACGAACCGGCGCGTCGTGGCCGTTGGCGTCGCCGACCGGACCGGGCGCGGTCTGCAATGATCGCGATCTGCAGGAATGTGACGCTCGCGAGGCAGCCAGACGGCATTGGCGCTGGGCGGCGGCCAAGCGCGGGGGCCAAACTGCGAAACGGGAGAACGCCAGGTCGTCGCCACGGGGCGCGGCCGCCACAGGACGAGGTGGACCATGCAGATCGGATTCGTCGGATTGGGCATCATGGGCTCGCGCATGGCCGCGAACCTGCAGAAAGCCGGCCATCGGCTGATCGTGCATGACGCGCGCCGGACCGCCGCCGAGACGCACCTGGCGCAGGGCGCGACATGGGCCGACTCGCCGCGCCAAGTGGCCGCCGAGTGCGACGTCATGTTCACCTCGCTGCCCGGACCGCCCGAGGTCGAAGCCGTCGCGCTGGGCAAGGACGGACTGATCGAAGGTGTGCGCAAGGATGCCGCCTATTTTGACCTGTCGACCAACTCGCGGGCCATGGTGCGCAAGGTGCATGCCGCCTTCGCCGCCAAGGGCGCGCACATGCTCGACTCGCCCGTCAGCGGCGGGCCGCGCGGTGCGGCAACGCGCAAGCTGGCACTGTGGGTCGGCGGCGAGCGCGCCGTCTACGACCGCTGCAAGGCGGTGCTCGACGACATCGGTGACCAGGCGCGCTACATCGGCCCGATCGGCCAGGCGACGGTCGCCAAGCTGGTGCACAACGTGACCGGCTACGCCATTTCCGTGGCGCTGGCCGAAGCGTTCACCATGGGCGTCAAGGCCGGCGTCGATCCGCTGGCGCTGTTCGAGGCGGTGCGCGCCGGTGCCATCGGCCGGCGGCGCACCTACGACTACCTCGTCGACCAGTTCCTGCCCGGCGCCTACGACCCGCCCGCCTTTGCGCTGCGTCTGGCACACAAGGACGTGTCGCTGGCGACGGCGCTGGGCCGCGAGGTCGGCGTGCCGATGCGGCTGAGCAACCTGGCGCTGGAGGACATGACCGAGGCGATGGGGCGCGGCTGGGCCGATCTTGATTCGCGCATTGTCATGAAGCTCCAGCAGGAGCGCGCCGGCGTCGAGATCGCGGTCGATCCCGCAAAGGCGCGCGCGGCCGTCACCGACAACTAGCGCGGCTGGGCGGTTGGCGCGCTGCGGTCGCGTCAGCCGCCGGACAGGGCACCGACGATGTAGACCTTGTCACCCGCGCCCAGCGGGGTGGCGAGGCTGCGGGTGTCGGCGCCATTGACGAAGAAGCGGACGTGCCGGCGCAGGCGTTCCTGCTCGTCGACCAGACGGAAGCGGATGCCCGGGTAGCGCCGCTCAAGATCGTCCAAAACCTCGCCGAGCGTCGCGCCGCTTGCCTTCACCGTGCGGGCGCCGCGCGTATAGCTGTGCAGCAGGGCCGCCAGCCGCACCTCGATCCGGCTCATATCACGGCGGCCTCGACCGCGTAGATTTCAGGCAGGTGCGGCACGATGCAGTTCCAGTGGCCGCCCTCGTCGGTACTGGCCCACAGCGCGCCGGCCGTGGTGCCGAAATAGAGCCCCAGCGGATCGAAGCCGTCGGCGCAGAACGCCTGGCGCTTGACGGTGAACCACGCCTGCGCCCGAGGCAGGCCGCGGTCCTGCCGCTTCCAGCGGGCGCCGGCGTCGCGCGTGACGTAGACGGCCGGCTTGCCGCCGGGGCTGACGCGCGGCCAGACGTCGGAGCCGTCCATCGGGAATACCCAGGCCGTGTCGGGATCGCGCGGATGCAGCACGATCGGAAAGCCGATGTCGCCCACATCCCTGGGCATGTTGTCGCCGATGCGGACCCAGGTCTCGTCCGGCAGATCCATGCGGTAGATGCCGCAATGGTTCTGCTGATACAGCCGGTCGGGCCGTAGCGGATGGACCGCCAGGCAATGCGGGTCCTGGCCGTAGTCGGGATACGGGTCGGGGAAGAAATCGGCGCGCGAGCCGCGGTTCATCGGCCGCCAGGCGGCGCCCTGGTCGTCGCTGACGAAGACGCCGCCGCCTGACAGGCCGAGATACATGCGCCGCGCGTCGCGCGGATCGATCCGGATCGAATGAGTCGTCGGTCCGTCGGGTGTGCCATCCTGCTCGCCGCCGGCCCACTTGCCGTACATCGGATGATCGTTGAAGCCGGCGACGCCATGCCACGTGCGCCCGCCGTCTTCCGACCGGAACAGGCCTTGCGGCGAGGTCCCGGCGTACCAGACGCCCGGTTCGCTGACATGCCCGGGCGTCAGCCAGAAGACGTGATCGACGGCACGCGGCGTGACGCCCTCGGCCGCTTTGGCAAACTGCGGCGGTCGCGCCGCCTCGGCCCAGGTCTTGCCGAAGTCGTCGGAGCGAAACACCGTCGGCCCGAGATGGCCGGTACGCGCCGCCGCCAACAGCGTCTGCTTGTCGCGTGGATCGAGCACGACGTGATGGATGATGTGGCCCAAGAAGTGCGGGCCGTCGATGCGGAACCGCTGGCGGGCGGCATCGCCGCGGATGACGAATGCGCCTTTGCGGGTCGCGACCAGCAGCATCAGCCGGCTTCGGGCAGCGGGTGTGGCCCGGGTCGTGGTCTTGGGCATGGCGTATCCGGTGTCTCGAGCCGTGCAGGGCAAATCATATCACCTGCCCGATAGGACGACAGGCTACGCGCTGGACCGACACGCCAGCCGGAATATTGCGTCGCGGACCCGCGGGCCCCAGCGTGATCGTCGTCGCGTCGACGGCCGGCCGCCCGTGCCCGGGTCAACTTGCCACCGCCGCCGGCCGGCGCGAACGTAGCCGTCTCAACCGGGGAGTATCCAACGATGCGCGGCAGCAAGCTTTCTGCATCCCTGATCCTGGCGTCGGCCCTGTACGCGTCCGGAGCCGCGGCCGAGGAACCGCGGTCGCACCATTGCGGCCCCTTGCCCGAAACAGCGATCGAGGGCCAGGCGTGGGCCATCGACGGTGGCAGCATGGCGTTCGTCGCGTCCAGCGGCCGGCGGTTCGCCATGCGGCTTTGGGCGATCGATGCGCCGCCGTTGCGCGACGCCGCCACGCGACTCGAAAACCCGCCCGGCCTGCGGGCGCGGGTGTCGCTGGACGACCAACTGCGCACGGCGGGTCGCCGCGCGACGTGCATACCGAAGGGGTGGGATCGCGCGTGCCGCCTCGTGGCGATCTGCGAAGCCGGCGGCAACGATTTGTCGGTGCGGATGCTGGCCGTGGGCTATGCCGTCTTGCGGACCCACGAGGCGATGGGATCGACCGAGTTCGATCGCGGGCGTACCTATGCCGAAACCGAGGAAGTGGCCCGCGCCAGCCGTGCCGGACAGTGGCAGGGCTGGCTGGGGCCGAAGGCGCCGTAGGACCTCGTTGCGCTCAGGCCGTCTTGCCAACGAGGACGACGAACGGATTGGGGCGACCGTCCACCGTGTCGACCTCGCGAAGTCCGGTCGGCGGCGCCTTGGGGTCGAGTTGCTCGTAGTCGAATGAGCCCAGCCGCAGCGCCGGCTTGCCGGCATAGCCGCGGCGAACGATATCGATTCGCTGGCCCGGCTCGACGGTCAGCAGCACGCGGTGATCGTGCCAGAACGAGCCTTTGCGGACCATGTACCCGGTTTCGGGAAAGAACATCTTGGACGGCATGGCGGCTTTCCTGTCGTTCGCTTTGCAGTACGCCGGCGCGACGTACGTCTCTGTCTTTGACGATTTGATACGACTCGCCAGATGTCTTGTCGCGCATTCAATGGTCCGGATCGAACAGGGCGCATCCCATTGCACGAATTATAAAAAGACGCCATGCGGTGCGCCTCGGATGCCGATGAAACCTACATCGGACGCGCAGTATCGCTGACGATAGATTCACGATCGGCGTCAGCGCACATCCGGCACATGCGCATGCAAGAAGGCCGAAAACTGCACCGCCAGGGTCCGATCGCGGCACCTGCAAGGGAGCTTGGCGTCTTCATCGCCCGCGCCCGCCTGCCCCGCGATGTCGCGCCGTGAAGCGTTTCATCGGTCCGTTGCAGCGTCGGTTTTACTTTTCCGGCCCTCGCGACTTCGCAACAGGACATCGTCTTCATGGCGCGGCTCATCTTCTGGTTCATCGTCTTCGAGGTGCGGTCGGCTACTTCGCCCGCTGAGGGAACCGTCGGCCGACGGCGCCGCGCCAACCCATCATCTCCACCCGCGAGCCGTCATCCGACCGCGCCCACCGAGCGTACGAGAGGGCAAGGTCGGCATGGGCGCCGGCGTTGGGAGTTGGCCGTCCATGGCGGACAGGGTAAGGCGCGTGGGCCGAACCAGCGGGTCGGACGTCGAACGCAGCGTCGGCGGCGGGTCGCCAAGTGGGAGCACCATCACGTGAATGTGACGGCGCCTTCGGGGCGGCGCCCGGGAAGCGCCAGCAGGCAGCAGCAACGGGACCGGCCGTGAAGATTGCCGTCGTCGGTTCGGGCGTCGCCGGGCTGGGTGCCGCCTGGCTGCTGGGTACGCGCCATGACGTCGTGCTCTACGAGCGCGACCGGCGCCTGGGCGGCCACAGCAACACCGTCGATGTGCCGACTGCCGGCGGCCCCGTGGCGGTCGACACCGGCTTCATCGTCTACAACGAGCCGAACTACCCCAACCTCACGACCCTGTTCGCGCATCTCGGCGTCGCCACCGACTGGAGCGACATGAGCTTCGCCGTCAGCCTCGACGGCGGACGCTACGAGTATGGCAGCGGCTGGCTGGGCTTCCTTGGCCAGCCGGCCAACGTCGCCAATGCCGACCACTGGCGGCTGCTGCGTGACATCGCGCGCTTCAACCGCACCGCTCCCGAACTGCTGGCGGCGGCGGAGGACCTGTCGCTCAGCCTGGGGCACTACCTGCGGGTCAACGGCTTCGATGGCCACTTCGCGCAGCGCTACCTGATGCCGATGGCTGGCTGCATCTGGTCGGCGCCCATGCGCCAGATGATGGCCTACCCCGCCCAGACATTCGTGCGATTCTTCTCCAACCACGGCCTGCTGCGCGTCTCCGGCCAGTTGCGCTGGCGCACGGTGCGCGGCGGCAGCCGCCGCTACGTGGCGCGGCTGGCCGATTCACTGCAGGCCAGGGTGCGGCTGGGCCATGGCATCGCCCGCATCGTTCGCCGCGCTGGACGGATCGCGGTGCGCGATACGTCGGGCCACTGGGACAGCTTCGACCGCGTGGTGATCGCCAGCCACGCCGACCACGCGCTGGCCATGATCGACCGGCCGAGCGATGACGAACGGCGCCTGCTGGGGGCCTTCCGCTACGCCGCCAACACCGCCATGCTGCACGGCGACGCGGCATTGATGCCGCGGCGACGCACCGTCTGGTCGAGCTGGAACTACGTCGCCCGCGAAGGCGACTGGGACGCGCCGGCCAGCCTGACCTACTGGATGAACCGGCTGCAGAACATCGCCGCACAGCCGCTCTTCGTGTCGCTCAACCCGACGACAGCGCCGCGGCCCGATCTCGTCTGGGGTCGCTACACCTATGACCACCCGCTGTTCGACCGCGCCGCGCTGGAGGCCCAGCGCCACCTGAGCGCCATCCAGAACGTTGATGGCCTGCTGTTCTGCGGCAGCTATTGCGGCTTTGGCTTCCATGAGGATGCGTTGGCATCGGGCCTTGAGGCGGCCGAACGCCTTGGGGTGCCGCGGCCGTGGCTGGCACCCCAAGGCCGGACGCGGACCAGCCGGCCGATGGCAGCGGCACAGGCGTTGGTCGGCGGCGCCCTGCCCCTACCCGCCGTGCGGGAGCCGGCCTGATGGACAGCGTCGCGCGACGGCTCTACCGCACCGCCGCAGGCGATCACGCGCCACCGGCCGGTCAACCCACGGCGACGACGGGACGCGATCGTTCCAAAGCCGGCCTGACTGGCGGCATCCTCGTCGCCAAAGTGGTCCACAAGCGCCTGCGGCCCCGGGTCAACGCCTTCGCCTACAAGGTCAACTATCTCTGCGTGTCGCTGTCCGACATCGACCGGCTCGACGGGCGCTGGCTGGGCGTCGATCGCGCCGCGCCGGTCGCCTTCCATCGCCGCGACCACGGCGACGGCGACGATCTGCAGCGGTGGATCCGCGCCCGCCTGCGCGACTGGCAGCTCGACCGCGTGTGCGACGGCGACGTGGTGCTGATCACCCTGCCGCGCATGCTGGGCTATGTTTTCAACCCGGTGAGCTTCTGGTGCTGCCGCGACGCGGCCGGACGGTTGCGCGCGGTTCTGTGCGAGGTGTGCAATACCTTCGGCGAGCGGCACAACTACCTGGTCTGCCACGACGGCGGCCGCCCGATCGCGCCC
>JAHCJT010000253.1 GCA_026126245.1 Alphaproteobacteria bacterium
TCCGCTTGGAAGCGTCGACGCCATGGCGGCCGAACGCCTCCTCCAGCCGCGCCGCGTCGGGCATCATGAAGCGCAGCCGCGTGCCGGGATCGGAGAATTCGCCCTGCAGGTCGAGGAAGTCGGCGCCCGGGATATGCGCCTCCTCGAAGGTCTTGCGGCCGGGCACCGCGACATACGGCTCATCGACGCCAGCCGGCGGCGGCTCGAGATAGGTGGTGCAGTCGAACAGCCGCAGATCGGCGTCGCCCAGTATCGACGCCAACGCGTCGGTGCCGATCACGGCCTGTGGTTCGCGCATCATGTCGCCCTCCGATTGCTGCCCGGCGTGGCGCGCCGAACGCACGCGCCACCGAGCTAGTCGTCCGAACTGGCCAGGGCCTCGTTGCCGCTCGCCGTCGCGGGCGCGGCGCGCGCCGGCCGCCAGTCGTAGGCCGCCATGCCGGCGATCATCGCCAGCACGAAGGCGATCGCCTTGGGCGACAGGCTCGCCACAACCTCCAGCGCCGGACCGGGACACAGGCCGACCAGGCCCCAGCCGGCGCCGAACAGCACCGAGCCGATCACCAGCCGCCGATCGATCTGGGCCGGGCCGGGCCGGCGCTGCCGGCTGGCGGGAAGCGGCCCGCCGTAGCGCCGCGCCAGGGCAAAGCCTGCGCCCGAGACCACCAGCGCGCCGCCCATGACGAAGGCGAGCGTCGGGTCCCAGCGGCCCAGCACGTCGAGGAAGCCCAGCACCTTGGGGGGCTGCGTCATGCCCGAAACCAGAAGGCCGGCGCCGAACACCAGACCACACAGCAGGCTCGTGAGCGCGTTCATGGCTCAGCCCCCCAGACCATGGCGCACGATCGCGACCACCAGCACCGCGCTGGCCATGAAGATGCCGGTCGCCACGATCGAGCGCGGCGACAGGCGGGCGATGCCGCAAACGCCGTGCCCCGATGTGCAGCCGCCGCCCAGCCGCGTGCCGAAGCCGACCAGCAGACCCGAGGCGATGATGAGGATCCAGTTCGCCGGCATTTCCGGCTCGCCCAGGCCGCGGCCGAAGAGGGCGAAGACCAGCGGCGCACCGACCAGGCCGGCGACAAAGGCAAGGCGCCACAGCTTGTCGCCGGTGCCCGGCGCGAGGATGCCGCCGAGAATGCCGCTGATGCCGGCAATGCGGCCGTTCAGCACCATGAGCATCACCGAGGCAAGGCCGATCAGCGCGCCACCCAGCAAGGCCGATACCGGATCAAATGCAGCCATCGAACGTCCTCTGTCTGCCGTCGGGCAGGTGCCGACGTTTGTCTTCAGGCGCGCGCCCCGGTGCGGGCGACGCACCACCATTGTCGCCGGCGATTGCGGCGCGCGTCCAAGGCGCCCGGTCGCCGCGGGCGTCAGTTCTTGCCGATCGGATCGAGCACCACCACCGGGATCTCGCGGGCGCCGGCGCGGACCTGGTAGTCGGCGAACGGCGGCCAGATGCCGACCGCCTGAGCCCACAACCGGCCGCGCTCCTCGCCCGACGCGGTCCGCGCCCGTGCACGCAGCTTGGCGGTGCCGACCTGAACCTCGACCTCCGGGTTGGCGAGGATGTTGCGGTACCAGCCGGGATGCTGTGGCGCGCCGCCCTTCGAGGCGATCACGAAGTAACTGTCGCCGGCACGGCCGTAGAACAGCGGGAAGAGATACTTTTCGCCCGACTTGCGGCCGGTCGTGGTCAGCAGCAGCGAGGGTACCGCCTTCTCCGGCACGTTGGGCAGGCGGATGGTGTAGAGATGGCCCTCCTTGCCGCCGCTCGACAGGTAAACGTCGACATGGTCCTTCATCCATTTCGGCAGGTTGGGCGCGAGCTTGGTCTCGGTCATCGCTGTCTCCAGGTGGGTCTGCATCGGGCCGGCAAGGCGTCGGGCGCGCGTGGCACGATCGGCCGATCCTATGCCGGCAGGCGCGTCGATTGCCAGGTTACCATCTGCCAGTTGCCGTTGCGCCGGGCGTAGACGTCGGTGAAGCGCACGCCGAAGGCGTTGGGTGTGCCGTTCGAGACGACCTTGATCTGCGCGACGCCGGTCAGCACCACGGCATCGCCCAGGTCCTGCGCCTTGACGTCCGACGGCTCGACGGAGGTGTAGACCGTGGCGCCCGACAGCATGGCGCCGATCAGGCTCTTCTTGGTGTCGAGCCGCGCCGAGGAATGGGCGTAGACCAGATCGTCGGCCAGCACCGCCTCCAGAGTGGCGACGTCCTTGGCCGCCATCGCCTGCATGCGCTTGCGGTCGAGCTCGATGATCATCTGCGCGTTGTCCGCCATGGCCTTCCTCCCCTGATGTGCCGCGCCGAGGGCCGGCCCGCTTCCGGCGTGCCGCCCTCACGTGAAATGCAGTTTCAGTCCCGGTGTCGGCCACTGCATGGTGCCCAGCCGGCCGGTATCCGACAGCGTGATGTATGCCGTACGCATGTCGGCGCCGCCAAAGCAAATATTGGTCGGGAAGACGTCGGGCATCTTCACCTCGCGCACGATCGCGCCGGCTGGCGAGACCTCGGTGATCATGCCGGTGTTCAGGGTCGCGACCGCGATATTGCCGTTCTGCAGCACCGCCAGGCTGTCGAAGCGCGCCGGCCCGGGCAGGCCGGCGATGATCCGGCCGCTGTGTGGCGCGTGGCCGGTCGGCTGGCGCAGCTTGCCGGGGCCCTCGACGTCGAAGGCCCACAGCCGAGCGCCCTCGGTGTCGGCGACATAGAGCGTGCGGCCGTCCGGCGACAGGCCGCAGCCGTTGGGACTCAGCATGGGGTAGGCCAGGCAGACGACCTTCGAGCCGTCGGGCAGCGCGTAGTACAGGCCGCCATGGTCGCGGTGGCGCACATGGCGCTTGCCCAGGTCGGTGAAATAGAAGCCGCCGGCACTGTCGAACACCAGATCGTTGGGCGCCGACAGCTTGTGGCCGTCGCACTCAATGTACAGCGTCTTTGCGGCACCCGTGGCGCGGTCAAGCCGCTGGATCGAGCCGTACTTGTAGTCGGGGTGCGGGCCTTGCCCCATCGACACGCCCTCGACGTAGCGATTGCCGCCGTTGTTGCACAGGTAGAAGGCGCCGTCCGGGCCGATGGCCAGCCCGTTGGGCCCGCCGCCGGCGGCCGAGAACAGCGACACCTTGCCGTCCGGCGTCACCCGCGAGCAGCAGTTGAAGCGGATGTCGGTCAGGATGACCGAGCCGTCGGGCATCGCCACCGGACCTTCCGGAAAGCCCAGGCCGGTCGCCACAATGCGCACGTCGTCCATCGCGGTCCTCCCTCCCCCGGCTCTGGCGCTCCCGCACGGTCGGGTTGGAACAACGATGCCGGCCGGACAAGGTGTCGACCACCGCTTTTGACGCGCCTCAGGGTCCCGTCCGTCGAAATGCGCTCAACGACCAAGACCTTACGTCACAACGACGACGGTGCGGTTCCTGCCAGGCATGCCGGGGCATGTTTCCAACGGCGATTTGTGGTTCCATGCGCGTCCTGCCGGCGGCGCGTCGGGGCGAGATCCCGGCCGCGACGCGGCGTCGACACTGGGAGGGAGAGAGGCGATGGCCGATGCCAACGATGTCTTCGAGATCATGCACACGACGCGCGCCATGCGGCGGCTGCGCACCGATCCGGTGCCCGACGAGCTCATCGCCAAGATCCTGAAAGCCGGCATCTCGGCTGCCAATGGCGGCAACGCGCAGAAGTGGCGCTTCATGGTGATCAAGGATCCGGCCGTCAAGAAGGCGGTGCAGGTCTGCTACAAGCGCGCCTACGACGAAATCATCGGGCCGCGCTATGCCAGCAGCGCGCCGCCGCCCGGCGTGACCAAGGAGCGCTTCGCGCGCCAGCATCGCGCGGTCGAGTACCTCACCGAGCATTTCCATGAAGCGCCGGTCTGGATCGTTGCCTGTCTGGAGGACAGCGCGCCGACCCGGTGGACCGGCTCGTCGGTCTACCCGGCGGTGCAGAACATGCTGCTGGCGGCGCGCGCGCTTGGCCTCGGCTCGACCCTGACCACGCGCCATCTGTTCTACGAAAAGGAGGCCGAGGCGGCGCTGGGCCTGCCCGAGGGCGTGCATTCCTACGCCATCCTGCCGATCGGCTATCCGATGGGCAATTTCGGTCCCGTCGGCCGCGCCGCGCTGTCGGACGTCGTCTACGCGGAGCGCTGGGGCCAGCCCTACCGCGAGCCGGCATGAGCTGGCCGGCAGGCGTGTCGCCGCGCGCATCGCGGCGGCCAAGGAGACCGATGTGAGCGCACTTGATCCGCTGCGCGGCGTGACGCTGCCAGCCGGCATACGGGCGCGCTTCGTCGACGGCATCAACGGACTGCGCATGCATGTGCTGGAGGCCGGCTTCGAGACGCGCGGCCGGCCCTGCGTGCTGCTGCTGCACGGCTTTCCCGAGCTGGCCTACAGCTGGCGCAAGGTGATGCTGCCGCTGGCCGCCGCCGGCTACCACGTCGTGGCGCCCGACCAGCGCGGCTATGGTCGCACGACGGGCTGGGACGCCGACTACGACGGCGATCTGGCGTCGTTCCGCATGTTCAATCTGGCGCGCGACGCGCTGGGGTTGGTGGCGGCACTGGGCTATCGCGCGGTGGCGGCGGTCGTCGGCCATGATTTCGGCTCGCCGGTCGCGGCCTGGTGCACGCTGCTGCGACCCGATGTGTTCCGCTCGGTGGTGCTGATGAGCGCGCCGTTCGCCGGCCCGCCAGCGTTGCCGTTCGATACCGCGCGTGGTGACGGCGGCGCGCGCCCCGCCGTACCGAGCGTTGATCCGATCCACGACGCGCTGGCCAAGCTGGCGCGGCCGCGCAAGCACTACCAGTGGTACTACGGCACGCGCCCCGCCAACCGCGACATGATGCACTGCCCTCAGGGCCTGCACGATTTCCTGCGCGCCTACTATCACGTCAAGAGCGCCGACTGGGCGGGCAACGCGCCGGTGCCGCTGAAGGGCTGGACGGCGCCCGAACTGGCGAAGCTGCCGACCTACTACGTCATGGACCACGACCAGGACATGGCGCAGACCGTGGCGCCGTTCATGCCCTCGGCGGCCGAGATCGCAACCTGCCGCTGGCTGCCGGACGACGAGTTGTGGGTCTACAGCGGCGAATACGGCCGCACCGGCTTCCAGGGCGGCCTGCAATGGTATCGCTGCGCGACGGGCGCGCCGTTCCAGGCCGAGCTGCAGCTGCTGGACGGCCGCACCATCGACGTGCCGTCGTGCTTCATCGCCGGCAAGAGCGACTGGGGTATCTATCAGCGGCCCGGTGCCATCGAACGCATGCAGGGGACGGCCTGCACGCAGATGCTCGGCTGCCACCTCGTCGACGGCGCCGGCCACTGGGTGCAGCAGGAGCAGCCGGACACGGTGAGTGCGCTGCTGCTGGCGTTCCTGCGGCAGAGTGCGGGTGCGACGTAGGTCACGCCGCGTGTTGCACTACTTAATGCCCAGCAGCTGCATCGCCGTGCCGCCGAGGATGGCGACGCGGTCGGCATCGCTCAGGCCCGGCGTTGCCAGGATGTGGTCGACCGACGTGCTGGTCCAGGGATAGGGATAGTCGGTGCCCATCACGATCTGGCCCGGGCCGGTTTCGGCGATCAGATGGCGCAGCGCTTCCGGCGTGAAGACGATGGAATCGAAATAGAGCTGCTTGAGGTACTCGGTCGGCTTCTTCTTGGGCAGCGGACCGACTCGCTCGGGGAAGGTCAGGCACACCGCATCCGAGCGCGCGGCGTAGGATGGCAGGTAGCCACCGCCATGTGCGGCGCAGATCTTGATGCCGGGGAAGCGGTCCAGCGTGCCCTCGAAGATCAGGTGCGACAGCGCGATCGTGGTCTCCAGCGGATTGCCGATCGTGTTTTCCAGTAGGCCGCTGCCCTTCAGCCGGCCGCTCGGCTCCAGCTCCTTGGTGCCCTGCGGGTGGATGAACACCAGCACGCCGAGTTCCTCGGCCTTGGCCCAGAACGGGTGGAACTTCGCCGCCGCCAGCTCCTCGCCGTTGACGCTGCCGCCGATCGCCACGCCGCGCAGGCCGAGCTTGCGCACCGCCGTCTCGAGCTGCTCGGCGGCCAGCTCCGGATGCTGCAGCGCGACACTGGCGAACGCGACGAAGCGTTGCGGCTCGGCGGCGCAGATCTCGGCCAGGCCGGCGTTCTGGATGGCGATCAGCTCGGCCGCGAGATCGCGGTCGGCACCGTACCAGTAGGGGTTGATGCTGAGTGCCTCGACGTCGATGCCCTGTTCGTCCATTGCCTGCAGGCGGCCGGCCGTATCGGACATCAGCAACGCATGCGGCGCCACTTGCAAACCCATCAGCGCCATCGCCGCGGGGATGGCGCAATGGGCATGGACGTCGACGGTCCTGACGCGCTGGCCGTTGACCACGACCTCGCGGCGCCGCGGCCTGGGTGCGCCACCTGGTCCCGACTGGTGGCCGCAGGCCACGAACGCGACGCCCGTCGGATGGCTGTGGCTGACGTCGGTGCCGATGACCATGCTGATGTCCTCCCGCTGTCGACCGATGCGTGCCGGCGACGTGGCCCGAGCATGACAGGACCGGACGGCCGGCAACCACCAGAATCGTAGCCCGGCGCAGAGCGGCAGCATCCGACCTTTGACCCTCAGGGCAGGGCGATCGCATATGACGAAGTGGCCGTCGTCCTGAGCGCAGCGAAGGACCTTGCGGTGGTGATGACAGGGAGTGTCGGGGCGGCTGAGGAACCGCTACCAGGGGTGTTGGCAC
>JAHCJT010000254.1 GCA_026126245.1 Alphaproteobacteria bacterium
CTGGCCGCTGACGAGATAGTGGTCGCCTTGCTTGACGGCGCGGCTGCGCAGCTGCGCCAGGTCGGAACCGGCCTGCGGCTCGGTCAGGTTCATGGTGCCGGTCCATTCGCCCGAGATCATCTTGGGCAGGTAGGTGGCCTTCTGCTCCGGCGAGCCGTGGTGATGGATGGCGTCGATGGCGCCCTGGTTGAGCAGCAGCACCAGGCCGAAGCCCATGTTGGCCGACTGCCACATCTCCTGCACGGCGGTGGCCAGCAGCCACGGCATGCCTTGGCCGCCGTACTCGGGATCGAACGGCAGCGCGTTCCAGCCGCCGTCGATGAACTGCCGGTAGGCGCCGGCGAAGCCCTCGGGCGTGCGCACCACGCCGTTCTCCAGCGTCGCGCCCTGCTGGTCGCCGATGCGGTTGAGCGGCGCCAGCACGTTGGCCGACAGCTTGCCGGCCTCCTCGAGCACGGCGTCGATCATGTCGTCGGTGGCGTCCTCGTAGCCGGGCAGGGCGGCGACTGCCGCCTGGTCCGCGACCTCGCGGAGCGCGAAGCGGATGTCGGCAAGCGGCGCGGCGTAGGTCATGGCGGACTCGCGGGCAGGGGAACGGTGTTGCGCGCACCATAGGTGCGCCCGGCGGCACGGGCAACGGGGCGCAGCGCGGCGCCGGCGTGGCCGTGGCGCGGACAGCGCTGCCGGCGTATGATCGCCACGACCGCCGATGTTGCCGCCAGAGCGACGCTGCGGTCCGGGGGCGGAAACGTGAAATTCGACCGGGTTCTCAGGGATGTCCTGTGGCGCCTCGTGATCGAGGGGCGCGTGTCCTACCATTCGATCCGGCGCGACTTCGGGCTCGACGACGCCGCGCTGGAGGATCTCCGGTACTTCCTGGTCCGCACCAAGGGCGCGGCGACCGACGAGGGCGGTCGGTTCCTGGTCTGGGCGGGCGGCGCGTCGCGCGCCGTCGTGACGGCGGCGGCCGACAGCCTGCCGGCGCTGCAGCCGTCCGCAGCGGCGCCCGGCGGCATCGACGTTGCGCCGCCGGAGCGTCCGCCGGTGGTCGACGTCGCCAGCATCGCTGCCGACACGGCAGGCGCGGAACGGCGGCAGCTGACGGTGATGTTCTGCGACCTGGTCGGATCGACCGACCTCGCCAGCCGGCTCGATCCGGAGGACATGGCCGACGTCATCCGCGCCTACCACGAGGCGGCGGGCAAGGTCATCCGGCAGTTCGACGGCTACATCGCCAAGTTCATGGGCGACGGCATCCTGGTCTATTTCGGCTTCCCGCACGCGCAGGAGAAGGACGCGGCGCGCGCCGTGCGCACGGGGCTCGGCATCGTCGGGGCGATGGCCGATCTCAATGCCGGGATCGGCACGGCCAAGGGCATCCACTTGTCGGTGCGCATCGGCATCGCCACCGGCGTGGTGATGGTGGGCGAGAGCATCGGCGCGGGCGGCGGCGCGGAGAAGACGGTGGTGGGCGAGACGCCGAACCTGGCCGCCCGGCTGCAGGGCCTGGCGGTGCCGGACGGCGTTGTCGTCAGCGCGGTGACACGGGAGCTGGCGGGCGACGGGTTCGCCTATGCCGATCTCGGCAGCCAGGCGCTCAAAGGGATCGCGGAACCGGTCGGCGCCTGGCGTGTGGCCGGCCTGGTCGAGGCCGCGGCGGAGAGCGATGTCGTCGCCGAGGCGCCGTTGCTGGTCGGCCGCGACGAGGAGATCGGCCTGCTGCGCCGGGCGTGGCAGCAGAGCCGCGACGAGAAGCGCGGCCAGGTGGTGATGGTCAGCGGCGAGCCCGGCATCGGCAAGTCGACGCTGATCCGCACGTTGCGCGCCGAGGTGGTGAAGCAACGCTTGCAGCGCATCAGCATCCGCTGCTCGCAGTACCACACCAACACGGCGCTCTATCCGGTGGTCGAGCACTTCAAGCGCGCCGCGGGCTGGGAGCCCGAGGACGCGCCCGAGACCAGGCTCGGCAAGCTGGAGCAGCTGCTGTCGCGCTACAGCTGGCCGCTCGAGGACAGCGTGCCGCTGATGGCGACGCTGATGTCGCTGGCGGTGCCGGAAGACCGCTATCCGGCGTTGCTGCTGACGCCGCAGCAGCTCAAGCAGCAGACGTCGGACCTGCTTGTCGCCCTCACCCTGGAGGAGGCGGAACACCAGCCGGTGTTGCAGATCTACGAGGACCTGCACTGGGCCGATCCCTCGACGCTGGAGCTGATCGGCCAGACCATCGAGCAGGTGCCGACGGTGCCGCTGCTGATGGTGCTGACGTTCCGGCCGGAATTCGTGCCGCCCTGGCCGCCGCGCTCGCATGTCACGCCGATCACGCTGAGCCGGCTGGAGCGACCGCAGATCGAGGTCATGGCCACCAGCCTGGCCGACGGCCGGGAGCTGCCGCGCGAGGTGCTGGACTACGTCGTGCGCAAGACCGACGGGGTGCCGCTCTATGTCGAGGAACTGACCAAGACGGTGCTGGCGTCGAACATCCTGAAGGAAGAGGCCGGCCGCTATGCGCTGGCCGGACCGCTGTCGGCGCTGTCGATCCCGGCCAGCCTGCAGGAAGTGCTGATGGCCCGGCTGGACCGCCTGCCGACGGTGCGCGAGGTCGCGCAGCTGGGTGCGGTGTTCGGCCGCGAGTTCGCCTACGAGATGCTGACGTCGATCGGCGTGTTCGAGGAGCCGAAGCTGCGCGACGGGCTGGGCCAGCTGGTCGAGGCCGAGCTGCTCTACCAGCGCGGCCGGCCGCCGCGCGCCACGTACACCTTTAAGCACGCGCTGATCCAGGATGCCGCCTATCAGTCGCTGCTGAAACGCACGCGCCAGATCTACCACCAGCAGGCCGCGGCGCTGCTGGAGAGCCGCTTCCCGGAGGTGGTCGAGGCGCAGCCCGAGCTGCTGGCGCACCACTACGCCGAGTCCGGGCAGAACGACCGGGCGGTCCGCTACGCGCACAAAGCGGCCCAGCGCGCCGCGTTCCGCTCCGCCGACCACGAAGTCATCGCCCACGCCACGCGGGCGCTCGACCTGCTCAAGACGATGCCGGAGTCGGCCGACCGCTGGGCCAGCGAACTGGCGCTGCAGCGGTTGCTCGGCGGCGCGCTGATGGCGACCCGGGGCTTTGCGGCGCCGGAAGCGGGCGTCGCCTTCGAGCGGGCGCGCAAGCTCTGCCACGTCGTGAGCGACAGCGAGGACGTCTACCCCGTCCTGGCGGGCATCTATCTGTTCGAATTCACGCGCGCCAATCACCAGCTGGGCACTGAAATCGCCGAGGAGACCCTGTCGCGCGCGAAATCCGCCGGCGACGCCGAAGGCCTCGTGGTCGGCCACACGGTGGTCGCGACCTCCTGCCTGCTTGTCGGTGCCTTCACGCGCGCCAGCGCCCACTTCGAGCAGGCGGACGAGGTCTATCAGACGCAGCAGCCCGACACGGGCGGGTTCCGCTACGGCGTCAACTTCGCCGCCGCCGGCCAGGCCTATGCCGGGTGGTGCCACTGGTTCCTGGGCCGGCCGGACGCGGCCTTGCGGCTGGTCGATCGCGCGCTGGTCACCTTGCGGCACGACAAGCACATCTTCACGACGTCGCGCCTGCTCTACCTGACGTCGGTGGTGCATCAGCTGCGCGGCGACTGGTCGGCGGCCCGCGCCAAGGCGCGTCAGGCGCGCAAGACCGCGAAGCAGCACGGCTTCCCGCTGATGGTGGCGGCCGGCCGCATCGTCGAGGGGGCCGCCTGTGCCGCCCTGGGCGACGTGCAGGCCGGCATTCGCGATATGCGAACCGGGCTGGCGGCCTATCGCGCGACCGGCGCCCGCTACCAGACGGCGCATCACATGGCGCTTCTCGCCGACGCGCTGCGGCTGAGCGGTGACCATGAACAGGCCATCGCCGTGCTGGGCGAAGCCGCGTCGCTGATCGAGGAGACCGGCGAGCGCTACTACGAGGCCGAGGTGCACCGCGTCCTCGGGGTGGCCCTGCTGGCGCAGGGTGCCGCGCATCGCAGCGATGCCGTACGGTCGCTGCAGAAGGCGCTCGAGGTCGCGCGCAGCCAGCAGGCGAAATCGCTCGAGCTGCTGGCGGCGCGCGATCTGGCCGCCCTCTGGGCCGATGCCGGCGAGCGCCAGAGGGCGCATGACCTGCTGGCGTCGGTCTTTGGCAGCTTTTCCGAGGGGCTGGAGTCGCCGGCCCTCGTCGCGACCCGCCAGCTGGTGGACGCCTTGCGCTGAGACCCGGCATCGGCACGGGCGGCGGTCTTGCTCGATCGCGCCGGCCCTGGCCGCACGGCCGGTCGCGGCGCTCGGGACGACGCAAGAGCGCGCCACAAGCGTGCGTCGCTGCCGCCGGGGCGGGCCGCCACCGTTCGCGCAAGAGGCCGCGGGCGAGGGAATGACAATATTCGGCGGCTATTACTTTGGCATATTTCAAGAAGAGAAAAATATGGTCGGGACGGTCTTGCAGGATATTGGATGAACTCTCGATCATTTCATAGTGACACAAGTATTGCGCCCTGCAGCCGGTGCGCCCGTGCATTTCGCGCCTTTAGGGGCGGTAAATGCCCCCCGGCCGGCCGGGCGGCCACCCGCCGCCGCGCCGTCGTCGCGCCCCGACGATGCCGGCGTCATTGCGCCATGTTGGATCAATTTCCGGCTGAGATCGTGCGGCCGGCGGCATAAACATGACGCCGCTGAGTATCCGCGTTAGATTGCCGGCCATGACCGAGCACATCCTGCTGACCATCGACGGCCCCCGGGCCACCATCATCCTGAACAACCCGGCGGTGCACAACCGCCTGGCGCCGGCCGACATCCAGGCCTTCATCGCCCATCTCGACACCGTCGAGGCGACCGGCGATTTGCGCGTGCTGGTGCTGACCGGCGCCGGCGAGAAGACCTTCTGCGCCGGCTTCGACCTGGGCTCGCTCAAGCCCGGCGGCGCCGCGTCGGGCGGCGAGGGTGGCGACGGGGCCGGCAAGGGCCGCGGCGAGGACGGCGGCGCCGGCCGGCGCTACGGCTTCGAGGTGCTGTGCGATCGCCTGGAGGCGCTGCGCGTGCCGACCATCGGCGCGCTCAACGGCTCGGTCTACGGCGGCGGCACCGACCTGGCGCTGGCCTGCGACTTCCGCGTCGGCATCCGCGGCATGCGCGCCTTCCTGCCGGCCGGACGGCTGGGCCTGCACTACTATCCCAGCGGCCTGCGCCGCTTCACCGAGCGGCTGGGGCCGGGCGTCGCCAAGCGCTTCCTGCTGCTGGCCGAGGAGTTCGACAGCGCCGAGCTGCTGCGCATCGGCTATCTCGACTGGCTGGTCGACCGCGTCGATTTCGCCACCCGGGTCGACGGCCTGGCCGCCACCCTGGGCGGCCTGGCGCCGCTGTCGCTGTCGGGCATGAAGGCATCGATCAACGACATCGCGCACAGCAGCTTCGACGAGGCGACCATCCGGGCGCGCATCCGCGTCTGCGCCCAGTCGGAAGACCTCGCCGAGGGCATCGCCGCCGTCGCCGACAAGCGCAAGCCGGTGTTCCGGGGGCGCTGAACCATCATGCTGTCGCGCCGCAACCTGCTGCTGGGGACCGCCGGACTGGCGCTGCCGCTGGTGCCGGGCGCGGCCGAGGCGCGGCAGCTGTCGTACGAGCACCACCGCGAGGGCGCGCTGACCCGCTATCGCATCCGCTGGCTCGACCACATGCGGCACGAGCGCGATGTCTCCTTCACCATCGACTCGGCCGAGATCGACCAGGCGCGCAAGCTGTTCCACGACTTCTCGCTGGCCGCGATGCGCGACTTTCTCGAGGCGGAGATGCGCAAGACCGCCGCCGGCTGGACGCAGATCAAGCTCGAGATCCAGCGCCAGGCGATGAGCGATGAATCCTTCGGCGTCGGCTTTCGCGTCATCGGTCCGCCGCAGCTGCTGGCCGACGCCACGCGCCAGCTCAAGCAGACGCTGGAGCAGGCGCAGCACCGCTACGTCGCGGCCTATCTGCGGCGCATCGACGGCAACACCATCTCGGTCGACTACCTGGCCGCCACCCGCCGCTATGTGCGCACCATGTGGCCGCTGGCGCAGGCGCTGGCCAACATCGCCGGCGGCGCCGACGAGCGCGGCCGCGTCGCGCTCGGCCTGTCGTTCGTGCAGGCGATTCCCTACGACCAGCTGACCGACCGGGTGCGGGTCGGCGGCTACGACTTCGCGCCGCCGCCGACCCTGCTGGAACTCAACCGCGGCGACTGCGACAGCAAGGCGGTGGCGCTCGCCTGCGTGCTGCGCGCGCTGACGCCCAACCGTCTGGCCGCCATGGCCACCATGCCCGGCCACGCCATCCTCGGCGTCGACGTGCCGTGGCAGGAAGGCGACGCCTGGGTGCGCCGCGACGGGCGCGTCTTCATCGCCCTGGAGACCGCCGGCCCGGCGTTGGCGCCGGTCGGCCGCGTCGCGCCGGCCACGGCGCAGTTCCTCGACGCGCAGCGCTTCTCGGTCTGGCCGCTGCGGACCTGAGCCGCCGCGCCGCGCCGCGCGCGGCTACTTCGGCAGCATCACGCTGTCGATGACGTGGATGACGCCATTGCTGGTTGGGATGTCGGTCGTCACGATCTGGGCATCGTTAATGTACGGCTTGCCGTCCTTGATGCTGAACGTGACAGGCTTCCCCTGCACCGTGGTAGCCTCGAGGCCATCCTTGACATCGGCCGCCATCACCTTGCCGGGCAGAACAT
>JAHCJT010000255.1 GCA_026126245.1 Alphaproteobacteria bacterium
GAGGCGCAGCCGGGCACGCGACGCAGGGGCGGCAGGCCGTGAGCCGCAGACCCGTCTCGCCGCCTCGCCGCCACGCGACGATGGTGGAGGCACCGCCGGCGCCGCGCATCGTGGCGGGCAAGCATCGCGGCCGGCCGCTGCTGGTGCCGCCGGGACAGGAGGTGCGGCCGACGTCGTCGCGCGCCCGCGAGTCGCTGTTCAACATCCTGGCCCATGCCGACCTCAACGGCGACGGCACCTCGCCGCTGCCGGGCGCCCGCGTGCTCGATGCCTTTGCCGGCAGTGGCGCGCTGGGTATCGAGGCGCTGTCGCGCGGTGCGGCGCATGCCACGTTCATGGACAGCGCGCCCGAGGCGGTGCGGGCGATCGGCGAGAACCTGCGCGCGCTGAAGGAGACGGCCAACGCCCGGGTGATCCGCACCGACGCCACGCAGCCGCAACCGGCACCGGCAGGGGGCGCCTGCGCGATCGCGTTTCTCGATCCGCCCTATCGGTCCGGCCTCGGCGCGCTGGCGCTGGCGGCGCTGGCACGGGCCGGCTGGCTGGCGCCGGGCGCGGTCTGCGTACTGGAGATCGGCACCAAAGAGGATCTGGACGCGGTGGCCGGCTTCTCGGTGCTCGACGAGCGCCGCTACGGCGCCGCTCGCATCGTCTTCCTGCGCTATCAGCCGGCATGAAGAACCCGCATCCCATCTATTTGTTCCGGCACGGCCGCACCGAGTGGAACGCGATCGAACGCATCCAGGGCGCGCTCGACTCGCCGCTGACCGAGCAGGGCCGCGCCCAGGCGCAGGCGCTGGGCGCCACGCTGCGCCAGGAGCTGCGTTGTGCCGGCATCGACCTGATCGACGTTGCCGTCGTCGCCAGCCCGTTGGGGCGGGTGCGCCAGACGGTCGAGATCGCCTGTGCCGCCGCCGGTCTCGACGTGGTGTGCTGCCGCTTCGACGAGCGGCTGCGCGAAGTCAGCTGGGGCGCCTGGGACGGGCTGACGCGCGCCGAGATCGAGCGCCTCTCACCCGGCGCGCTGGCCGAGCGCAACGATCTGAAATGGCAGCACCAGCCGCCGGGCGGCGAGAGCTACGCCATGGCAGCGCCGCGCGCACAGGCCGCGCTGGCCGATCTTGTGCGGCTGGCGGCGGCGCGGCCGGTGACGGCGTTCTCGCACGGCGCGGTCGGCCGCCTGCTGCGCGGTGCGTATGGCGGCCTGTCGCCCGAGCAGATCGTCGAGCTCGACGAGCCGCAGGATGCGTTCTTCCGTCTGCAGGCCGGCGCCATCACGCGCATCCCGGCAAGCTGACGTTCCGCAGAGGCGCCGATGGCGAAATACACACAGCTAACGCAGCTTGGCCGGACGGCGAGCGTACCGGCATCGCCGCATGCGGCGGTGCTGGAGACCGTGCCCAACCCGCATCGCGGCACGCTCTATCTCGTGCGCTTCACCCAGCCTGAATTCACGTCGCTTTGTCCGCTGACCGGTCAGCCGGATTTCGCGCATCTCGTGATCGACTATGTGCCGGCGGCGCGACTGGTGGAGAGCAAGTCGCTGAAGCTGTTCTTCGCCAGTTTCCGAAATCACGGCGCGTTCCACGAGGATTGCACCGTGATGATCGCCAAACGCCTGGTGGCGGCGATCAAGCCCAAGTGGCTGCGCATCGGCAGTTACTGGTATCCGCGCGGCGGCATGCCGATCGACGTCTTCTGGCAGACGGGCGCGCCGCCCAGAGGCCTGTGGCTGCCCGATCAGGGCGTGGCGCCCTATCGCGGCCGCGGCTAGGCGCGACGATGAAGCCGTCGCCGATGGAGCTGGCGTTGGCGCAGGCGCGTGCCGCGTCGGCGCGCGACGAGGTGCCGGTCGGCGCCGTGATCGTCGGTCCCGACGGCGCGGTGCTGGCCGCCGACGGCAATCGCGTCGAGGCGCAGAACGATCCGACAGCGCATGCCGAACTGCTGGCGATCCGCGCTGCTTCCGCCAGGCTCGGCGTGCCGCGGCTGGTCGACTGCGACCTCTACGTCACCCTGGAGCCGTGCCCGATGTGCGCCCAGGCGATTTCGTTCGCCCGCATTCGCCGGCTGTACTATGGCGCGGCCGATCCCAAGGGTGGCGGCGTTGAGCACGGGCCGCGAATCTTCACCCAGCCGACCTGCCATCATGTGCCGGAGGTCTATTCCGGCATCGCCGAAAGCGCGGCCGGCACGCTGCTGCGCGACTTCTTTCGGGTGCGGCGCCGGTCCGACTAGGGCCTCCTGGCGCAGTGGACATTCGTCCTTGCGCTCTGCATGTTGCCGCCATGACCGATACGACATGGCTGGGGCCGGGCGCGGTCCTGCTGGTAATCGACGTGCAGAACGATTTCTGTCCCGGCGGCGCCCTTGCGGTGCCGGGCGGCGATGCGATCCTGCCGGCGGTCAACAGGCTGGTCGCTGCCGCCGATCTGGTCGTGCTGACGCAGGACTGGCACCCGCGCAAGCACGGCTCCTTCGCGTCGCTGCACAAGGGCAAGGCGCCGTTCGACACCATCGAGGTCGCCTACGGTCCGCAAACGCTGTGGCCCGATCACTGCGTGCAGGGCACCTCGGGTGCGGCCTTCCACGAGGACCTGACGACCGATCGTGCCGCCCTGATCGTGCGCAAGGGCATGCGGCCGTCGGTCGACTCCTATTCGGCCTTCTTCGAGAACGACCGCACGACCACCACCGGCCTCGACGGCTGGCTGCGGGCGCGCGGTGTGTCGCGCGTCGTCTGCTGCGGCCTGGCCTATGATTTCTGCGTTGCCTATTCGGCACTGGACGCCCGCCGGCTCGGCTTTGGCGTCGCCGTGGTCGACGATGCCTGCGCCGCCATCGACCTGGGCGGCAGCAAAGGGGCGCAGACCGAGGCGATGCGCAAGGCCGGCATCGAGTTGACCACCGTGGCCGGTCTGGGCGTCTGAGGTCGCCCCCAAACCGCCGAAATCCACAGGCAAACGGCCGGCGCCGGCGCTTTCGGGACGACCGACGCTCCACTACTCTCTTGCCAAGATCGAAGCCCCCTCATGCTGTACCAGCACCTGATCGACGACATTTTCGCCGAACGCATCGGCGGCCAGGGCCTGTCGCGCCGTGCCTACGAGCACGAGCTGGAACTGGCCCTGCCGGCGCTGCACGAGGTTCGCCGCCGCCACAAGGACGGTTCGCTGCCGCTGCTGCGCCTGCCGGCGGCGCGCGACGATCTGGCGGCACTGAAACCGCATGTCGAGCGGCTGCGGGCGTTCGAGCACGTGGTCATTCTCGGCACCGGCGGGTCCAGCCTCGGCGGCCAGACCGTGGCGGCGCTGGCCGACATGGGGTTCGGACCGGCGGCCGGCGCGCCCAAGCTGTGGTTCATGGACAATATCGATCCGGCGACGTTCGCCGAACTGCTGACGCGGCTGGATCTGGGGAAGACCGCCTTCGTGCCGATCTCCAAGTCGGGCGGCACGGCCGAGACTCTGACGCAGCTGTTTGTCGTGCTCGATGCGCTTCAGGCCAAGGTCGGCAAGGCGAAGCTCGCCGATCATCTGCTGACCATCACCGAGCCGAAGGACAATCCGCTGCGCAAGATCGCCACCCAGGTCGGCAGCGTGATCCTCGACCACGATCCGGGCATCGGCGGACGCTACTCGGTGCTGTCGCTGGTCGGCCTGCTGCCGGCGATGATCGCCGGCCTCGATGCGGCGGCGATCCGCGAGGGCGCGGCCAGTGTCCTGGATCCCGCCCTGGCGGCCGACACCGCCCAGGACAGCGCGCCGGCAGTCGGCGCCGCCTTGTCGGTCGCGCTGTGGCGCGAGCGCGATATCGGCACGACGGTGCTGATGCCCTATGTCGACCGGCTGGCCTATTTCGGGCTGTGGTTCCGGCAACTCTGGGCCGAAAGCCTCGGCAAGGGCGGCAAGGGCACGACGCCGATCCGCGCCATGGGCACGGTCGACCAGCACAGCCAGCTGCAGCTCTACCTCGACGGCCCGGCCGACAAGATGTTCACCCTGATCATCCGCGACACGGCGGGCGAGGGCACCCGGATCCGTCGCGACGCACTGGCCATCGACACGTCGCTGTCCTATCTGGCCGACCGGTCGCTGGGCGATCTGCTGCTGGCCGAAGCCGACGCCACCGCCGCCACCCTGGCGAGGAACGGGCGACCGACACGGGTGCTGCGCATCGCGAAGCTCGACGAGCGCGTCATGGGCGCGCTGCTGATGCATTTCATGCTCGAGACGATCCTCGCCGCCGACCTGCTGCATGTCGACGCCTTCGACCAGCCGGCGGTGGAAGAGGGCAAGGTGCTGGCACGACAGTATCTGGCGGCGAAGAAATAGTGAGCGGCGTCGGACAATGACCATCATCCGCCTGCCGCCGACGCTGGTGAACCGGATCGCGGCCGGTGAGGTGGTCGAGCGCCCGGCGTCGGCGGTGAAGGAGCTGGTCGAGAACGCCATCGATGCCGGCGCCTCGCGCATCGCCGTCAGCCTGGTCGAAGGCGGCCGCAGCCTGATTGCGGTGAGTGACGACGGCGTCGGCATGACGCCCCAGGACATGGTCTTGGCCGTCGAGCGGCATTGCACCTCCAAGCTGGCCGGCGACGAGGATCTGCTGGACATCCGTACCCTGGGTTTCCGCGGCGAGGCGTTGCCGTCGATCGCCTCGGTCAGCCGCTTCACACTGACGTCGCGCCCGAGGGCCGCCGACAGCGCCTGGGCGTTGCGCATCGAGGGCGGCAGCAAGGCCCGTCCGCAGCCGGCGTCGCATCCGCCCGGCACCCGCGTCGAGGTGCGCGATCTCTTCTACGCGGTGCCGGCACGCCTGAAGTTCCTCAAGGAGCCGCGCACCGAAGCTGCGCAGGTCGCCGACGCGATCAAGCGCCTGGCCATGGCGCATCCCGAGATCGCCTTTTCGCTCGAAGACGAAGACCGGACGGTGTTCAGCTATGCCGCCATCGCGCCGTCGCTGGTCGAGGACGGCGAGGATGCGGCGCGGCTGGAGCGGCTGGCCGCGGTCATGGGTCGCGACTTCGCGCAGAACAGCCTGCCGATCCGTGCCGAGCGCGAGGGCTTCCGGCTCACCGGCCATGTCGGATTGCCGACCTTCAACCGCGGCACGGCGCAGCACCAGTACCTGTTCGTCAACGGCCGGCCGGTGCGCGACAAGTTGCTGGTCGGCGCGGTGCGCGGCGCCTACCAGGATTTCCTGGCGCGCGATCGTCATCCGCTGGTGGCGCTTTTCCTTGAAGCGCCGCGCGGCATGGTCGACGTCAATGTGCATCCGGCCAAGACCGAGGTGCGCTTTCGCGACGCCGGCATCGTGCGCGGCCTGATCGTCGGCGCCATCCGCCAGGCGCTGGCGGCGGCCGGCCATCGCGCCAGCACGACGGTGGCGCAGGCGGCGCTGGGCGCGGCCCGTCCGGTGGGAAGTCTGCCGATGGGCGGCGGTCGCGGCGCGGCGTGGCCGTCATATCCGTCCGGCGGCGCGCGGCCGGCCGGTGGGCTGGCCGAGGCGGCGGCCGCCTTCTTCGCGCCGCAGGCGGGCAGCGAGACCCTGGCCGGCGTCGATCAGGTGTCGGCCCGTGCCGAGGCCGCTTCGGTCGAGGATCTGCGGCGCTACCCGCTGGGCGCGGCGCGGGCGCAGGTGCACGAGACCTACATCGTGTCCCAGACCGAGGATGGCGTGGTCATTGTCGACCAGCACGCCGCCCACGAGCGGCTGGTCTATGAACGCATGAAGACGGCCCTGGCCGAGCAGGGCGTGAAACGCCAGGTGCTGCTGATTCCCGAGATCGTCGAGCTCGGCGAAGACGCCGCGCGCCGGCTGCTGGCGCGTGCCGGGCAACTTGCCGAGCTGGGCCTCGCGATCGAGCCGTTCGGGCCGGGCACCGTGGCGGTGCGCGAGACGCCGGCGCTGCTGGGCGATACCGACGTCGCCGGCCTGGTGCGCGATCTGGCCGACGAACTGGCGGAATTCGGCGATCACCTGTCGCTGAAGGAGCGGCTGGAGGACGTGTGCGGCACGCTCGCCTGCCACGGCAGCGTGCGCGCCGGACGGCGGCTGTCGGTCGACGAGATGAACGCGCTGCTGCGCCAGATGGAGGCGACGCCGCATTCCGGCCAGTGTAACCATGGCCGGCCGACCTATGTCGAACTGAAGCTGGCCGACATCGAGCGCCTGTTCGGCCGCCGGTGAGTGCGCGCAGCTTGTCTTGGCGCGACAGGCAGGCGATGGTCCGCCATCCGCGCCACGACCGCAGCTTTCAGGAGAACCGCATCGTGATCGTGTCACGCCTGCCGCTGCATCGACTCCTGTGCGCGCCGCTCGTTGCGGCGGTTATGGCTCTGGCTCCGCCGGCATGGGCCCAGACCGCGGCCCCGCCGACCCCGGCGGCGCCGACGCCGGCGGATGGCACTTGGGTCGGTCGCGCCCAGGGCGGCAACTGCGCGCCGCTGGACGTGCGCATCACCATCGAAAGCGGTCTGCTCGACGGCACGGCCATTGAACCGGACGCCGGCACGCCGAAAGTGCAGGGCAAGAAGGGCGAAACATTGCCGCCGCCGCCGGCCTTGTGGCAGCTCAACGGCCGCGTTGCCAGCAGCGGGGCGGTCGACATCTTTGGCCTGCGCTCGATGCGCGACCGCGACCGCCAACGCTCGCGCTGGAG
>JAHCJT010000256.1 GCA_026126245.1 Alphaproteobacteria bacterium
ACGGCGCCTCGCCCTCCTTGAGGCTGATGGAATTGACGATCGCCTTGCCGGCGACGCATTTCAGGCCGGCCTCGATGACGCTCCATTTCGAGCTGTCGACCATGATCGGCACGCGCGCGATGTCGGGCTCGGCCGCCACCAGCTTGAGGAAGGTCTCCATTGCCTTCTCGGCGTCGAGCAGGCCCTCGTCCATGTTGACGTCGATGATCTGCGCGCCGGCTTCGACCTGCTGGCGCGCCACGTCGATCGCCGCCCCGTAGTCGCCGGCCAGGATCAGGTTCTTGAACCTGGCCGATCCGGTGACGTTGGTCCGCTCGCCGATGTTGATGAAGGTCGCGACGCGCTGGGACATCAGAAGAAACTCGCGGCCTCCATGCCCGACAGGCGCAGCGCCGGCGGCAGCACCGCCGGCCGGCGCGGCTTGATCCCGCGCACCGCCCGCGCGATGGCGCGGATGTGCTCGGGCGTCGTGCCGCAGCAGCCGCCGACGATGTTGAGCCAGCCGCTCTCGGCCCAGCCGCGCACCAGCCGCGCCGTCGTCTCCGGCGCCTCGTCGTAGGCGCCCATCTCGTTGGGCAGGCCGGCGTTGGGATAGACGCACAGCAGCGAGTCGACCTGCGTGTTGAGCACGCCGACATAGGGATGCAGCTCGGTGGCGCCGAACGAGCAGTTCATGCCCATGGTCAGCGGCCGCACGTGGCGCACCGAATGCCAGAACGCCTCGACCGTCTGGCCGGAGATGTTGCGTCCGGCGAGGTCCGTCAGCGTCATCGACACCATCACCGGCAGCTCCTCGTCGCGCGCCTCGGCGGCCTCGTCGGCGGCGACGATGGCGGCCTTGGCGTTGAGCGTGTCGAAGATGGTCTCGATCATGATGAAGTCGACGCCGCCGTCGAGCAGGGCATCGATCTGGGTGCGGTAGACGTCCTTCACGTCGTCGAAGCTGACGGCGCGGTAGCCCGGGTTGTTGACATCAGGCGACACCGACAGCGTCTTGTTGGTCGGTCCCAGCGCGCCGACCACGAAGCGCGGCTGCTCGGGCGTCCTGGCGCTCCAGCGGTCGGCGGCGGCGCGGGTCAGGCGGGCGCCGGCGAGGTTGATCTCCCGCACCATCGACTCGATGCCGTAGTCGGCCTGGCTGATGGCGTTGGCGTTGAAGGTGTTGGTGGCCACGATATCGGCGCCGGCCTCGAGGTAGGCGTCGCAGATCTCGCCGATGATCTCCGGCCGCGTCACATTGAGCAGGTCGTTGTTGCCCTTCTGGTCGTGCGTGAAGCTGCGTCCGCCGCGGAAGCCGGCCTCGTCCAGCCCGTAGCCCTGGATCATCGAGCCGTAGGGCCCGTCCTTCACCAGAATGCGCTCGGAGGCGAGCTTGCGCAGCAGCGCGGCCTTGTCGGCACGGCTCATGGCGTCACCCCGCACGTGCCGGCGCCGTCGGCCGCACGCCCAGCAGATGGCAGAGCGCGAAGGTCAGGTCGGCGCGGTTCAGGGTGTAGAAGTGGAAGGCGGAAACGCCCTCCGACTGCAGCTTGCGGCACAGATCGCCGGCCACCGTGGCGGCGATCATGCGCCGCGTCTCGACGTCGTCGTCGAGCCCGTCGAACAGCGCGGCGAGCCAGGCCGGCACCTTGGCGCCGCAGAGGCCGGCCATCCGCTGGATGCCGGCGAAGTTCGAGACCGGCATGATGCCGGGCACGATCGGCACCGCGATGCCGGCGGCGGCGGCACGGTCGCGGAAGCGCAGGAAGTCCTCGACCTCGAAGAAGAACTGGGTGATGCAGCGGTCGGCGCCGGCATCGACCTTGTTCTTCAGGTTCTCGAGGTCGGCCTTGTCGTCGATCGAGTCGGGATGCCGCTCGGGATAGCCCGCGACGCTGATCTGGAAGTCGGCGATGCGTTTCAGCCCGGCGACCAGGGCGGCGGCGTTGGCGTAGCCGCCGGGATGCGCCACGTACTTGCCGCCCGATTCCTTGGGTGGATCACCGCGCAAGGCCACGATGTGGCGGATGCCGGCATCCCAGTAGGCACGCGCGATGTCGTCGATTTCGCCGCGGCTGGCCGCGACGCAGGTCAGATGCGCCGCCGGCTCAATGTCCGTTTCGCGCCGGATGCGCACGACCGTCTCGTGCGTGCGCTGCCGGGTCGAGCCGCCGGCGCCGTAGGTCACCGACATGAAGGCGGGCCGCAGCGGCGCCAGCCGCTCGATCGAGCTCCACAGCGTCTGCGTCATCGCCTCCGAGCGCGGCGGCGAGAACTCGAACGACACCACCAGCCGGGATGGCGCGCGGGCCGGAAACTCGCCGCTCGGCGCGGCCGCGGACAGGGGGCCGGCATCGGGGCTCATCGCGCGCTCCTGCCGAGGTCGCGGTCGGCCGAGACCACCGGATCGCGTCGCTCGGCACGGCGCGCGCGCCAGATGCCCACCATCAACCGACGGCCGGGCAGGTGGGTCGGCGGATCGCTCGACAGGCCGGCGGACGCCAGCCAGCCCTGCACCTGGTTGTCGGCGAAGCCGAGATGGACGTGCGCGTGCTCGCGGCGCAACTCCACCAGATCGTGCGGCGCAAAATCGACCACCAGCACGGTGCCGCCCGGCTTCAGCACGCGGGCGGCTTCGCGCAGCACGGCCGCCGGGTCCTCGGCGTAGTGCAGCACCTGATGGATGGTCACGACGTCGACCGACATCGACGGCAAGGGCAAGGCATACATGTCGGCCTGGCGGATCTCGACATTGCCGTGGTGGGAGCGCGCCAGATTGGCGCGCGCCACCGCCAGCATCTCGCGCGACTGGTCGATGCCGACGGCGTGCTCCACGTGCGGCGCCAGCACCTGCAGGATGCGGCCCGTGCCGGTGCCGATGTCGAGCAGCGACTCGGCGTCCTCGGGCAGCTGCGCCAGCAGCGCCGCCTCGATCTCGGCGTCGGCGACGTGCAGCGCGCGCAGCTGGTCCCAGCGTGCCGCGTTCTGGCGGAAATAGGCGATCGCGCGGTTCTCGCGCCGCCGCTTGAGGTCGGCCAGCCGGGCCTGGTCGGCGTCCAGCATGGCATCGGGTGTCGGCAGGCGCGCGATCACCTCGCGCAGCAGCGACTGGTTGGCGCCCAGATCGTGCGCCAGCCGGAAATAGGCCCACTGGCCTTCGCGGATGCGCTCCAGCAGGCCGGCCTCGACCAGCAGCTTCAGGTGACGCGACACGCGCGGCTGCGACTGGCCGAGGACGTCGACGAATTCGCTCACGGTGAGCTGGTCGCGCGATGCCAGCGCGAGGATTCGCAGGCGCGTTTCTTCGGCAACCGCTCTGAGCACAGGGAGCAAATCATTCATAGTTACATATAAGGATATTTTTATGTCTTTGTCCAGCGATGCTTGCGGCCGACCCGGGCGTCAGTAACTATTCAGCCTTCAGGTGTACGAAGAGCGCCAATGTCCTGTCGGATCGGGTCCGTGGCGGAGCCAGTGTCGTGGCAGGGCAGGTCGGGGCGTGCTATAAGTTTACTGTTGTAGGGGTTTTTGGCACCCGTCCGTACCGGCGATGAGCTGTCGGGTCGGAAAGGGTCGGGCGCCAAATCTGGGCTGAGGGACGGGGATCAACTTTCCAGACTGCGCTGCTGCCGATTTATGGCGGCGGCCCACTTCATGGGATGTCCATAATGTTGGTGCGTTGGGTTTCAGGCGTTCGTCGCGCCACGGTTGTGTTGGCGCTGACCGGAAGCCTGGTGGCGGGATGCGCGACCGCGGAGCAAGGCGAGGTCTGGGACCCGCTGGAAACGCCCAACCGTTTCCTGTTCGCCCTGAACAAGACGCTGGACACCTTCATCCTGCGGCCGCTGGCCGTGACCTACCGTGACCTGACGCCCAACGGCGTGCAGCGCGGCACGCGAAATGTCCTGAACAACCTCGGTGAGCCGGTCACGGCCGTCAACGAGGCGGCTCAGGGCGAAGGAACCCGCGCCGCGCAGACCCTGGCGCGGTTCCTGATCAATTCGACCATCGGCATTCTCGGCATCTTCGACGTTGCCAAGCAAATCGGCCTGCCGCACACCAAGGAAGATTTCGGCCAGACCATCGGCGTGTGGGCCAAGGCGCCACCCGAAGATGGCGGTCCCTACCTCGTGCTGCCGCTGGTCGGCCCATCCAACGCCCGCGACGCCGTCGGCCTGCTGGTCGACTACCTGGTGGACCCGTTCCGCATCGCCGCCCACCATTTTGACGTCGACTGGCTGCTCTACGCCCGGGCCGGCGTCGCGGCGGTCGACGGCCGGTCGCGCACGCTTCAGGCGCTCGATGACATCGAGAAGAATTCGGTGGACTTTTACAGCGCCGTGCGCAGCGCCTACACCCAGCGTCGCGCCGCCCAGATCAGGGAACGCGGCGTGGTCGCTGCTGCCGCTTTGCCGCTCGACTCGGTCGGACGGGCGGAATTCGGTCTGGCCCGCTGAGGCTTTTCTTCCCGGGGGTTTTGTGTCGATGCCGAGGCTGACGCGTCGTTGCAGCTTGGGTGCGCTGGGCGTGCTCGTGGCATTGGGGCCGTTCGCCGGTCCGGCCGCGGCCCAGGACGCCGGCGCGTTGATCAGCGGAATTGCCAACAAGGTGTTGGCGCTGTTGCGGGCCGGCGTGTCCGACGACGAGCGCGAACGCGCCCTGGCCGAGATCCTGCGCGACAGCTTCAACATGCCGGCGATCGGCCGCATGGTGCTGGGTCGCCACTGGAACGTCGCCACACCCGAGCAGCGCCAGCGGTTCCTTGCCGCCTTCGAGAAGGCCGAGGTCAAGGCGTATTCCAACCGCTTCAAGGAGTATGCCGGCCAGTCGCTGATCGTCGGCAAGGTGACGCGCAACAGCCCGCAGGAAATGGTCGACGCGCAGATCATCCAGCCCAACGGCCAGCCCATCAAGCTGGTCTGGGAGGTGGTCGACGGCAAGATCGTCGACGTCACTATCGAGGGCGTCAGCATGGCGATCACGCGGCGCTCGGACTTCAATGCCTACATCCAGCGCCATGGCATCGACGGGCTGATCGCCGAGCTGGAGCGTCGTGGCGGCTGACGCCGGCGCGCGAAACTTTCTTGTCTGACGCAGCATAAAACTCGTGTGAGCCAGGCTTGCGGCCGTCCGGTTTCGGCGCAACTGTGGCGTTCAACCGTGCGGCGATGGACCGGTCAGCGGAGGGAGCAATGGATCACAACGCGGTTGCCAGGTTCGCGCCCGTCGACCCGGTATGGGTGTCGGTGCGTCAGGCGGCCGAGGATCTGGCGCGCAGCGAGCCGGCCCTGGGCGGCCTGTTGCATGCCGCCATCCTCAACCAGCCGCGCTTCGAGGCGGCCGTCAGCTATCATCTGGCGCGTATGCTGGGCACGTCGGAGACGCCGGCGATGCTGATCCGCCAGACCTTCGACGAGGCGTACACTGCCGATCCGTCGCTCGGCATGGCGGCGCGCGCCGACATCGTGGCGGTCTACGAGCGCGACCCCGCCTGCACCTCGCATCTCGACCCGCTGCTGTGGTTCAAGGGCTACCACGCGCTGCAGACCCAGCGGGTCGGCCACTGGCTGTGGCAGCGCGGCCGCAAGGGCATGGCCTTCTTCCTGCAGAGCCGCGCCAGTTCGTTGTTCGGCGTCGACATCCACCCGGCGGCGCGCATCGGCAAGGGCATCATGATCGACCACGGCACCGGCGTGGTGATTGGCGAGACTGCCGTGGTCGAGGACGGCGTCTCGATGCTGCATGGCGTCACCCTGGGCGGCACCGGCAAGGAGCGCGGCGATCGGCATCCCAAGATCCGCCGCGGCGTGCTGCTGGGCGCCAACGCCACCGTGCTCGGCAATATCGAGGTCGGCGCCTGCGCCAAGATCGCCGCCGGCAGCGTCGTGCTCGATCCCGTGCCGGCCGGCTGCACCGCCGCCGGCGTGCCGGCGCGTATCATCGGCTGCGTCGACGTGCCGGAGCCGGCGCTGGAGATGGACCAGCGCATCTGAGGCCGTTGCGGCGGCCGCCACCCGCAGACCTGAATTCTTCGGGCGCCCCTGCTCCACAGCGAGCAGGGGCGTTCCTGTCTCGCGCCTGCGGGTTGCCGGCATTGGCGATGATGTGCCGGACGCGGTGCGCGGTGACGCCGGCACGACATTTCGCTAGAGTGCGGCATTCTCTGCGCCGCGTCCGCGGCAGACTCGTCCAAGGATCCTGAACATGAGAACCCCGCTGGGCCGGGCCCTGTCGACCACGGCTGTGGATCGCCGTCTGGGCACCGGCTGGCTGAGCGGCGCGGTGGCGCTGTTCCTCGGCCTGTGCGTGCTGGGCGCCGTGCTGTGCATCCGCTTTCCGGCGCTCTTGACCATGCCGGAGGCGCGGTCGCTCTATCCGCTGGCCACCATCCGGCTGGCGATCCATGTCTGCGCCATTGTCGGCTTCGTGCTGGGCACCTTGTGCGTCGTGCTTGGCCGCCACGCCGTGCTGGGCGGCACGGCCATCGCCTGCGTGCTGGCCGCCATCCTGCTGGGCGGCTGGAACGTCGAGCCGGCCGGCGAGTTGACCAGCGGCGTCTATCTCGGGCTCGACTGGTTCCTGCTCAACCTGATCGTGTTCTCGGCGGTGTGGATCCCCATCGAGCGGCTGTTCGGGCGGCTGACCGACCAGCCGGTGTTCCGCCAGGACTGGGAGA
>JAHCJT010000257.1 GCA_026126245.1 Alphaproteobacteria bacterium
GATCGTCGTCGTCATGAACCTGCTGGTGGACCTCACCTACCGGCTTCTCAACCCGCGCGTCAAACTGGCCTAGGGCATCCGACATGGCCGAACTGGAAGCTGACAAGCTGGATGACGTCACCCTGGAGCGGCGCGCGCCGCCGGCGCCCCCGCGCCTGCAGCGCCTGGCGGCCTTCCTGTCGAACGCGTTTTACGAGCTGCGCAAGAGCCGCACGGCGTCGATCGGCGCGATCATGCTCGTGCTCTTGTTCGGCGCCTGCGTCGCCACGCCGTGGATCGCCACCCACGATCCGATCAAGCAGAACTACCGTTCGCGGCTGGCGCCGCCTTCAGAGCAGCACATGCTGGGAACCGACCGGCTGGGGCGCGACATCTATTCCCGGCTGCTATACGGCGGCCGGCGGCTTGTGACGATCGCCATCATCGCGGTCGGGCTCGGGCTGGCGCTAGGCGTGCCGTTCGGCGTGCTGGCTGGCTATTGGGGTGGCATGGCCGACACGTTGGGGATGCGGTTTGTCGACGGCCTGCTCGCCTTCCCGGGATTGCTGCTCTACCTGCTGTTTGTGACGGTCGCACAGGCCTGGAAATTCGAAGGAGTCATGATCGATATTGTCCTGGTCGGCGCGCTGGGACTTGCCGGCATGCCGGAGATCGCACGGCTGGCGCGCGGTTCGGTGCTGGCGGAAAAGCAAAAGGAATACGTCGAGGCCTCGCGCGCCATGGGCGATTCCTCGGCCCGGATCGCCCTGGCCCAGGTCCTGCCCAACATCGTCTCGCCACTGATCGTGACAGCCACGGTGCGCCTGGGCTTCGTCATCCTGATCGTGGCGGCCCTGTCGTTCCTCGGCTTGGGAACACCGCCGCCGACGCCTGACTGGGGCGCCGATCTCAGCGCCGCGCGCGACTACATGGAAACGCACCCGCTGATGGCCGCCTTCCCCGGCCTTGCCATCTGCTACACCGTGCTCGCCTTCAACCTGTTCGGCGACGGGCTGCGCGACATCCTCGACCCGCGCCTGGCCGAGCGCTGACGCCGGCTAGAGGTTGTGGCAGGCGACCTGACGGTCGTCGCCGACCTCGACCAGCGGTGGCTCGACCTGCGCGCAGACCGGCAGTTCGCGCGGACAGCGGCCGCACAACCGGCAGCCGGGCGGCGGGTCGATCGGTGTCGATACTTCGCCCTTGAGCGTGAGCTTCGGCGGCGCCTTGCCGGGATCCGCCTCGGGCACGGCCGCCAGCAGCGCCTTGGTGTAGGGATGCAAGGGACTGGCAAACAACGCCGCGGCCGGACCGGCCTCGACGATCTTGCCGACATACATTACCGCGACCCGGTCGCTGATATGACGGATGACACTGAGATCGTGCGCAATGAAGAGATAGGTCAGTCCGAACTCTTCCTGCAGGTCGCGAAACAGATTGAGAATCTGCGCCTGGATGGACACGTCGAGCGCCGAGACCGGCTCGTCGCCGATGACCAGTTCCGGATCCACCGACAGGGCGCGCGCGATGGCGATGCGCTGACGCTGGCCGCCGGAGAATTCGTGGGGATAGCGATCGACATGCTCGAGGCCGAGCCCGACCCGCTCCAGCAGCTCCAGCACGCGCTCCCGCTTTTCCGCCCATGATGCCGCCAGGCCATGCAGCTCCATCGGCCGGCTCAGGATCTGCATGATCGTCTTGCGCGGGTTGAGCGAGCTGTAGGGGTCCTGGAAGACGAGCTGGACCTCCTTGCGCGCCGCCTTCATGCGCGATGGCGAGTACGACAGCATGTCCTCGCCCTTCAGGCTCACCTTTCCCGCGGTCGGCTCGATCAGCCGCGTGACCAGCCGCGCCGTCGTGGACTTGCCGCAGCCGCTTTCGCCGACAAGCCCCAGCGTCTCGCCCTTGCGGATACGGAAGTCGATGCCATCCACCGCCTTCAGCACCTGCGCCTTCTCGCCGGCCAGCTTCGAGTAGATGTCGGCATGCAGCGGGAAGTGCTTTGTCAGGCCGTTGACTTCCAGCAGCGCATCGCCCGTCGTCATCGTCGATGTCATGAGCTAGCCCCGGTCAAGCAAGTGGCAGGCAGCGTGGTGACCTGGCGCAATCTCCCTGAATTGCGGCACCTCCCGGCGGCAGATATCCATCGCATGCGCGCAGCGCGGATGGAATTTGCAGCCCACCGGCGGGTCAAGCATGTTGCAGACCGACCCGCGGATCGGTGTCAGGTAGCGCGCCTGGGCATCGAGGCGCGGGATCGAATTCAGCAGTCCCACCGTGTAGGGATGCTGCGGGCGTTCGAAAATGTCGCGCTTGCCGCCGAGTTCAACGAGGTGCGACGCATACATCACGCCGATCGAATCGCAGGTGTGCGCGACCACCCCCAGATTATGGGTGATGAAGATCAGCGACATGCCGAACCGGTCGATCATGCTGGTGATCAGTTCGAGGATCGTCGCCTGGATCGTGACGTCCAGCGCCGTGGTCGGTTCGTCGGCGATGAGAAAACTAGGATTGCAGCTCAGCGCCATCGCCAGCATGACGCGCTGGCGCATGCCGCCGGAAAACTCGTGCACATAGCTGTCGAGCCGCCGTCGCGGCGACGGAATGCCGACCAGCGACAGCAGCTCCACGACGCGCTCGCGCGCTTCCTGCTTGGACAGGCCGAGATTGGTGCGCAGCGCGTCGGAAATCTGGTCGCACACCGTGAAGACGGGATTGAGCGCGCTCATCGGCTCCTGAAACACCATCGCGATGCGCCGGCCGCGCAAGGCGCGCATCTCGGCGTCGGACATGTCGAGCACATTGCGGCCCTCGAAGGCGATCCGGCCGCGCGAAATCTCGCCGGGCGGTTCCGGAATGAGCCGCATGATCGAGCGCGCGGTGACGGATTTGCCCGATCCCGACTCGCCGACGAGCCCGAACGTCTCGCCGCGACGGACGCAGAACGACACGCCGTTGACGGCTGTCAGCTCACCGCGCTTCAGACGGAAGCGCACGGTCAGATCGTCGAGTTCCAGTACCGGCTCGGCCATCCTGCATCACGTTCGTCGCGGTTTCTGGGACTGCTCGCCCCGGGGATCGAACCCCGCGGCAAGCCGTTCGGCTCTTGACACGCGTACGACGGGCCTACGTCTCCCTGTCGGAGCTCAGACTACAGGCACAGGCGCGGGTGGCGCAACCACGGCGTCGGAGAGATGGCGCCGGCGAAGGCGCCGATAGACGACGTCGACGATGGCCGGCGCGCGGCAAGCGCAATTCCGGCAACGGCTTGATGTGTCGCTGACCGCGGCGAAACGCTGCCCCGCCCTATGTCACCGCCGTGAGGGTCTCGCCCGCGACAAACGCGCCGCCGGCATAGAGCAACGGCTTGCAGCTCGCATCCAAGGTCACGCCGACAATCTCACCGATGACGATGGTGTGCGTGCCGGCCACCGTCGTGCTCACCACGCGGCAGTCAAAGGTCACGGGACAGCCCTTGAGGACCGGCGCGCCGGTGACCAGCGTGCCCCACTCGCCCAGATCGACGAAGCGCGCATCGCCCTCGACGCCGTCCATGCCGGCGAAACGCTCGGCAATCTTGCGGTGGCCCGGCGCCATGACATTGACCGCGCAGATGCGGCTGGCGACGATCAACGGATGGGCGCTGGCCTCGCGGTTGACGCACACCAGCAGCTGCGGCGGTTCGGCCGACACCGAGCAGACGGCGGTCGCCGTCAGCCCGCCGCGCTCGGCGCCATGTCGCGTCGTGATCAGGCAGACGCTCGCGGCGAGGTGGCGCATGCCCGTCTTGAACGCCCCGACATCGATCGTCATGCGGCCCGGCTCTCCAAACAACAGCTACGCAGGGCGATCATGGAACCACGGACCGCCCGCCGCTGTCATCGGTCGATATGTTCCGCGTGTCGAAGCCGTCCGGCTCGACCCATGACGGATCGTCGGCTTGTGGTCGAGCGCAGCCGACAGCCGCGCACGGCGCAACGGTTTGGTCGCGACCGGCGACGCAGTGCCATCCGACTGTGGCCTCGCCGCACGCAGAGCGCCCGCATGCGCGACTCGCCGCCGATCCCTTGGCCGACCGACATGGGCATCGGGGGCAGCCAAGTGCAACGCCCTCCGAGGCCTGCTTGGCCACCGGTATCGCCAAGACATCGGCGCATGCACGTCGCGTCCCGAACGCGCACCCAACTGATCCCGAGCCACCTGCGCCACGACGACGATGCGCTGAAGCGACGCGACCACCGGACTTATCCCCATGTCGGTGTTGCGACTGCGAAATCCTTCATGTCGCCGTTAAACGCGACAGCAAGGTGCAAGATCAAGATGCACCCGAAACCACAAAAGGTAGCGTCGCAGTAGCCGTCGGCACCCATATACGCGAACGACGCATCGCCGCGGCGGACATAAAATCGTCATTTGTCTGTCACCCGCACGCGTGCTGGGATGCTGTGCGATGGACCTCGCCGATCACCGGACCGCCGCCGACAGCGCCGGGGTGCCGAGCCTCGACGAGCTGGCGCGCGATGCGTTGGCGTCGTGCCATGCCGACCTGCTGAAGGCCCGCGAAACGGTTCTGTCGTCGCGCGATGCCGACGGCATTCACGGCACACGGGTGGCGCTGCGTCGCCTGCGCGCCGGGATTGCCCTGTTCGACGCCATTCTTGCCGATGAGATGGCCCGCGCCTTGCGGGGCGACGCCAAGCAGCTGGCCGACGCGTGCGGCGACACCCGCGACCTCGACGTCTTTCTCGCCGGCGTGCTGGGCGAGCTCGAGGCCAGGCTGACGAACCGCAGCGAAACCGCCGATGAGCTGCGGGCGTTCCGGGCCACCGCGCTGCGCCTGCGCCGGGCGCGGCACGACGCGGTGCGTCAGGTTCTCGCCGGCGATGTCTTCGCGGTGTTCGACGCCCGCCTGGTCGGCCTGATATCGGCGCGGCGGCAGAGCCGCCACGAACCCTTGCTGCAATCGCTCGCGCCGCCTGTCGGCGTCGCGGCCAACCATGGAGTGCAGACGCCGCCGCCCGGCACCATCGACTTCGCCCGCGCCGTCCTGCGCCGCCGCGACCGCAAGCTGCGCAAGCAGCTGGACCGCCTCGACGAGCTCGACGAAAGCGCCCGCCACGCCCTGCGCCTGCGGGTCAAGAAACAGCGCTACGCCGCGACTTTTCTCGCCGGGCTCTTTGACCGCAAGGCCGCCGCCGCCTATATCCGCGGGGCGGCGGGCCTGCAGGACGCCCTGGGACTGGCCAACGACCGGGTGGTCGCGGCCCACGTCGTGGCCGACATCCGCGCCGCGGCCCGCCCGAAGGGCCGGCTGGACTGGATCGCGGGCATGATTGCCGGCGCGTTGGCGACGCGGGGCCAGTCGGACGGCGGCGACGAGCGGGCGGTGGCGGTGGCCGCCAAGCGGTTCGTCAAGGCGCCGCGTTTCTGGCGCCGCGGCAAGGGCGGCGAGGACGGAGTGAGGTTATGAGCGAGGCGGCGGAAGAGCGGATCCCGGTGTCGGTGCTGACCGGCTTCCTGGGCAGCGGCAAGACGACGGTGCTGCGCGAATTGCTGCGCAAGCCGGAGATGGGCGATACGGCGGTCATCATCAACGAGTTCGGCGAAATCGGCCTCGATCACCAGCTGGTCGAGAAATCCGACGAAGACGGTCTGGTCACGCTCAACAGCGGCTGTCTGTGCTGCACCGTGCGCGGCGATCTGGTGCGCACCATGAGCGAGCTCTACCTCAAGCGCAGCCGCGGCGAGGTCACGCCGTTCAAGCGCATGGTGGTCGAGACCACGGGACTGGCCGATCCGGCGCCGATCCTGCACACGCTGATGACCGACCCGCTGCTCGCCTCGCGCTTCCGCATGGACGGCGTGGTCACCACGGTCGACGCCGTCAACGGCACCGGCACCTTGGACAATCACGCCGAGTCGGTGAAGCAGGCGGCGGTTGCCGACCGGCTGCTGCTCACCAAGACCGACATCGCCACCGACGCGCAGATCGCCGCCCTGCGCGACCGGCTGCACCAGCTCAACCCCGGCGCGCCGTTGTTGAGCGTGCGCCATGGCGAGGTGGCGGCCGGCGACGTCATGAACGCCGGTCTCTACAATCCCGAAACCAAAACCGCCGACGTCAAGCGCTGGCTGCGCGACGAGGCCTATCTCGCCGAACACGACGCGCACGGCCATCACCATCACGGCCACGACCATCACCATGACGGCCACAGCCACCGTCACGACCATGAGACGGCCAAGTCCGGCTCGCCCGACGATCCCTTCGCAGGCCCCGGTCCGGACGACGCGCACGGCCACTCCGACCAGGATCCGCACGACGTCAACCGCCACGACGACCGCATCCGCTCGTTCTGCGTGGTGTTCGACCAGCCGCTGCAATGGGCGACTGTGGCGGCCGCCTTCGACGCGCTGGTGACCTATCGCGGCCCCGACCTGCTGCGCATCAAGGGCATCCTCAACGTCGTCGACAGCGACAGGCCCGTGGTGGTGCACGGCGTGCAGCACGTGTTCCATCCGCCGGCGGTGCTGGAAAAGTGGCCGGACGACGACCACCGCACGCGCATCGTCTTCATCACGCGCGACATCCCAGAGGCGACGATCCGCAAGGTCTTCACCTCGTTCATCGAGACTGCCGACAAGTGG
>JAHCJT010000258.1 GCA_026126245.1 Alphaproteobacteria bacterium
AGGTCAGCGTGCAGCCGACCTGGCTGGAGACGCAGACCGAGCCGCGATCATCCTCCGGGATGTTGACGCACTCGACCTCGTTGCCATCGGCCAGGCGCAACAGCCACTTGCGGGTGCCGTCGGTCGAGCGCTGCTCGACAGCGACCTGCGGCCGCTCGACGACGAAGAGTTCTTCCAGCCGCTCACGCGTCTTGCGGGCAATGGTGCTCATGGCGCCGAAGTCGCGCACGCCATGCCAATAGATCCAGTGCCAGATCTGGCCGGCCCGGAACGGCTCCAGCCCATGTGCGGCCAGCAGCGCCTTCAGCTCGGCGCGGCTCAGCCCGACCAGGTTGCGCCGCGTGTCGTTGCGGCGCAGCGGCTCGAGGATGGCCAGAGGTTCAGCGGGCAGAGCCGACGTAGGCGTAGAAGACATGGGCGCAGAGATAGTGCGCGCAGGCAGCCGCCGCAACCGGACATCGCCGCGCGGTCGCCACGGGCGGGTGCGGCCGCGGCACCGCTCAGCGCGGCGGACACTCCTGGCTGATGCGCCACTGCGCGGCGGTGAAACCGGTCAGCGACAGCGTGTCGGCGATCTCGGTGCCGGCGGCGCTGGTGCCGCGCACCGTGACCGTCCAGCCAGTCTTCATGGCCTCGACGATGCGGGCGTCGGCATCGGCGCTGGGCGCCCAGGCGCCGTTGCTGCCGGTCTGGGTGAACAAGCGGAACTTGGCGAAACCGAAATCCAGCTCGATGTCGCTGCCCGGCTTGACGTCATAGGCGGCGAAAAAGGCAACCACATTGAAGGCGTTCTTGCCCGGCCGGTGGGTGACGTAGATCAGCGGCCGGTCCTTGGCGCGACCCTCCTGCGGCGCCGGCAGCGTCCTGAGGGTGGCATAGCAACTGCGCGTCTCGCCGCTGCCGGCGATCAGCGCCTGCCAGTCGCCGTAGTCATACAGCTTGGTCGGCAGATCGGACGACTGACCCGCTGCGGCCGGCACCTGGGCCGGCGCTTGGGCAGGCGCCTGGGCCGGTGCTTGGGCAGGTGCCTGGGCCGAAGCCGCCACTGCGCCCAGCGCCAGGGCAACGGCACTCGTCAGCGCGATCAGCGCCGACACCGGTCGATGATCGCGGCAGCTCATGGACGAATCATAGCCGAGCCGCCGCCGCGCACCAACCACCCCCGGCCAAGGTCAGACGTCAGCATCCGCCTTCCTCCGGCCCGGCCCGGCGGTAGCGGCTAGCTTGCGCCGCCGCCGGCGCTTCCAGACCGGTTCGCCGAACACCGGCGCCGGCAGCGGCGCGACCGGACCGCCGGCCGCCACTGGGCGATCGGCGAACCGGCCCAGGGTGATCAGCCGGTCGTACATGACGATGGCGCCGGCAATGCCCAGGTTGACCGAGAACCGCGCCGGTATCCGCACCACGAAGTCGCACAGGCCTTGCGCCGCCACCGACAGGCCCTCGCGCTCGGCACCCAGCAGGTAGGCGGCCTGGCGGGGATGTCGGAAGCTGGGCAGGTCGATGGCCTCGGGCGTGATTTCGACCCCGACCAGGCGGCAACCCTGCGGCAGGCGGAAATCGCGGATATCGGCGAAATGATAGGTCGGCACGGTCGCCGGCGTATCCGAGGTGTCGGACTGGCCGGCGTCCCGCTGGCGGTACTGGGCATTGACCGTAAAGACGAAGCTGGCGCCGAAGGCATGCGCGGTGCGGAACAGGGTTCCGACGTTCATCGCCTTGCTGACGCCCTCGACGCCGATCCCGAAATAGCCTTTCATCATCAGCCGGATTGAGGCACAAGATGTTGAATTGCCTGCGCGCATAGCACGTCCGCCAGCCGCGCGACAGGCGCCGGTCGAGACCCTGCCGATCCGCCCATGAGCCATGACGTCACCGCCGGAGCCTCCCCCGCCAGCGCGGCGATCGCTCCGACGAAGACCGATGCCGCCGTGCGCGCGCAATACGAGGCGATGCCGTACCCGCCGCGCGATCCGGCCGACGAGGCACGGCGGCTGGTGGTCGGCACGCCCAGCCATGTGCTGGAGATCAATCACTATCTCTATGCCGGGCGCCGCGATTTCCGCCAGCCGTTCCGCGCCCTGATCGCCGGCGGCGGCACCGGCGATGCCTGCATCATGCTGGCGCAACAGCTGCAGGACCTGAGCTGCCCGGCCGAGGTCATTTACCTCGACATCTCCGAGGCGTCACGCGCCATCGCCGAGGCCCGTGCCAAGGCGCGCGCCCTGCGCAACCTGCGCTTCGCCACCGGCTCGCTGCTCGGCCTGCCGTCGCTGGGGCTGGGCCTGTTCGACTACATCGACTGCACCGGCGTGCTGCATCACCTGCCCGACCCGCAGGCCGGGATGGATGCCCTGGCCGCGTCGCTGGCGCCGGAGGCCGGCATGGGGGTGATGCTCTACGGCGAATATGGCCGCAGCGGCGTCTATCCGCTGCAGGAGATGCTGCGCACCCTGGTGCCGGTGGGCACCGCCGCCGCCGAACGCCTGGCCATGGCCAAGCGGCTGATCCGCTTCCTGCCGCCGACCAACCTGTTCCGGCGCAACACCTTCCTCAACGATCATCTGTCGGGCAACGACGCGGCCCTCTACGACCTGCTGCTGCACAGCCAGGACCGTGCCTACACGGTGCCGCAGATCGCCGACATGACGCGCCGGGCCGGCCTGCGCGTGGTGTCGTTCATTGAGCCGATGCGCTACGAGCCCGCGACCTACATGAGCGATCCGCAGATCGGCCGCGACGTCGCCACCCTGCCCTACCTCGAACGCGCCGCCTTCGCGGAACGGTTGGCGAGCAACCTGCGCACGCATGTCTTCTACGCCACCAAGGCGGGCTACGACACGGTGGCGCGGCCCGAGGACTCGCTGGCGATCCCGGTGCTGCGCGAGATGGACGCCGCGACGCTGGCGCAGGGGCTGAAGCCCGGCACGCCGCTGGTTGCCAACCTCGACGGCTTTCCCTGGCGGGCGCAGCTGCCGCCGCTGGCCAGCGCCATCGTCGCCCAGATTGATGGCCGCAAGAGCATCGCCGATATCTACACCGCCATGGCCGTCAAGGGCGGACTGCCGGTGTGGGACGAGTTCCACCAGCAGTTCGAGCAGATCTACGTCGTGCTCAACGGCATCAACCACCTGCTGCTGCGCTTCCGGTCCGGCCGGTAGCGTCGGCCGCGACCATGCCGCGCGCCTTCACGATCGCGCTGGCCACGGCGGCGCTGTGGGCCGTGTATCTGGTGATCACGCGCTTCGTCGTGGCGCGCGCCGGTCTGGATCCCTGGGCCTACACCCTGATCCAGCTGCTGAGCGGCGGGCTGGTGATCCTGTGGATCGGGCGCAGCGCGCCAGGCGACTGGCGCGCGCTGTTCACGCCCTGGATGGTGGGCTACGGCCTGCTGCGCGTCGGCATCACCGGCGCCTCGTCGGCGGCGCTGGCGTGGCTGGCCGTGACGCAGAGCACGCTGCTGTCGACGGCCAACGTGCTGATGGGCGCGATGGCGGCGCTGCTGGTGCACCGTCTGGCGCCGCCGCACCGCGAGCGCGCCGCGCTGGGGCTGCTGGCGCTGGGGCTGGCGATCCTGGTCGCCTGCCTTCAGCCGCACTCGGCCTACTACGGCGCGCTATGGCTGCTGGCGTCGGAAACCGGCGTCGTGATCGCGGCGCTGGCCGTCGAGACGCATCCGCGCAACCGCAGTGACGATATTGCGGTGCGCAGCCGCTTCACGGCCGAGACCCTGATCATCACCTCGCTGGTGCTGATCGTGGCCTGGAGCCTGGCCGGCGTGCTGGGCCTGGCGCGCTCGCCGTGGGACAGCGCCGGCAACGCGTTCGGCAATCCCGTGCTGTGGCTGTGGGGCATCGGTGCCGGGCTGGTCTTTCGCGGGCCCGGCCAGTGGCTCACCTTCTACACCCTGCGGCACGCCGGCACGCAGGCCTACCTCATCGCGCTGATGCTGATGCCGGCCTTCGCCGTCGTCATCGAGCTGGCCGCCGGGCACATCGGCTGGGTGGCGCCGCCGGATCTCGCCGCCGGCGAGTGGCTGGCCACGGCGCTGATCCTGGGCGCCGGATTCTGGATGATGGCGCAGCGGTTGCGCGTTCGCGGCCGCTGATTGCGGCCCGCACCATGACCGGGGCCTGCGCCGGAAAACGAAACAGCGCCCGCGGGGCGCGTGGGCGCTGTCGTCTGGTTTCGACCCGGTCCGGCTAGGCTGCGGCGCGGATTGCCGCTTGCTTGACCTTGCCGTCGACCGAGGTTTCGAACTGCTTGAAGTTGGTCTCGAAGCGCTTGGCGACGTCGCGGGCGGCATTGTCGTAGGCCCGCTTGTCCTTCCAGCTGGCGCGCGGATTGAGCACGTCGGCCGGCACGTCGGGGCAGGCCGACGGCACCAGCACGCCGAAATGCGGATCGGCCGCCGCCGCGGCCTCTGCGAGACGGCCATCGAGGGCGGCCCGCACCATGGCGCGCGTGTGACGGATCGACATGCGATGGCCGACGCCGAAGCCGCCGCCCGACCAGCCGGTGTTGACCAGCCAGCACTTGACGTTCTGCCGGGCCATCTTCTCGCCCAGCATCTTGGCGTAGACGGTGGGGTGCCGTGGCATGAAGGGCGCGCCGAAGCAGGTCGAGAACGTCGCCTGCGGCTCGACCACGCCCTTTTCCGTGCCGGCGACGCGCGCCGTGTAGCCGCTGAGGAAGTGGTACATCGCCTGCTCGGGCGACAGCTGGCTGATCGGCGGCAGCACGCCGAAGGCGTCGGCCGTCAGCATGATGATGTTGTCGGGAATGTCGGCGATGCCGGTGGCGCTGGCATTGGGAATAAAGTCCAGCGGATAGCAGGCCCGCGTGTTCTCGGTGTACTGGTTGCTGTCGAGATCGAGATGGCCGGTGACCGGATCGACCACGACGTTCTCGAGCACGGTGCCGAAGCGCTCGGTGGTGGCGTAGATCTCCGGCTCGGCCTCGCGGCTGAGCTTGATCACCTTGGCGTAGCAGCCGCCCTCGAAGTTGAAGACGCTGGTCTCGCCCCAGCCGTGCTCGTCGTCGCCGATCAGGGTGCGCGAGGCGTCGGCCGACAGCGTCGTCTTGCCGGTGCCCGAGAGCCCGAAGAAGATCGCCACGTCGCCCTTGGGGCCGACATTGGCCGAGCAATGCATCGGCAGCACGTTCTTGTCGGGCAGCAGGTAGTTCAGAATGGTGAACACCGACTTCTTGATCTCGCCGGCGTACCAGGTGCCGCAGATGGCCACGAGGTTGCGGCCGAAATCGCAAATGATGGCGCAGTCCGAGCGCGTGCCGTCGACTTCCGGCACCGCCTGGAAGCCGGGCAGCTGCAGGATGGTGAAGTCGGGCTGGAACTCGGCCAGGTCCTGACGCGGCGGGCGCAGGAACATGTTCATGGCGAACAGGTTGTGCCAGGCGGTCTCGGTGATGACCCGCACGCCGATGCGATGCGCCGGATCGGCGCCGGCGTAGCACTCGCGCACGAACAGGTCGCGGCGCTGGGCGTAGGCCAGCATGCGGCCCAGCAGGCCGTCGAACCGCTTGGCGTCGAACGGCTGGTTGGTCTTGCCCCAGTCGATCTTGCCCTCGCTGAACGGCTCGCGGACGAAGTACTTGTCGTTGGGCGAGCGGCCGGTATGGACGCCGGTCAGGACGCAGAGCGGGCCGCCCCGGCCCAGCACGCCCTCGCCGCGACGGATCGCCTGCTCGTAGAGGGCGGATGCGGGAAGGTTCCAGTAGACGTTCCCGAGATTTTTCAAACCCAGTGCGTCAAGGCCATGCTTGCTGATGGCCATTCCCGACTGATGCACGTCTTGGTCTCCTACACACGCCCGCATTTTATGGTTGCCGCGGGCAGCGGCATTCATGTGCCGACGAGCGAGCGCGCACCATAAGGAGCCGGCCCCCGGTCCGACAACATATGACTTCCTCGAAAAACGTGACCAATCTGTGGACGCTTTCGAGGCTGCGCAAGGGGTTAGATGGCTAGTCAGCCCGACGACCCGTCGAATCCTGTTTTGTTCCGCCGTTCGTGTGCGGCCTATTTCGGATCGCGAGACTGGCGCGCCTGGCGAACCAGCGCCACCAGCGCCGCCCGCGCCGTTTCGGCGTCGTGGACCGGGCTGGCGAAGCTCAGCCGCGCCACCTCGCCCTCGCGCCGCAGGTCGCAGCCCTCGGCGTCGATGCCGGTCATGCGCCAGCCCGCCCCGCCGCGGCCCAGCAGCCGCGTGGCGTAGAGGTCGACGGCCTCGGCGTGGTCGTGGTTCATGTGGCTGACGATGTCGTCCTCGCTGGCGGCCAGCGCCGGCGGCGGCACCGGCAGCAGCTCGGCCGCCTCGATCCAGCGGATGCGACCGAAGCCGGCCACCAGATGGGCCCGCACGACCTCGATCCGGTAGAAGTGGAAGTCGCCGAAATCGGCGTACAGGGCTGCGTCGGGATGACGCGCAAGGAAGCGGCGCCGCACCTGCGTATCGTCACTACGGCGGGCGCGGCCGAGCACCGTCAGCCGGGGGCCGGTCAGCGGCTGGGCCAGCCCGGCCGTGCCGTCGAACAGCAGCGAGACGGCCGGGTCGGCGGCGATCGCCTTGCTGTGCTCGGCCAGGGTGCTCATCA
>JAHCJT010000259.1 GCA_026126245.1 Alphaproteobacteria bacterium
ATCTCCGGTGAAGTCGAGCAACGCGCCGATGCCCTGGCGCGGCGTGCCGAACCGGTGGCTGGTGTATCCGTCCAGCACCGACACCGGTTCGATCCGGCCATCGCCGATGCGATCGATCTGCAGGCGGCCGACGAGATGCGGATCGGCGATCTCGACGATGCGCGGCCGGCCGTCGCCGACGACGTCGGCGATGCCGATGACGTCGCGCCAGCGCTGTGGCCCACCCAGGGGTTCCGACACGGCAAGCGAATCCAGGCCGTCGGAGGGCGACAGGGCATAGAGCGCCAGCGACGCGCCATGCAGGACGTGCGATCGGATCACAAGAAAGCCCATGCCGCAGGCGTCGGGCCCCGAGGCATCGATCCGTCCGGCGTCGCGCACGATGCGGTCCTCGAACAATTCATCGGCCGGCAATTCGACCTCGTCATCGACCCAGGAAACGGCATCCTCGCCCCTCAGCCGGCGCAGTCGCAGCGCATGGTATTCCCAGCGCTCGCCGAACGTGCCCCGGCCCGCGCGGCGCACCCGATCAGTCAAGCGGACATCGATATGCACCGCGATGGCACTGCCAGCCACGCGGCACTGCACGCTGGGCCGCGCGCTCAACGGCGGCTCGCAATGCCGCCAATCCAGTGTCACCGTCTCGCCGTCGAGCGCCCGCTGAACGGCCACGACGCGCCGCCCCAGCATGACGCCCAGGGTCGGCGGGCCGTTGGGCCGATCGCACATGACGAACCGTTCGGGCTGGCCGTCGACGCGCACGCTGCGCGGTGAGCCGGCATCCAGTCTTTCTTGACCGACAGCCGGCACGGCGAGGCCGAGCAGCGACCCAGCGAGAGTCCAGGCCAACAGTCGCCGGCCGGCCGCGCCTGCAGACCGTCCTCGCAACCACCACCACAGACTCATCGGCGCACTCCCTGCCGGCACCGGCAGCAATCCTGCGGCGCACGGCAGACGCTGTCCACGGCGTCGACGACGCAGTGCGACGATACGGCGCAACGCGGCAGACAAGATCGTCTGTACCGCGGCGCGCCGTCACATCGGCGGGACCAGACCGTCCAGGCCGACCAGCATGCGGGTCGCAGACAGACCGCCGTCAGTGCCCTTGGTCGCGGTCATGAACACGTGGTTGCCCGCCTTCAGCAACGCCGGCGAGCCTGGCGCAAAGGTCACGACGGGCGCCGTCGCCGGCACGACGATCTCGACCGGCTGATCGCTGCCCTTGTAGCCGACCTTGAGCACGCGCCCCTGAGATGCTTCGACCACGGTGGCGACGGTACCGTTGGTCATGGTGCTCTGCGGTTGCAGATCCCAGGGATAGTGGCCTTCGTTCGAACCGCGGGCACTTTCGGGAAAGACCAGGACTTCCAGCGCCACCCACTTGCCGTCGGCCCCCTTCAGCGCCGCGATGCCGACGAAACTGTTGGCCTTCACATCGGCAATATCGGCCTTGGCGACGCCGATCACGGTGAAGGTTTCGGCAAGCGTGATCGTCAGCGTGGCGCCCTCACGGGTCTTCACGGTCAGTGCGCGTTCGGCATAGGCGGTAATTTCGCCGCGCACCCGCTGCGTTGCCGCCTGTTGCGCCGAGGCGGCGGTTGCAAGCAACGCGAACGCGAACACCAGCGCGATACGTCGTAACATCATTGCGCCCCCTCGAAAGGTTGGAGGCGAGACGCTACGCCGCGCCCGCAACGGGCGGAAGAAGTGACGGAAAAGTGCTCAACTCACCGGCGGCGTCGTAGTGGTACGCCGAGGAATCCGGCGACAAGCGCGTTCACCCCGCCCCGCGCACCCGCTTCACAGCAGCCTGCCAGCCGGTGTAGCGCCGATCGCGGCTTTCGGCGCCTTCGCGGGGGGCAAAGGCATGGTCCAGCCGCCAGCGCGCGGCAATGCTGTCGAGCGACGAAAACAGGCCGGCCTGCAGACCGGCCAGAAAGGCGGCCCCCAGGGCCGTCGTCTCTGTGACAGCCGGCCGCTCCACCTGCAGGCCCAGCGTGTCGGCGAGACGCTGCATCAGGGCGCTGTTGCGCACCATGCCGCCGTCGACCCGCAACGCCGCGATGGCGGCACCATCGGCATGCATCGCCTCGACCAGGTCGCGCGTCTGGTAGCAGACCGCATCCAGCGTCGCCTGCGCGATCTCGGCGGGGCCGGTATCGCGGGTCAGCCCCAGCAGCGCGCCGCGCGCGTCGGGATCCCAGTAGGGCGCGCCCAGACCGACGAAGGCCGGCACCATGTACACGCCATGGTCCGGCCGCGCTGCGGCGGCCAGTGGCTCGACCTCAGTCGACGCGGCGATCAGCTTCAGACCGTCGCGCAGCCACTGCACGGCGGCGCCGGCAATGAAGATGCTGCCCTCCAGCGCGTAGGTCACCTGCCCGTCGAGCCGGTAGGCGATGGTGGTGAGCAGCCGGTGCTTCGAGCGGACCGCCGTGGGGCCGGTGTTGAGCAGCGCGAAGCAGCCGGTGCCGTAGGTGCTTTTGACCATGCCAGGCTGCAGGCAGGCCTGGCCGACCGTCGCCGCCTGCTGGTCGCCGGCCATGCCCAGCACCGGGATCGGCGCGCCGAACAGGTCCGCGGTCGTGGTGCCGAAGTCGCCGGCGCAATCCACCACCTCCGGCAGGATGGCATGCGGGATGCCGAGCACGCGCAGCAGGTCGAGATCCCAGCGCTGGCTGCGGATGTTGTAGAGCAAGGTGCGGGCAGCGTTGGTGGCGTCGCTGGCGTGCCGCTTGCCGCCGGTGAGGCGCCAGAGCAGAAATGACTCGACGGTCCCGAAGGCGAGCTTGCCGGCTTCGGCAAGGTCGCGCGCGCCGGCCACGTTGTCGAGGATCCAGGCCAGCTTGGTGCCGGAGAAGTAGGGATCGAGCAGCAAGCCGGTGCGCTCGACGAATTCCGGCTCGAGCTCCGCCGACTTCAGCTCGGCGCAGCGCTCGGCGGTGCGGCGGTCCTGCCAGACGATGGCGTGATGGACCGGCTTGCCGGAGTCACGGTCCCAGACGACGGTCGTCTCGCGCTGGTTGGTGATGCCGATGCCGGCGATGTCGCGCGCCTGCAGGCCGGCACGGGCCATCGCGTCGCGACAGACCGCGACCGTGGCCCGCCAGATCTCCTCGGGATCGTGTTCGACCCAGCCCGGGACCGGATAGATCTGCGGCAGTTCCTGCTGCGCGAGAGCGACCGGCCGCGCCTGATCGTCGAAGACGATCGCGCGGGTCGAGGTCGTGCCCTGGTCAATGGCGAGGATGTGGCGGGCGAGCATGGACAGGGCGGCTCCTGAACGTCGGATGGCGGCAGCTTAGCTGGCTGAAGCGCGGCGGCCAGACCAAGTTCGCTCAGGCCGCGTTTCGCCGTTGCGCCATCATCCACTCGGCAAAGGCGCGACGCTGCGCTTCGGACATGTGCAGGCCCTCCTTGGTGCGGCGCCACAACACGTCGTCGGGTTCGCGCGCCCACTCCTCGCGCATCAGGTAGTCGACCTCCACTTCGTAGAGATCGCCGCCGAAATGCCGGCCGAGCTGAGGCACCGTCCTGGCGACGCCCAATACATCCTCGCAGCCGGTGCCGTGGCGGCAGGCCAGCCGGTACAGGTAGGAATCGGGCAGGTCGGGATAGACCCGCATCAGGCCGTCGAAGAAGGCGTCGAAGTCGGCGTGCGGCATCTCGCCGTCAGGCAGCGGCTCGCGGTGGGTCCAGGGCCCGCCCATGCCGGGGAAATACGGCCCGAGGTCGTTCAGCGCGTGTTCCGCCAGCTTGCGGTAGGTGGTGATCTTGCCGCCGAAGACGCTCAACAGCGGCGCCTGCCTGTCGACGTCGTCGAGCTCCAGCACGTAGTCGCGCGTCACCGCCGAGGGATTGTCGGTGCCGTCGTCGAACAGCGGCCGCACGCCCGAATACGACCACACGACGTCGGCCGGCGTGACCTGCTTCTGCATGTAGTGGTTGGACAGCTCGCACAGATAGGCGATCTCCTCCGGCGCTATGGTCACCGGCCCGGGAACCGCCATGTCGAGCTCGATATCGGTGGTGCCGATCAGCGAGAAGTCGCGCTCGTAGGGAATGACGAAAACGATGCGCCCGTCGCGGTTCTGCAGGATGAAGGCGTGCTCGCCGTCGTGCAGTTTCGGCACCACGATGTGGCTGCCCTTCACCAGGCGCACGCGCTTGCGTGTCGCGACATGGCCGACATCGGTGAACCACTGCTTGACCCAGGGTCCGGAGGCGTTGACCAGGCCCCTGGCGCGCAGCGTCAGGCGCCGGCCGCTGCCGGCCTCTTCCAGGTCGATCTGCCAGAGGCGCGGATCGCCGCCGTTCCCGATCCGGCTCGCCGAAACGCATCTGTGGCGGGCGAGGATGGCGGCACCGCGGTTGCGCGCCGATTTGAGGTTGCCGATCACCAGCCGCGCGTCGTCGACCCAGCCGTCGGAATAGGCGAAGCCGAAGGTGAACTCGGGCTTCAGGCCGGCGCCGTAGGGACTGGCGCGCAGCTTCACGCTCTCGGTCTTCGGCAGCTTCATCCGCAGATCGAGATGGTCGTAGATGAACAGGCCGATCCGCAGCATCCAGCGCGGCCGCAAGTGCGGCTCGTGCGGCAGCACGAAGCGCAACGGCCGCGCCAGATGCGGCATCTTCGCGAGCAGCAGCTCGCGCTCCTTCAGGGCCTCGCGCACCAGCCTGAATTCGTAGTGCTCGAGATAGCGCAGTCCGCCATGGATCAGCTTGGTCGACGCCGAGCTGGTGGCGCTGGCGAAGTCGTTCATCTCGCACAGGCCCACCTTGAGCCCGCGACCGGCCGCGTCGCAGGCGATGCCGGCGCCGTTGACGCCGCCACCGACGACGAACAAATCGAGAATTTCCGGCAATGCGGAAGGCTCAGGAGAACTCATCGGTACACTGTAACGCCATGCGGGCCGTGGCGCGATGCCGCGACGGACTCAATCGGCAAACTCGACGAACAGCGGGAAATGATCGGACGCCGGCGTCGTGTCGTCGATCCAGGCGCGCCGGACGCGGGGCACCAGATCGGCAGTCACGAAGCAATGATCGATGCGGCCCTCGCCGGGGAAGCTGTCGCGGTCCTCGGCGTTGCCGGCAGCCGACCAGGCATCGGCCAAGCCGTCGCCCGGCGTGACGCGGCCACGCACCGGGTGCACGTCGCCGCAGATCACCGGGTACTCGGGGTCGGCGTGCGTGAAGTTGAAGTCGCCCATCACCACCGCTGCCGCCGGCACCGGCGGCGCCGGCTCGTCGAAGACGAACAGGTTCGAGGCCCGGTTGTCCCACGCGCCGCCGCGGCGGGCGGCGCCGTGCACCACATCCAGCAGCGCCGCGACCTGCGGCAGGCGCTGGTGCGGCGTCAGGTGCGAGAGGTGCAGGCTGTAGACGCGCAGCGTGCCGCCCGGCGCGGCGACGAGCGCTTCGACCAGGCCGCGCTGCAGGTCGAACTGGTCCGGCAGCGCCGTCTTGGGCAGCAGGTGGCCACGGGCCTCAAGAATCGGCCAGCGCGACAGCACGGCGTTGCCGAAGGTGCGGCGCCGGTTGACGATCCTGCCGTCGGTGCCGGTCGCGCTGGCGTCGGCGTCGAAGGCGCCGTGGAACCAGAGATAGCGGTTCAGCCGCCCGGCGATTTCCGCCGCCTGGTCGGCGAAGGCGTTGAGCGCCCAGCCCTGCACCACTTCCTGCAGGCAGACCACGTCAGCCGATGCCACGACGTCGGCGATGCGCGCCACGTCGTAGCGATGGTCGCGGCCGAGGCCGAAATGGATGTTGTATGTCGCGAAGAGCATCGCTTGGGCTCGATCGTTGTGGTCGCCCCGTCGACCGTCGTCAGGGCAAGGGCGCTCGACGACGGCGGCTGCCGGTCGCGGCGTTGTCGGGCCGCGCTCGACACGGGGCCATGGAGATGTGGTCAGGCCAGCGCGAGGCGGGCGCCGCTCTCGGCATCGAACAGATGCACGTTGGCGGCATCGACGGCAAAGCGCCGCATCTCGCCGCCCTTGATCTGTACGTGCCCGGGCATCCGCACGGTGATGCCTTCGCGCGACTCGCCGAAATGGCCGTGCAGCAGCGTGTCGGCGCCGAGCGGCTCGACCATGTCGACCTGCAGGGCAATGGCGCCTGTGCCGCCGTCCGCCAGCAGATGCTCCGGCCGCACGCCCAGGGTCACCACCCGGCCGATCTCGCCCTCGGCGGCGCGCCCCAGCGGCAGTGTCACATGCTGGTTGTCGGCGGTCGCCAACTCGATCGTGCGCCGGTCGGCGCCGACCTTGCCCGACAGGAAATTCATCGCCGGCGAGCCGATGAAGCCGGCGACGAACGTCGTGGCCGGCCGTTCGTAGACGTCCATCGGCGTGCCGATCTGCTCGGCGCGGCCGGCGTTCATCACGATCAGCCGGTCGGCCAAGGTCATGGCCTCGACCTGGTCGTGCGTGACATAGATGCTGGTGGTGCCCAGTTCGCGCTGCAGGCGCTTGATCTCCAGCCGCATCTGCACCCGCAACTTGGCGTCGAGATTGCTGAGCGGCTCGTCGAACAGGAACACCGCCGGCTCGCGCACGA
>JAHCJT010000026.1 GCA_026126245.1 Alphaproteobacteria bacterium
CGCCGGCTCGTCGAAGGTCGAGGTGACCACCTCGCCCTTCACCGTGCGCTGCATGTCGGTGACTTCCTCCGGCCGCTCGTCGATCAGCAGCACCATCAGGAAGCACTCGGGATTGTTCTGCGCGATGGCGTGCGCGATGTTCTGCAGGATCATCGTCTTGCCGGTGCGCGGCGGCGCGACGATCAGGGCGCGCTGGCCCTTGCCCAGCGGTGCGATCAGGTCGATCACGCGCGTGCTCATGTCGATCTGCTGGGTCGGTGCCTGCTTCTTGGCGGCCGTCAGGGTGCCGCGCGTGCGGCCGGTGCTGACCCGTCCGGCGGTGGAGGCGCGCGCGGTGCCGACTTCCTCGGCCAGCGCGGCGGCGGAGACGTAGCCCGCGCCCTCCATCTCCAGATGCAGCTTCTCGTCGGGGTAGAGCGGCGTCAGGTTGTCGAAATTGATGCGGTGGCGGACCGCCTCGGGGTCCTCGAAATTGACCAGGTTGATCTTGGTCAGGGCGAAGTAGCGCTCGCCGTCCTTGGGCGCCCGGATCTCGCCTTCGACGGTGTCGCCGGTGCGCAGGCCGTGGCGCCGGATCTGGGCCGGACTGACGTAGATGTCGTCCGGGCCGGGCAGGTAGTTCGATTCGATCGAGCGCAGGAAGCCGAAGCCGTCGGACAGCACCTCGACCACGCCCGATCCGAAGATCGCCTGGTCGGTGTCGGCAATGCGCTTGAGAATGGCGAACATCAGCTCCTGGCGGCGCAGCGTCGAGGCGCTTTCGATCTGCAGTTCCTCGGCGGCAGCCAGCAGTTCGGCTGGGTTCTTCTTCTTGAGATCGTTGAGATTCATCGTGGGGTCTTGAAATCAGAGAAAAGCGGGGCCTGACGGTAATGACCATATGGACCCGGCCATGGTGGCCGAATTCATAAGCAACATCAGGAAGTTAACCGCAGGCGTCGGCCGTCGGAGACGGTTTACCGTGAATGTATGACGCAGCGGTGTCTGGCGCGACCCGGTGCTGCGCCACGCGTTGGGGCACCCCGGTATCTGCGCTCTAGATAGCGACGGGGCGGCGGAATGTCAAAGGGCACCGGCAAGATTGGTTCCGGCCGGACCCAACATGGGCGCCCGCATGGCTGACGCGCGGCGCGCCGTCTCGCCTGATCGGCGCTGCCGGTGATAGTGGTCCGCAAAACAGGAGGAACGCCATGGATTTCACCGGCAAGGTCGCCCTGATCACCGGCGGCGCCAACGGCATCGGTCGCGCCGCGGCGCTGGGCTTTGCCCGCGGCGGGGCCAAGGTCGTCGTGGTCGACCGCGACGCGGCGGGCGGCGAGGGCACGGCTGGCGCCATCCGCCAGCTGGGCGGCGATGCGCGTTTTGTGGCCGCCGACGTCACCAAGTCGGCCGACGTGCAGGCCTACGTCAAGGCGGCGCTCGACGCCTATGGCCGCATCGACTGCTTTTTCAACAACGCCGGCATCGAAGGCAAGATGCAGCCGACCGCCGAATACGACGAGGCGATGTTCGACGCCGTCATCGGCGTCAACGTCAAGGGCGTCTTCCTCGGCCTGCGACACGTGCTGCCGGTCATGCTGCGGCAGAAGGCGGGCACGATCGTGAACACCGCTTCGGTCGCCGGCCTGGTCGGCACGCCCAACATGCCGGCCTATGTCGCGTCCAAGCATGCCGTCGTCGGTCTCACCAAGACGGCGTCGGGCGAGGTGGCGCGCCACGGCATCCGCGTCAACGCGGTCTGCCCCGGCCCGGTCGACACCCGGATGATCCACGCGCTCGAGGCACAGCTCAGGCCCGATGACCCGGCCGGCGCCGGGCAGCAGTACCAGGCGTCGATGCCGACCGGGCGCTACACCACGCCGGAGGAGATCGCCAACATCGTGCTGTTCCTGTCGTCCGACCTGTCGGCCAATGTCACCGGCGTGCAGTGGGTGGTCGACGGCGGTCGCACCGCCACCGGCGGTGCGGTCACGCAGGTCGTACAGCGCTGAGCGGCGATGCGAGCGACTTCATTGTCCGACACCCCTGCCATTGAGGTTGTCGGCACTCACCCCGGCCGCTTGAGAGGATAGTCGCGCGCTTCGATGATCCCAATCTCCGGGACCTTGCGATAGCGCGGGTTTCGTACCAGCGCCGGGCGACCGTCCCTTTCGGCGACGAAATACGCGAAGCCGCCCATCTTGCGCACCGGCTCGTAGTCGGCATGCCCGGGAAGCGACACGGCGTCCTTCTCGCCGAAATCGACCGGCGAATCGTCGGCCGTCACGAGGTAGGTGGCCGAGGTGTTCACTACCAGGTGACCCCAGCCGCAAGGCATGTAGATCGCGTCGCCGGCCTTCACGTGCACCGCGTAGATACCGTCGATCTCGTCGTCAATCGGTCCGTCGGGCCCCTCGGCACGCTTTTGAATGATGGCGACGCCCTCGCCCAGCAGGATCCAGTAGGTCTCGTCAAGATCGCCCACGTGATAATGGCCGTAAGTCTTGATGTACTCGCCGCCGACCGTGCCCGGCTCCCAGCAGGTGACGTTGCGCTGCGCAGAGCCGCCGCGCGTCATGTGGTAGTGCACGGCCGGTCCCGGCGCGGCGGGGTCCATGAGGACCTCGCGCATCTTCTCGTGCGTTCTGGCTGCATAGTGTCGCGCCGAATGGTCGATCATTGCGCTTTCCTCCTCGCGGGGGATGAGAGCACGTTATCGTGCCACGAGATCATAGCCGGCACCGGAAAATTCAATCAGGTCGAAGCCGTTGCCGAAGGGATCGGCCATGTTGGCGATCCTGCCGTCCTCACGGGCCTTGATGCTGCGGTCGAGCGTGGCGCCGCGTTCGACGAGGCGTGCGACCATTGAGTCGAGGTCGGTCACGACGAAATCCAGGTGCACCGGCGTCCAGTGGCGCCGGTAGTTGCGCGCGGCGCTCGTACTGCCTAGATCAGCCTCTGGCGGACGATCCGAGAGGAGGAAGACCGGCAGGTTGGCGCCCGCGAGCTCCACCCATGTCGGGCGGTAGCGGCGCAACAGCGACAATCCCATTCCGCCGCAATAGAAATCGAGGCCCTGCGTCATTGTCGTGACTTCGATGTAGGCGTGGACCATCACCATTGTGATGACCTCCGATGATGTCGGAGGGCTCGTGAACGACGATAATCCTGAACCATGGCGCCAGCTGCCACCACCCGGCTCTATCTGCACGACGACCATCTCTATGATGTCGAGGCCAAAGTCGTGGCGCGACACGACGATTGCGTCGCGGTCGACCAGACGTGCTTCTATCCCGGCGGCGGCGGCCAACCCTCGGACCAGGGGCGCATCGCATTTGGCGATGGTTCGACGCTCGACGTCACGGGCATCAAGACCGACGTCGACGGCGTTCTCTGGCACGTGTGCGCCGCGCCGCCGCCCGCCGACTGCGTCGGCCGCAAGGTGAAACTGAGCGTCGATCGCGAGCGACGGCTGGTGCTGGCGCGCTACCACACCGTGCTGCACGTGCTGAACACCATCGCGTTGCGCGACTACGGCGCCTGGATCACCGGCGTGCAGATCGGCGTCGACTATTCGCGCATCGATTTCAAGTGGGAGGGGTTCAGCAGCGCGCTGTGCGCCGAACTGGAGCGCAAGGTCAACATCGTGCTCGACGGCAACCGGCCGCTGCGGTCGTACACCATCGCCGAGGACGAGTTCCGCCAGCGCGAGGAGCTGTTGCGCACGCTGGAGGTCAGACCGCCGGTGATCGACGGCCGGGTGCGCGTGGTGGAAATCGAGGGCTTCGACGTCCAGGCCTGCGGCGGCACGCACGTGCCGCTGACTTCGCAGGTCGGCCGCTTCTCGATCTTCCGCACCGAGAACAAGGGCCGCATCAACAAGCGCCTGTACGTGCGGCTCGATCCGCCGGTGGTGAACGTCAGCCCCAGCGGCCGCCGTGGCCTGTTCTGGTAGGGCGCACGACACCGACCGGCATTCGGCCACCCACGGGCGGGTTGACAGGCGTTGCGCCGACGGATAATTTAATTGACAGATCGATCAATCAATATGGAACTTCCATGGCACCGCGTCGCTACACGATGGGCAAGCGCGCCAAGGCGGCCGACGAAACCCGCCGGCGCATCGTCGAGGCGACGTACGACCTGCACATGGCGCACGGGATTGCCGCGACAACGATGAAGCAGATTGCCGAACGCGCCGACGTCGGCCTCGGGACCGTCTACCATCACTTTCCCAGCTACGACGACATCGTGCGCGCCTGTGGCGCGCACACGTTCGACATGGCGTCACCGCCGACGATGGCGATCTTCGCCGGGCTCGCGTCTGTCCGGGACCGGCTCGCCCGCCTCGTGCAGGAGCTGTTCGCCTTCTATGAACGCTGTCCCGGCATCGCCCGGGCGCGCGCCGATCGCGACCGGATCAGGGCGTTGCAGGAGGCGATGGACGACTGGGAGCACGTCTACGGCGCGCTCATTCATGAAGCCCTGCGTCCGGGGCGCCCGGCGCGGCGCACCGAGATGGCTCTGGAAGCACTGCTGGATTTCGACGTCCATGGTCGTCTCGTGAAGGCGGGTCTCGGCACGTCGCAGGCGGCGGCGCTCATCACCGACGTCGTCGGTGCCTGGCTCGACCAGGATGCGCAACGACAGGTACCGGGCAATCATCCAGCAACGAAAGGCAAGAGGCCATGACCACAACGACCAGCGAAATCGCGGCCGGCATCTACCGGATCTCGACGTTCGTGCCAGACATCGCCGCGCCGGCCGGCTTCACCTTCAATCAGTTCGTCGTCGATGCCGCCGAGCCGCTGCTGTTCCACTGTGGTCCGCGCGCCATGTTCGCCGAGGTCGCCGCCGCGGCCGGCCGGATCATGCCGCTCGACCGCCTGCGCTGGATCAGCTTCGGCCACGTCGAGGCCGACGAGTGCGGCGCCATGAACCAGTGGCTGGCGGCGGCGCCGCAGGCGCAGGTCGCGCACGGCATGACCGCCTGCATGGTCTCGCTCAACGATCTTGCCGATCGCGCGCCGCATCCCCTGGCGGACGGCACCGTGATCGATCTCGGCGGAAAGCGGATTCGCTATATCGATACGCCGCACGTGCCGCACGGCTGGGAAGCCGGCATTGTTTTCGAGGAGACCACCCAGACCCTGCTGTGCGGCGATCTCTTCACTCATCTCGGCAACGGTCCGGCGCTGACCGGCAGCGACATTGTCGGTCCGGCGACGGAAGCCGAGGCCGCGTTCCAGTCGGCGGCAATCACGCCCCTGACCGCGCCCACGATCCGCGGTCTGGCCACGCTGCAGCCCAAGACGCTGGGGCTGATGCACGGCTCGTCGTTCACCGGCGACTGTGCGCACGCCCTGCTGCAACTCGCCGATTTCTACGCCGCCCGCCACGCCACGATGCTCGAGCAGGCGCCGGCCAGCCGCGCCCTGCAGCCGGCACAGCGCGCGGCCTGACGGACCGGCGGCCAACTGAAACGAGCGTACCCCGGGGCGGCCGCCGGGGCCGCGCCTACTCTGCGGCTGCCGTCGCGCTCGTGCCTGGCGCTGGGCTCAGCTCGCGCAGGCGCGGCATCACTTCCCGGCCGAACAGGGTGATGTTGGCCACCGTGTCCTTGTGGTCGAGGAAGCCGCCCTGGCCAAAGAACAGCAGGTGGCCGAAGCCGCCGATACGTTCGTTGAAGGCGCGAATCTGGTTGTAGACGTCGTCGGGCGTGCCGGCGAACACGGTGTCGGCGGCCATGAACTGCTCAACCGTTGCCGTGCGGTGATCGACCGGATTGCCATGCCGGTCGACCACGAAGCCGCCCTTGGGGCCGGCCTTGAGCATGGCGACGTTGGCACCGACCGAATTATAGCCGGGCGGGTTGGTGAACGGCTCGTACACCACCGGCGCGGTACGGACGTAGCCGGCCGCCAGGTCGGCGCGGCGATAGCCCTCTTCGCGCGTCTCGCCGACGCCGACAACGGCGGCATAGGCGAAACGGTCCGGTCCTGCCGTCCAGCCCAGTTCCTGGGCCCGCTTGCGGTAGGCGTCGAACATCGGCTTGGCGATGGCGCCGGACAGCAGCGTGCCGATGACATGACCGCGCTCGGCCGCCATGCGGCCGGTCTCGACGCTCAGTCCTGTCATCCACACCGGCGGCGTCGGCTGCTGCAGCGGTCGCGGCCAGATGTTGACGTTGCGATAGTGGAAGAACTCGCCCTCCCAGTTGAACGGCCCGTCGGTGGTCGACATCGCCTTGAGGATCAGGTCGTGCGCTTCCCAGTAGCGCCGCATCAGCCGTGCGGGATTGCTGTTGGCCGGCGCGATCTCGTAAGGCGCGCCCTTGACCAGGCCCATCTCCAGCCGGCCGCCCGAGAGCACGTCGAGCCAGGCCATCTCCTCGGCCACCCGCACCGGATCGGGCCGGTTGGCAATCGGCGTGCCCAGCGACAGCAGCCGCGCCTTCCTGGTCTCGCGCGCCAGGATGGCCAGCGCCATCGACACCGACACCGTCAGGCAGGTGGCGGTGCTGTGATGCTCATTGACCATGATGTCCAGCCCGACCTCGTCGCACAGCCCGAACTCGTCGAGGTAGCGGTTCAGCAGGCCGTGGCCGACCTGCGGATCGAAGTTCCGATTGGGCAGTACGACGCGCAGCGAGCCGCGGCTGAGGCCTTCCTCCCAGGCCGGGTGGTACGCCATCTCCGAGAAGTACCAGACGCGCATCGGTCGTTCCTCCCGCCCTAGCGATTGCCGGCCACGAAGGCGCCGAGCGCCTCGACGAACCGCTCGGGCTGTTCCCAGTGCGGGAAATGGCCCGCCCCGGCAATGACCTCCAGCCGCGCGCCGGGAATGGCGTCGCGCCAGCCCGCGCCATAGCTCGGCGTGACGATACCGTCCGCCTCGCCCCACAACAGCAGCGTCGGCAGGTCGATGCGGTGCAGCCAGCGCTTCAGCCGCGGATTGTGCATGTAGGGCTTCCAGCCGAACAAGGCGAAGGCGTCGCGTCCGCGCACCTGGGCGGCAATTTCGGTTTCGGCCATCGCGGTGTAGTCGACTGCGCCCTTGGCCGGATTGGCCCAGGCGAGCTTGAGATAGTCGGCGCGCGCCATGCCGTGCATGTCGGCGATGTCGCGGTCGTGCACGCCGCCCAGCTTGATGCCCAACGGATCAACCAGCGCCAGCCGGCCGAAGCGCCGCGGGTCGCGCACCGCCATCTCGGCCGCAATCCAGCCGCCGAAGCAGGCGCCGACCAGCACCGCATCCTTGAGGTCAAGCTGGGCGGCGAGATCGAGATAGAGGTAGGCGAGATCATCGACGCTGTTCAGCCAGGCCGGCAGCTCGGACGTGCCGTAGCCGGGGTGCCAGGGGGCGATGACGCGGCAGCGTCGCGCCAGCAGGTCGAGCCACGGCCGCTCAGGCGCCAGACCCTCGCCGGCGTGCAGAAACAACAGCGGGCGGCCGCTGCCGCGATCCTCGAGTTGCAGTGTGACGCCGGCAACTGAAACGGTGGTCGACACGGTCAGGCGCATTCCTTCTTGCTGTCGTTTCGCGTCCAACGCCCGCGAGCGGCCGGCGCGGGACGTCTTGCGCCGCCCGGCATGGCTGAGGCCTGCGCTGGCCTCAGGCGGCGCTACTCCGCCGCCGCCTGCCGCAGGTCCTTGGAGTAGGCGATGCTGACCGGCGCATCACAGTCGAACGGGCTGTTCAGTCCCAGCTTCTGGCCGGTTTCGCGCAGCGCCGGCAGGACTTCCTGGGCCAGCAGCCGGATGCAGGTCATCGAGTCCTGGTGCGACACGGCGCCGTCGTTGGCCCACAGCGCCATGATGCCGGGCCGCGTCTCCTCGAGAATCCGCCGCAGCTTGGGGATCACCGTCTTGGGCGTGCCGGCGATGATCTGCAGGTCCTTCATCTGCTGCTCGAAGTCGGGCCGACCGCGCGGACTCGTGGCGCGGCCGGAGGCGAACTCGACGAAGGCGCGCCGCTGGCTGGGCGAGAAATAGCCGGACGGGCTGCTCCACACCGGGTGCGCCAGACCGGTGAATTCGCCCTGCATCCACATGAACTGGCGGGCGTTCTCGATCGCCTTCTCCTCGGTTTCGGCGACGTGCACGCGCTGCAGGTAGCCGCGGTTCTCCGGTCCGGCGGTGTAGCCGGCTTCGGCCGCCGCCTGATCGTAGGTCTCCCAGATCTTCTTGGTCGCCTCGATCGACGTGTTGAGCGCGATGTAGGGGTAGCGCTGCTTGGCCGCCCAGACGATGGTCTCGCGGCTGACCACGCCGGGAACCCACACGCGCGGATAGGGCTTCTGCAGCGGCACCGCCCAGGGATTGACGACACGGTGCTGGTAGTGCGTGCCCTCCCAGCGGAACGGCCCGGGCTGCGTCCACGCCTTGACGATCAGTTCGTGCGCCTCCTCGAAGCGTTCGCGGTTGTAGGCCGGGTTGACACCGGTCGCGAGCTGCTCCTGGCCGCCGCCGCGCACGAAGCCCGACACCAGGCGGCCCTTGGAGATCATATCGATCATCGCCAGTTCTTCGGCCAGGCGTACCGGGTTCTCGGCCAGCGGCAGCGGATTGCCCAGCATCACCAGCTTGACCCGCTTGGTGACGCCGGCCAGCACCGAGGCGAAGATGTTGGCCTTGGCCTGCATGCAGAACGGTGCATTGTGATGCTCGTTCAGCATGATGCCGTCGAAGCCGGTATCCTCGGCGTGGATGTATTGCTCGAGATACTCGTTGTACAGCCGGCTGCCGGCCACCGGATCGAAGTGCTTGTTGGAGAACACCAGCGCCGTGGCGCCGAACTTCAACCCTTCGGCCGAGGAATAGGCCGACATCGGCTGCTCGGTGAAGTACATCAGGTGCATGGCGGGCCTCCGGTGGCCGGTGCGGGCGGTCGCAGGGTTCCAATGCCGCCGCTAGCGCGGCCGCGGCGAGGACGTTCTTGAAGGGCGGGCGCGGCGCGTCGCGGGCAGACAGAGTTCGCGTCGCGCCCGTAGCGACAGGGGCCCCCTGGCGGCGGCGGCACTCGTCGCGTCGGCGCCGTGGGCATCACGCCGCGTCCACAAACGACGTGACCAGCTTGGCCAGTGCCTCGGGCTGCTCCATGTCGACGCAGTGGCCACACGCCTTGACGATCTCCAGATGCGCGCCGGGCAGCGCCGCGGCGTACACGCGACCGGCGCTTAGTGGCACGACCTTGTCGTCGTCGCCCCATACCACCAGGGTCGGCGCGCGCACGCCGCCCAGCAGGTGCGGCAGGGTCTGGCTGTACATGTAGGGCTTCCAGGCGATGCGGAAGCTCATCTCGCGGCAGATGTCCCATTGCTCGAGCTGGTCGGTGCTGGGCTCGGCGCCGTAGACGGCGGCGAACCCCTCGGCGCTGTGGAAGCCCGATTTCGCGTAGTCGATGTAGCTCAACAGCGCCTGGTCGAGGATGTCGCCTTCGGGCGGCTTGACGCCCATGGCGCCGACCAGCACCAGCCTGCCCAGATCGCGTGGCGCCATGGTCGCCATCTCGGCCGCGATCCAGCCACCGAAGCCGAGGCCGAGCAGCGACGCCTGCGCGATCCCCAGTTCGGCCAGCAGCGCACGGTACATCACGGCCACGTCGCGCACGCTGCGCAGCCATTGCGGCCGCTCCGACCTGCCGTAGCCGGGGTGGTGCGGCACCAGCACGTCGAAGCGTTGTGCCAGCACGTCGTAGAACGGCAGGCGGTCGAGAGTGCCGATGTCGTGGTGCAGGACCATCAGCGGCTTGCCGCTGCCGCCGCGCGACAGATGCAGCTTCCCGCCCGCGACATCGAGCTGCTTGTCCGACCACGCTACCGCCATGCCGTTTCCCCATCTGTCTTTGAAGGCAAACGGTCGCAGCGGGCAGGAAGTGAGTCAATTGACGCCGGTTGCGGCAGGCGCAACCCTGTCAGAACGCAGGTGACGGCCGCCTGTCGTCACTCAGTGACGACGGCGGTGGCCTCGATTTCGACCAGCAGGCCGGGAACGGCGAGCGCCGTGACGCCGATCAGCGCCGACGCGCAGCGCGATTTCTTGAACCAGCGCGCCAGCTCGGCGGTGATGGCGCCGCCATCGCGCATGTCGGTGCAGTAGATCGTCAGCCGCGTCACATGGTCCATCTTCGCGCCGGCCTGGCGCAGCGCTCTGGCGATCTTGCCCATGGTGACGCGCGTCTGTGCTCCGGCGTCCCTGCCACGCACCTTGCCCTTGCTGTCCAGCGACGTGGTGCCGGCCACGAACACGAATGGTCCGGTCTTCACCGTGCGCACGTACCATTTGGCGATTTCGGTGCCGTCGGGAAATTCCTCGCGCGTCATGAAGGGACTCTCCTTTGCTCGCGTGCCAGATCAGGCGCTGGTGACGGGTTGGGTGAGGAAACGGGCCGCCGGTTCGGGCAGGGCCGGTTCGTCGACCGCCGCCGGGTTTGCCATCGCTCCCGCGAGCAACTGCCGAAGGACCTCGGCTTCACTTGTGATGGTCTTCGCAAACTCCGCGCTAACGTGCTCGAGGAACGCCCTGTCCTTCGGCTTGGGTTTGGCGACGCGAATCTCGACATGCGTGCCGCCATCGGCGCCGGCGTTATCGGAGAACGCGTAGGTCATCAGCACCTTCGGCGCGGCCGGCATGGGCAACAGCGTGGTCAGCGTCAGATAGTCGAACGGGCGCCAGTCGATCACCTCCTCGATGATCGCGTGCGCGCCATGCATGCAGTGGTTGACGGTGCCGGCGCCGCGCCGGCCGCTGTCCGACGCCTCGCGCACGCTGTCGGCGCCGCGCCATTTGGGCCGCAGGCCGGGCACGGTGAAATACTCCCATACCATCGGGCGCGGCGCGGCAAAGTCGAACTCGATCACGCTGAACGCCTTGTCGCGGCTTACTTCGTTTCGCCGGCGGTCATTTTCCTGCGTCCATGCCACCTCCAGGTCGCGCACCCGGCAGGTCACGTCGCCGATGATGTCGATCGCCTCCCGATGCTCGAGCAGTCTTTGCGCCACCGGCTCGATGCCCGTCGCCTGGACGCAGGCATCGGTATACATTGCATAGGCGTGTCCGCCCAAACGCTCGCCGACCGCGTTTTTCAGCAGACGATGAACCACGATGACGTCGCGACCGGCGAGTTCCGCACGTCCGGCCATCCTCTGCCTGACGAACTCGCCATGGTGGCTGACGAACTTGAGGTCGAGGTCCTGCATCCGGCTGCAGGCATTGCACTCGCAGGAAGACGCCTGCTTGATATCGCGAAGCCGTCGGCGGAAGGCGAAGTAGGCCGACTCGATGGCATCCTGGAGGACGGACCCGTCGAGCTTGTCGGCCGCCGCGTAGAGGAATGCCGCGTCGCCTTCGAACTTGGCGAGCCGGAATGGCGGGCGCAGGCGCCGGACAACGGTGTCCATGACGTCGGCGATGATATCGTGCGCGTGATCGAGTTCGACACCGGCCAGGAAGCTGGTGTAGCCGGAGATATCGGCGATCAGAAAGCAGGCGGCTTCGGGTTTGACAAGCATCTGGGCGTTCCTCGAACGCGCAAGGTCGGACCCCGCGTGCCGTCGAACAGCGTACCGTCGCGCCGCTGCCGACCGGCAGCTCAGCCTAGCATGGAACCGCGTCCGCCCGATGCGGTCCGTTGCAGTCGGGGGTTCGCAGCCTAGGCCTGTTCCTGCAGGTATTTGAAGATCGCCGTGTGGTCGGTGTCCTTGCCCAGCTTGTGCATCGCCTCGGTCCAGACCTCGGCCATGTCGTGCATGGTTTCCGCCCGCACGCCCATCTGGTCGGCCAGCTCGGCGGCGGTCTTGAGATCCTTGGACATCAGCGCCAGCGCGAAACCGGCGGCGTAGTTGCGCGGGATGACGAACGGCTTGGCCTTGACCTGGGTGCTGTTGCTCATGCCGCTGGAGCTGTTGAAGATGTCGACCAGGTCGCCGGCATCGAGGCCGAACTTCTCGCCGACGATCAGCGCCTCGCACATCGACAGCAGGCTGGTGGCCGACAGGTAGTTGTTCAGCGCCTTCACCGCGTGGCCCGAGCCGATGGCGCCGGTGTGGAACACCGACTTGCCCATCGCCAGCAGCAGCGGTTTGCACTGCTCGACGTCGGCGGCGTCGCCGCCGGCCATGATGGCCAGCGACGCGTCGAGGGCCCGGCGCACGCCGCCCGAGACCGGCGCGTCGATCAGCGACAGGCCGCGCGCCGCCAGGTCGCTGCCCAGCGCGCGCGTGCCCAGCGGCGCGCTCGAGGACATGTCGATCACGATGGTGCCGCGGGTCATGCCGGACGCGGCGCCGTCGGGGCCGTCGAGCACGGCATGCCGCACCACCTTGCCGTCGGGCAGCATGGTGATCAGCGCGTCGGCGCCTTCCGCCGCCGCCTTGGCCGAGGCCGTGGCCAGCGCCGCCGGATGGGCGCCGACGAAGTCGGACAGCGCCTGCTGCGAGGCGTCGTAGACGCGCAGCCGGTAGCCGGCCGCCATCAGATGGCCGGCCATCGGCTTGCCCATCATGCCCAGGCCGATGAAGGCGATGGTGGCGGGCGGCGTCAGCGGTGCGGGCATGGAAAAATCTCCAACAGCAGGAAGTCAGACCATCGTGACGAGCGGCGCGCGGAATCTCCGCTGAGCCCGGCGCACATGACGGTCACGAGATGCTCGCGGCATCCGTCGGGACGGACGCCGGGCGCGTGAGGGGCGCGCGCCTCATGCCTCCTCGAAGACGCCCTTGGCGACCGTGGCCGCAGACATTGCCGTCGGCCAGCCCGAATAGAATGCCAGATGGGTGATCATCTCGATGAGTTCGTCGCGCTTCACGCCGTTGGTCTCGGCGCGCACCAGATGACCGCGCAGCTGTTCGGTCCGGTTCAACGCCACCAGCGCGGCACAGGTGATCAGGCTGCGGTCGCGCTTGGACAGGCCGGGACGCTCCCAGACGTCGCCGAACAGGACCTTCTCGGTCAGGTCGACCAGTTTGGGGGCGACGGCGCCGATGCGGTCGCGGGCGGAGGGCAGTGGTTTGGCCATGGCGTTTCCTCGTGGCATGAAACGCCGGACTGTAGCATCGATCGGCTGCGGCAGAACCGCCGGCCGGCCGGCAACGCGCAAGGCTGCCTTGACGCCGGCGGTACGGCGGGTCTTCCGGCACGGGCTCAGCGCGCCGCGCGGCCCATGGCCTCGACCTTGTCGATCCAGTGTTTGCGCATGGCGTCGGACACCGTGGCGACCATGCCGAACACCGAGGTGCGGACGGGCGCGATGCCGACGAAATGCAGGATATTGCGCTTGAGCATCTTCAGCGCGTGGCCACCGTACCACCAGCGATAGACCAGCGCCGGCATGCCCATGGTCATGATGATGCGCGCCGACTTGCCCTTCAGCCGTGGCGTGTAGCCGGTGTCGCTCTCGGCGCGGTCCATGGCGAAGCCGGGCTGGAAGACGCGTTCGATGAAGCCCTTGAGGATGGCCGGCAGCGTGCCCATCCAGAGCGGGAAGACCAGCACCAGATGGTCGGCGCGGCCGATGGCGTCCTGCGCCGCCTGCAGGTCGGGCTCGAGTTTCTGCTCCTTGCTGAAGCCCTCGTGCAGGATCGGATCGAAGCTCATGCGCGACAGCACGAACAGATCGGCCGTATGGCCGCCAGCCTCGGCACCGCGCTTGTAGGCACCCGCCAGCGTCTCGCAGAAGGTGTCGCGCCGTGCGTGTCCGACGATGATCGCGATCCGCGCCACGTTGCCCCTCCCGCCGCGATGCCGGGGCCAGATATGGGCGGCGGCGCATCCGCCGCCTTGACCCAGCGCAACCGGGCACGCCGCATCACCGGCAAACGCCTGTGCGCTTGCGGCGCGCCGCGGTCAAGAGCGGACGCGCCGCGCCGGCGGCATGACCAGGTGCCGGTTCAGCCGACCGCGATGCGCCGCGCAACGGCCTGCTTGGCCTTCTTCAGGGTCAGCGTCAGCACGCCGTCCTTCAGGTCGGCGCTGATGCCGTTCTGGTCGATCTTGTTGGACAGCGCGAAGGATCGCGCGAAGTGGCCGACGTTGTATTCGGCGTAGACCGGCTCGAGGCCCTCGTACTTGGCGAAGTCGATCTTGGCCTCGACCTGCAGCACGTCGTTCTCGAGATTGACGCTGATGTCCTGCTTCTCGACGCCGGGGATCTCCATCACCAGCGTGAGCGCGTCTTCGGTCTCATAGATGTCGGTGCTGGGCACGAAATACCGCGCCGGAACCGTCTTCTCATCCTTGGAAGCCAGTTCCTTCTTGGGTTGCACCGCAAGCTCTTGCGCCGTTGTCATCGTTGTCTCCCTGCGAAAGGATGTCTGTCGCCCAATGGTTCATGCCACCTTGATCAGGCGCGGCTTGTCGCGCTCGGCGCGCGGCAGGAACAGCGCCAACATGCCGTTGCTGTACTCGGCGTTGACCTTCTCGGCGTCGATCTCGACCGGCACGGTAACGGCGCGATCGAACCGGCCGGCCAGCCGCTCGCGGCGGTGCACGCTGGCAGTGGCCGCGTAGTCAGCCGATTTTGTGCCGGCGATATGGATCGTCTTGCCCTTCACGCGGATGTCGAGGTCCGCCTTGTTCATGCCGGGCAGTTCCATCAGCACCACGAAATCGTCGCCCTTGCGGAACACATTGACCGGCGGATAGGGACCGCCGCTGCTGAGGCTCGAGTCCAGCCAGTTGCTGGCGCGGAACGAGTCCAGCGCCTTCTGGAAGTTGAACAGTGATTCGAAAGCATCCGAGAGCAGCATGATCGTCTTCCCCTTGTCCTGGCGCGTCGCAGGCAAGACTTCCCCTTGGGCCGAACAGGATCTGTCCGGCCGCCTGCACGCTCAAACTTCGGATGTCCAGGAATTGGGGGGTGTCCCGACGATTTCAAGGGATATGCCGCGCGTCTGCGCTCTGCATGGCATACCGCGCCGCCCTCTTGTCGGGAGCGACGTCGCTGACTACGGCGCGGTGCCCCGGTTTGCGGCGGCCCTATCGGGGAGCGGCCACGGCAGCGGCCGATGTCCGGTCCGGCCGGTCAGCACTGATGTGCGCATCGCGTCGGTCCGGCGCCGTTTCCCGACGGTCGGCGCCCGTATAGAGTGAGCCGTCGGTCCGCCACGACGGTGGTCAGCCGTCATCCGACGCCGCACACGGTCCGTCCGACACGGAGAACGCCCATGGTACGGCTCAACGCACATCCCAGCGGCCGGCATTTCCTGCAGATCCCGGGCCCGACCAACGTGCCCGACCGGATCCTGCGGGCCATGGACCATCCGACCATCGACCATCGCGGGCCGGAGTTCCAGGCACTGGCCAAGCAGGTCCTCGCCGGCCTGAAGCCGGTCTTCCAGACCAAGGGGCCGGTGGTCATCTACCCGTCGTCGGGCACCGGCGCCTGGGAAGCGGCCCTGGTCAACACGCTGTCGCCGGGCGACGCGGTGCTGATGGTCGAGACCGGCCATTTCGCCACCCTTTGGAAGAAGCTGGCCGAACGCCTGGGCCTGAAGCCGGAATTTATCGCCGGCGACTGGCGCCATGGCGTTGACGCGGCCGCAGTCGAGGCGCGGCTGCGCGACGACAAGGGCCATGCCCTGAAGGCGGTCTGCGTCGTGCACAACGAGACCTCAACTGGCGTCACCTCGGACATCGCCGCGGTGCGCCGGGCGATTGACGCGGCCGGCCATCCGGCGCTGCTGATGGTCGACACGATCTCGTCGCTGGGCTCGATCGACTACCGCCACGATGCCTGGGGCGTCGATGTCACGGTGGCAGGGTCGCAGAAAGGCCTGATGCTGCCGCCGGGCCTGTCGTTCAACGCCATCAGCGACAAGGCGCTGGCGGCGGCGAAGAGCGCCCGGCTGGCGAAATCCTACTGGGCCTGGGACGAGATGCTGGCGGCCAACGCCAACGGCTGGTTCCCGTTCACGCCTGCCACCAACCTGCTCTACGGTCTGGCGGAGGCCATCGACCTGTTGATGGAAGAAGGGCTGAGCGCCGTGTTCGCCCGCCACGCGCGGCACGCCGAGGCGACCCGTGCGGCGGTGCGCGCCTGGGGACTGGAACTGCTCTGCGCCAGCCCGGCCGAATACAGCAATTCACTGACGGCCGTGCTGATGCCGGCCGGCCACGACGCTGACGCGTTTCGAAAAGTCGTCCTGCAACATTTCAACATGTCGCTCGGGCAAGGCCTGAGCAAGGTTGCCGGCAAGGTGTTCCGTATCGGCCATCTCGGCGACTTCAACGACCTGACCCTGGTCGGGACGCTCGGCGGGGTCGAAATGGGTTTGGCACTGGCGGGCGTCCCGCATAGTGCAGGCGGCGTGCAAGCCGCCATGACCTCGCTGCGCCAGTCGGCGTCGGGCACCGCGGCGGTGCGGCGCGCGGCGGAATAGCCGCCACGGCTTGCCGCCGGGGCCCGGGCCAACCATATCGGCGACAACGGGATGCATCGGCCGGACTTGCCTCCGGCGACTGGCCTCGCCTCCGACCCGAGGCCGTAACCCATTGATGTCAAGACTAAAAATGCGATGAATGCCGCTTTTTTGGTCGCCATCCTGCAAATGTCCATGTCATAGTCGCGTCCCGATACCGGCCGTCAGACTGGGTTGGGGGGCTCGGCAGGTCGGGGGAGAACTTGCGCATGACCGGAACCGACCGGGCCAAGCGTGTGCTGATTTACAGCCACGACAGCTTCGGACTCGGCCATTTGAGCCGTTGCCGTACGATTGCCAACGCCCTGGTTGGCGCCGACGACGATTTGTCGGTGCTGATCCTGTCGGGCTCGCCGATCATCGGCAGTTTCGATTTCAAGGCGCGCGTCGACTTCGTGCGCGTACCCGGTGTCGTGAAGCGGCAGGACGGCGAATACCAGGCCCTCAATCTCAATATCGGTATCGAGCGCACGCTGGAGATGCGCGCGGCGCTGATCCGCCAGACCGCCGAAATCTTCCAGCCCGATATTTTCATCGTCGACAAGGAACCGCTTGGCTTGCGCGGCGAGGTCGCCGAGACGCTGCGTCTGCTGAAGGCGCGCGGCACGCCGCTGGTGCTGGGCCTGCGCGACGTCATGGACGAGCCGGCGCTGCTGGCGCCGGAGTGGAAACGCAAGAACGTGCTGCCGGCGCTGCGCGATCTGTATGACGACATCTGGATCTACGGTCTGCCGCAGCTCAACGACCCGCTGGCCGGCATCGCGCTCTCCAAGAGCGTCAAGCGCAAGATGGTCTACACCGGCTACCTGCGGCGCGACCTGCCGACCGAGTCGGGTTTGCCGGCGGTGGTGCGCGGGCTGGAGCGGCCGTACATCCTGGTCACGGCCGGCGGCGGCGGCGATGGTGAGCCACTGGTCGACTGGGTTCTGCGCGCCTACGAGCACGACAACAAGATTCCCTATGCTGCGGTCATCGTCTTCGGGCCGTTCATGGCACCGGAGGTGCGCGAAGGCTTCCGGCAACGCGCCGCCCGCCTGTCGGGCATTCGCACGCTGACTTTCGAGACCAATCTGGGACCGCTGATGGCCAGCGCCGCCGGCGTCGTGGCGATGGGCGGCTACAACACGTTCTGCGAGATCCTGAGCTTCGACAAGAAGGCGCTGATCGTGCCACGTACGCGGCCGCGGCTGGAGCAGTTCATCCGCGCCCAGAGCGCGCGCCAGCAGAAACTGCTGGAGATGCTGCCCGACGACGGCCGGCGCGATCCCGCCGTCATGGCGACCGCCTTGCGGCAGCTGCCTCAGCAGGGCGTGCCGTCCGACGCGATCATCCCCGGCCTGCTGGATGGCCTGCCCAACGTCGGGCGCCTGGTGGCCAAGCATCTGAAGCGGCCCTTGCGGCGGCCGGTGTCGGTGGTCACGCCCGACGACGGCGTGCTCGTCGGGCCGATGTCCGAGCCCGTGCCGTACGAACCCGTTCCGACACAGCGGCGCAGCGTCGCGTGACCGTGGCTGTGCCGCCGCCGCCCGCGCGAGAGCGGGGCGGCGAACCGCCGTCGACGGCGGCGGACGTCACGGGCGTGCCGCTGGCGGTCGTGCTCAAGGGCTATCCGCGGCTCTCCGAAACCTTCATCGCCCAGGAAATCGAGGGGCTGGAACACCACGGCCTGCGACTGCTGTTGGTGTCGCTGCGCCATCCGACGGAAGACAAGCGCCACCCGGTGCATGACCGCATCCGCGCCGCGGTCAGCTATCTGCCGGAGTACCTGTACCAGGAACCGCTGCGCGTGTTGCGCGGCTGGTGGGCGGCGCGCCGTCTGCCGGGCTATCGCGCCGCCCGGGCGCAATGGCTGCGCGACTGGCGGCGCGATCCGACGCCCAACCGCGGCCGACGCTGGGGCCAGGCGCTGGTGCTGGCGCGCGAGCTGCCGGCGGACATCCGCTGGCTGCACGTGCATTTCCTCCACACGCCGGCCTCGGTCGCGCGCTACGCGGCCATGATGCGCGGCCTGGGCTGGAGCGGCTCGGCGCATGCCAAGGACATCTGGACGACGCCGGACTGGGAGATCGCCGAAAAGCTGGCCGACTGCCGGTGGCTGGCCACCTGCACCGCCGCCGGCCGCGACCGTCTCGCGGCGCTGGCGCCGTCGCCCGATCGGGTCGATCTCGTCTACCACGGGCTGGACCTGTCGCGACTGCCGCTGCCGCCGGCGGCGCGACCTTCGCGCGACGGCTCGGATGCCGCCGATCCGGTCGTGATCCTGTCGGTTGGCCGGCGGGTCGAGAAGAAGGGTTTCGCCGATGTGCTCGATGCCCTGGCGTTGCTGCCGCGCGATCTGCACTGGCGGTTCGAGCACATCGGCGGCGGGCCGCTGGGCGGCGCGCTGAAGGCGCAGGCCGACCGGCTGGGGCTGACCGAGCGCTGCCACTGGCATGGCGCGCGCGAGCAGGCGTTCGTCTTCGACGCCTATGCCCGGGCCGACATCTTCGTGCTGGCCAGCAAGATCGCCGGCGACGGCGACCGCGACGGGTTGCCCAACGTGCTCATGGAAGCGCAATCGCAAGGCGTTGCCTGCGTCGCCACGCGCGTTTCGGCGATCCCCGAGCTGGTCGACGACGGTGACAGCGGCCTGCTGGTGCCGCCTTCCGACCCGGCGGCGCTGGCGGCGGCGCTGGAAGCCGTGATCCGCGACCCGGCGCGCCGGGCCCGGCTGGCGGCGCGCGGCAACGACATCGTGCGGTCACGGTTTTCCTTTGAGTCCGGCGTCGAGCGCATCGCAACCCGGCTCGAGGCGGGTATCCTGCGGCCGACGACGACGTGATATGGATGTCGCCGCTTGAGGCGGCATCGGCGGGACGCTACTGTTGCCGCGGGAGCAGAGTCGGCGAGGGGGTTGAAATGCGTTGGGGTACCGCATTCGGCATTGCGGCGCTGATGCTGTCGTTCGTGACGACGGCGCACGCTCAGGGCGGCAAGTTCAGCGACGTGACGGCGATCCGGGCCTGCAATCAGAGCAGCAAGGTGATCATGGTCGCCAAGTCGGCCGCCACCGGCCAGCAGCAGGACGGCAAGAACATCTTCCTGTCGCAGGGCTGGTACGAGCTCAATCCCTCGCAGTGCATCACGCTGTGGACCGGGCCGCTGGCCAATCGTTACTACTACGTCTACGCCGAGTCGCAGAGTTCGCACTGGTCGGGAACATTCCCGATGTGCGTCAGCGAAAAGGCCTTCCGCATTACTGACATCCAGTGCGGGCAGGGCTTCGTGCGCCGCCAGTTCAACCAGATCGATGTCGGCGGCAAGTCCGGCGTGTTCACCTACTACTTCCAGGGCAGCTGAGTCGGGTCCACGTCCGGTGGCTGTTGACGCCCGCGCGGCATCGCTTCGCGGGTGTCGGCGGTATGCCAAAGATTCGCGGGCAGCCCAAAGTCGGCTTCCGTGTACGCGCCGGCATGAGTCGGTGACCGGCTGACGGGATTGAAGGGAGCTTGCGCGATGTCATTGGCAAACCGGTGCCTGGCGGAATGCCTGGGGACGTTCTGGTTGGTGCTTGGCGGTTGCGGCAGCGCGGTGCTTGCCGCCGCATTTCCTGACGTCGGAATCGGCCTCGCTGGCGTCTCGCTCGCCTTCGGCCTTACCGTGCTGACGATGGCCTACGGCATTGGCCACGTTTCGGGCTGTCATCTCAACCCGGCGGTCACCATCGGACTTGCCACGGCGCGGCGGTTTCCGGTCGGCGAGGTCGTACCTTATATCGTTGCACAGGTGGTGGGCGGCGTCATCGGCGCGGGTGCTTTGTATCTGATCGCCAGCGGCAAGGCCGGCTTCGACATCGGCGGCGGGCTGGCCTCGAACGGGTATGGCGAACACTCGCCCGGCAAGTACGGGCTGGTGTCCGGATTGGTCACCGAGATCATCATGACGTTCATGTTCCTGATGATCATCCTGGGCGCCACCGACAAGCGGGCGCCCGCCGGCTTTGCGCCCATCGCCATCGGGCTGGCGCTGACGCTGATTCACCTGATCAGCATCCCGGTGACGAATACGTCGGTGAACCCGGCGCGCAGCACCGGTCCGGCCGTGTTTGTTGGCGGCTGGGCACTGCAACAGCTGTGGCTGTTCTGGATCGCGCCAGCGGCGGGCGCCATCTTGGCCGGACTGGTCTACCCGCGGCTCGCCCCCGACGAACAGTGATGCGCGGGGTCACGACGTCAAGCGGCGTTCGACGCGGCCGGCACGCGCGTTCCGGGCCTCGACGTGAACGGGCGGCGCCTTAGCGTGCCGTCAATGCCTCGGGATTGACGACGCGAATCGGCTTGCCGTCGAGCCAAGCCAGCAGGTTCTCCAGGCTGTCGCGATAGAAGGTCCGGAACGTCGCGTCGTCGACATAGCCCAGGTGCGGCGTCAGCACGGCGTTCTCGATCGTCGTCAGGGGATGGCCGGGCGGCAGTGGCTCGATGTCGTAGACGTCCAGGCCGGCGGCGCCGAGCTGGCCGCTGCGCAGGGCGGCGATCAACGCCGCTTCGTCGACGATCGGCCCACGCGAGGTGTTGACCAGGATGGCGCCCTTTTTCATGCGCGCCAGATCGGCGGCGCCGATCAGACCGCGCGTGCGATCGCTCAGCACGAGATGGATCGAGATGGCATCGGACGTCGACAGCAGCTCGTCCTTGGATACCAGGCGGGCGCCGCCGGCGCTGGCCTTGTCCGCCGTCAGGTTCTGGCTCCAGGCGACGACGTCCATGTCGAACGCCTTGGCGTAGTGCGCCATCTTCGAACCCAGGCGGCCCAGGCCGATGACGCCCAGTCGTTTGCCCGACAGCACCGTGCCCATCGCCAGGCCGCCGTGCCAGCCGCCGGCCCGCACCAGGCGGTCCGACTTGCTGACGAAGCGCGCGGCATCCATCAGCAGCGCCCATGCCAGTTCCGAGGTCGAGGCCTGGCTGCCGCCGGTGCCGGTGTTGCTGACCGGGATGCCGCGCGCCGTGCAGGCGCCCAGATCGAGGCTGGGCGCGCGCGCCCCGGTCAGGATCGCGAACTTCAGGTTGGGCAACCGATCGATCAGCGCCTTGGGCATCGGCTGTCGCTCGCGCATCAGCAGGATCGCGTCGAACGGTGCCAGGGCCTGCGCCGCCTGATCGACGCCGCCGAGATGATGGTTGAACACCGTGATCTCGACGCCGCGCGCTCTGGCCTTGTCCCAGTCGACATAGCCCAGCGCCAGATTCTGGTAGTCGTCGAGAATGGCGAGCTTCACGAGATTGGTCATCGGATCCTCCCTGTCGCGTCGAGCCTAGCGGGAGTCCGCGCGACATGGAGCCGCCATTCGCCGGAGATTTCTCGGGCTGACGGAATGATAGCTGTGAACGTCCGGCCTGCGCGGGAGGCGACCGCAGGGGTCACCGGCAGGCCCGCCAGCAGGCACTTATCGACGGTATAAGAAGATCAAATGGGATTGTGTTTGTCAGTCGACCGACAATAGTGAATACTCACGTCCATTGTTCTGACGCCCCGAGCGAGCCGCGCCGGCCGTTGCCGCCGGACTTGGGGGCGCCCCTCTACGCCCCGCATCCTTCGACCGGAGGTTCCATGCGCGTCCTTGCCATTGCCGCCGTCGCCGCCCTTCTCGCCGGGCCGGCCGGAGCCGCCGACATCGTGGCGCCGTCGCGCGTCGACAGCGTCACGGTGTATCCCGATGGCGCCAGCGTCACGCGCCGCCTGACGATAGACCTGCCGGCCGGCGGCTCGACGGTGATCGTCAAGGGCCTGCCGCCGTCGATCGACGCCGCGTCGCTTCGTATCGCCGGCGAAGGAACGGTCGCCTTCACCATCGGCTCGGTCGAAGTCCGCAGCGTGCCCGGCGACCCGCGGCCCGCGGTCGATCCTATCCTCGAAGACAAACTCAAGGGGCTGCGGGAGCGCCGCGATGTGACCGCGGCACGGATGGAAGCGACCGAACGTCGCCGTGCCATGATCCGGCGCTACGCCGAGGCGACGCCGGAGAAGCTGTCGGACGACGCCAAACCGATGGACGCCTCGCAATGGCCGGGCGCCTGGAACGCGGTCGGCGAGGCCCTGGTCAAGGTCAATGAGGAAGTGCGCGTGCTGGCCGCCGAGCTGCGTGGCCTCGACGAAGAGATCAACGCCCTGGAGCGGGCGCGACCGACGGCACGGCAGCCGGGCGCGCCCAAGTTCGACGTTGCGATCGCGCTCGAGGCGCCGGCCGCGGCATCGGCGGCGCTGTCGCTGACCTATCGCGTCGGCGGCGCGCAGTGGCGGCCGCTGTACGACGCTCGGCTCGATACCGCGGCCAAGGACAAGAAGGCGGCAATCGAGCTGGTGCGCCGCGCCGAGATCGTGCAGCGCACGGGCGAGCCGTGGACCGACATCACGCTCGCCGTCTCGACGGTGCGCGTGGCGCGCGGCACCGCCGCTCCCGATTTGCCGACGTCGAACGTCGCGTTCCGGGCACCGGTATACCGGCGCGATTCGGCCAGCGGGGTGCCGATGGACCAGGCACCGCGGCCGGCGCCGGCGCCGACGACGGCCGAGGAGAAGCGTGCCGCACCGCCGCCGCCGCCGCCGCGCGAACCGGCGCAGGAACAGCAGGCTCACCTTGACGCCGGTGTTTTCCAGGCGTCGTTCACCGTACCAGGCCGGGTGACGATTCCGGCTGACGGCTCGCCCAAGGCATTCCGCATCTCCGCCATGACGGCGGAGCCCGAACTGACGCTGAAGACCGTGCCGGTGCTCGATCCGACCGCCTACCTTGAAGCCTCGTTCGTGAACAAGGAAGACGCACCGCTGCTGCCGGGACAGGTCGCGATCCATCGCGACGGCATCTTTGTCGGCCGTGGCATGCTGAAGCTGGTTGCGCCCGGCGACAAGGTCACGCTCGCCTTTGGCGCCGACGACCGGGTGAAGGTGACGCGCGTGCCGGTCAACTTCCGCAACGAGGAGCCGGGTTTCCTCGGCTCCAACCGCACGAGTCTGCGCGAGTTCAAGACGACGGTGAAGAACCTGCATCCCTTCGCAGTGAAGATCACCGTCGTGGATCGCATCCCGGTGTCGAACGATTCGACGATCACAGTCGAAACGCTGCAACAGACCACGGCGCCGACCGAGAAAGTGGTCGACGACAAGCGCGGCGTGATGAGCTGGACATGGGACTATGCCGCGGGCGAGCAGAAGGAGATCAAGCTGGCCTACCGCCTGAAATGGCCGGCCGACCGCGACATCGTCGAAGGCGGCGGGCCACGCTGACGGCGCCCCGGGTCGGTCGGGCGAGGACGGGTCGGCATGGCGCTGTGTCCCTCCGATCGCGCGACGCGTCACATGCGGCGAGCATCCGTCGTGCGCACTGCTGGTGAGCGCTGTGTCTCCTGCCAACCGAGCCTAGCCACAGGACCCGATGCAACGGCGTGACGATGAGCTGATCGACCTTGCGATGGAGGTCCGTGCCGCGCTGGCCGACGGGCGGCCGGTGGTGGCGCTCGAATCGAGCATCGTCGCCCAGGGCATGCCGTGGCCGCACAATCTGGAAACGGCGCTGGCCGTCGAGCGCATCGTGCGCGCCGAAGGCGCCGTACCGGCCACCATCGCCGTCGTCGACGGCCGCATTCGCGTCGGCCTCGACGAGGACACGCTGCGCCGTCTGTCGCGGGCGCGCGACGCGCACAAGGCCTCGCGCCGGGATCTCGCGGCGCTGGTGGCGGCGCGGGCCACGGCCGGCACCACCGTGGCGGCGACGATGTGGATCGCCGCGCGCTGCGGCATCGCGATCTTCGCCACTGGCGGCATCGGCGGCGTGCACCGCGGCGCCGAGGAGACGTTCGATGTTTCCGCCGACCTGATCGAGCTGGGCCGCACGCCGGTGGCTGTCGTCTCGGCCGGCGCCAAGTCGATCCTCGACATCGGCAAGACGCTGGAGGTGCTGGAGACGCAGGGCGTGCCGGTGCTGGGCTATCGCACCGACACCTTTCCCGCCTTCTTCACCCGCGACAGCGGCCACAAGGTGGATCGCCGGTTCGACTCGCCGCAAGCTCTCGCCGAGGTCATCGCCACCCAGCGTCGCCTGGGCCTGCAGAGCGGCATCCTGATCGCCAATCCGATCTCCGAGGCCGACGCGCTGGCGGCCGACGACATCGAGGCGCGCATTGCCGCTGCCGTCCGCGACGCCGAAGCCGCCGGCGTTGCGCGCAAGGACCTGACGCCCTTTCTGCTGGCGCGGGTCAACGACCTGAGCGACGGCGCCAGTCTGCGGGCCAACATTGCGCTGGTGAAAAACAACGCCGCCCTGGCGGCGCAGATCGCGGTCGCCCATGCGGCCTTGGCTGAACCTTAGCTGGCCGGCGCTCAGACCTGCGACCAGTCGACAGCCCGCGACCGCGTCACATCCAGCGGATGATCGATCAACGGCTGCACGCGCTCGAGAAAGCGCACGGTGTGCGGCATCGCGGCGTGCAGGTCGAATGCCGCTTCGTCGACCCAGCGCGAGTGAATGTAGAACAGGCGCGCATCACGGGTCGAACGATAACCGTCGATGGCCACGCAACCGGGCTCCCGACGCGACGCCAGCACCGAGTCGCGCATGGCCGACGCGACGGACTCGGCCTCACCGTCACGGGCATGGAAGCGGGCGAAGACGATCAGCTCCATGGGCTCCTCCATCGTGGCACGGGCCTGCCGACCGGCGATGGTTGGGACAGGCTCTGCCGTCTGCCGGCGCCGCACAGTCAAGCAAAGGTCGGTGTCAGTCCGTGTCAGGATTGACGGGTCTCCGGCTCCGGCCCGGTGTAGGCGATCTGCTCGGCGCGCAGATGGCGCCACGTCGTGTCCTGCGCCTGTTCCTCCAGGAAATGCGCGCCCATGCTGACGCTGCGCGCCGTCAACAGGAACAGGCGGGTGGCCCGCCAGTCGAAGCCGAGGTCGAGGGCGATCGCCGCGCCAACGCCGTCGAGGTTCATGGGGACCGCCTTGCCGCCGCGCGCCGCCGCCAGTTCGGCCTCGATCCGTTCGGCGAGCCGGCAATAGGCGCCATGGGTGCCGGCATCGCGCGCCACCGCCAGGAGTTTCGGGGCACGCGGATCGGCGCCGTGCAGTGGAATGCCGAACCCCGGCACCCGGCCGCCGTCGCGCCGTGCCGCCGCAACGATCGCCTGCGCCGCGGCGTGCAATTGCGCCGTGTCGATCCGGGCCGGATCTCCCAGCGGCGCCAGCTGCGCCGCCATCAGCTGTGCCAGTTGCTCGCCGAGCCCGCCCATGCGGTCGCCGAACGCGAGAATGCCGGCGCCGACCGCGGCCTGGATCGAGGTGCCGTACGATGCGAAACAGCGGCTGATCATCGACGGCGGCGCGATGCCATGCTCGATGGACGCGACCAGCAGCGCGTCCAGCACACGGGCCTGCGCCGGACTCGGCAGGCGGCCCTGCAGCATCAGGAACATCGCGGCGGCAAACGAAACGCCGCCCACCAGGTCATTCAGCCGGTGGCCACGTACCACGATGTCTTCCTTGCCATCGCGGCTCACCACCTTGCAGATCGCGGTCTGCCACTGGCTCATGTCGCGCGTGCTCATGCGTCCTCCCGATGATCAGAAGACGCAAGTCTATGTCCGTGTCGCGCCAGGCGCGCGCCGCATCGCACGCAGCCGGCGTATGGCATCACGGTGCTGCGAATCGGACCTGGCAGGAAAAATTTGGAGCGGGCGAAGGGATTCGAACCCTCGACCCCAACCTTGGCAAGGTTGTGCTCTACCCCTGAGCTACGCCCGCGCTCCACGCGGCACGCCGCGGCTGGCCGTGGCGTCAGGGGCGCGGAGATAACCGCTTTCCCGCCCCTTGGCAAGACGGTTGCTCCGGCGCCGCGCTGCCGCTAGGAAGCGCGCCTTTGCCGGACGCCGCCATGACCAGCACCGCCACCGAACCGACCGCCGCCGATCCCGATGGCAACGACCTGCCGACCACGCCGGCGGCGCTGCTGGCACGGCTCTCGGCGCTGGGCATCGCCGGCGAGACGGTGCGGCACGAGGCCGTCTACACGGTCGAGCAGGCCAACGCCGTGCGCGATCGCCTGCCGGTGCTGCACAGCGGCCTGCACATCAAGAACCTGTTCCTGCGCAACAAGCGCGAGGAGATGTGGCTGGTGACGGCCGAGGCGCACCGCGTCATCGACCTCAAGCAGCTCGGCGAGCGGCTGGGCGCCGGTCGCGTTTCGTTCGGCAGCGCCGAGCGGCTGATGCGCCATCTCGGCGTTCGGCCGGGCTCGGTAACACCGCTGGCGCTGATCAACGATCCCGACCATCGTGTGCGGCTGGGCGTCGACCGTGCCGTGCTGGCGGCCGATGCGGTCTGGGCACATCCCCTGGTCAACACCATGGTCACCCGCCTGTCGGGCGCCGACCTGGGCCGGTTTTTCGCCGCCACCGGCCATTCCCCGCAGATTCTGGACTTCGACAGCTGAGGCGAGGCGACGCGTCGGCGTCGGCTGGCGATGCCAAGCCTTGACTGTAATGATATAATATAACATTAATTGTGACGCGACGGCGGGGAGCGGGATATGCGGCGGCGGCACTTCATTCTTTCGGTGGCGATGCTGGCCAGTGGCCTGCCGGCCCTGGTCGCTCAGGCCCAGACCCGCCTTAAGGTCGTCGCGTCGTTCTCGATCCTGGGCGACATGGTGCGCCAGATCGGTGGCGCGCAGGTCGAGGTGACGACGCTGGTAGGGCCCGACCAGGACGCGCACACCTATCAGCCGACACCGGCCGACGCCAAAGCCGTCGCCGCCGCCCGCGTGCTGGTGGTCAACGGCCTGGGTTTCGAGGGCTGGATCGAGCGGCTGGCGCGCGCCGCCCCGTTCAGCGGCACGCAGGTGGTGGCCAGCGAGGGCGTGGCGCAGACGCTGCGCATGAGCGAAGAAGCCGAGGCCGGCCTCTCGACCCGCAAGACGCAGCGGCCGGCCCGCAGTGTCGCCGACCCGCATTGCTGGCAGGACATCGCCAATGGCCGGCTCTACGTGCGCACCATCGCCGCGGCGCTGGCCACGGCCGATCCCGCCAATGCGGCGGCCTACCGGCAGCGTGCCACCGACTATGACAAGCGCCTGGCCGAACTCGATGCCTGGGTGAAACAGCAGATCGATCGCGTGCCGCCGGCCAAGCGAAAGGTGATCACCGGCCACGACGCCTTCCAGTATTTCGGCCATGCCTACGGCGTGCAATTCCACGCCCCGATCGGAATCAGCACCGACGAGGAGCCCTCGGCCCGCGACGTGGCGGCGCTGATCCGGCAGATCCGCAGCCAAGGCATCAAGGCGGTGTTCATCGAGAACATGAGCAACCCCAAGCTGGTCGAACAGATCGCGCGCGACGCCGGCGGCTCGGTCGGACCGCCGCTGTTCGTCGACGCGCTGTCGCGGCCGGGCGGGCCGGCTGACAGCTACGAGAAAATGTTTCGCCACAACGTGCCGGCACTTGTCGCCGGGATGCTGAAGAACTGATCGCCTCACAGGCAGTTCACATCATTGGTGATGTCGTGGCGATCCCCTCTGCTGGCCGACGATTTCCCAGTTCGCTGCATGTCGCCGTGGCGAGGAATCTAACGCGGCACCCCGTGGCAGTCATCTTCTTCGATTGACAGCCTTCAACCCGCCAACCACGATCATGCCCGGCTCCCACGTCGGTTGTCGGGTTGAGTACAGCATTCGGCGTAGCGCCAACCCGGACGATCACAAAGACATGAAGCAGGATCGCGACCTCTGCCGAAGGTCACGGGACCGGTGCCCACCGCGGGCCGGACCATGGCTGGCGATCCTTGCATTGTGCATTCAGTTCATCGCCGGCTTCGGCCACTTCCATCCCGAAGATTTTCAGGGCCCTGCCGGCGCCTCGACCGATCGCATGCTTGCGATCGCCGGCACATCCGCATCACCTGTCGGACCGCACGACAACGCGCCGACGCTGCCTACGCATGATGATTGCGCGATCTGTGTGGCGCTGCACATGGCCAGCGCGGCGGCATTGCCACTTATTCCCGCGCTGGTCGTGCCGGCGTCGAGCACCTTGTCTGTTGTACCGATATCGACCGGGCTGCGTGTAGCTTGGCCGGCGCATTTCCTGTTCGACACACGAGGGCCGCCTCGCACCTGAGCATCGTGTCATCGCGTTCCTTCCAATGGTGAAGGGACGTCCAATCCACATGCCAGGAGTGAAGCGTTATGTCTCATCACCGAAGCAGCGCGGCTGCCGTGGCGACGCGCAGCGCGGCGTGCCCATTCCGATTCGCGCGACATCTGATGCTTGGTTTGCCGCTGGTTTGGGCATCGCTGGACGTCCGTCCGGTCAAAGCCGAAGACGACATTCAGGGGCTGCGTCACGAGATGCAACAGATGCGCCAGCAATACGATGCTGCGCTCAAGAAACTTGAACGCGACTATGGCGCCAGACTCAAGCAGATGGAACAACGCCTCGACGCCGCACAAAGGACAGCTGTCGCGGCGCAGAC
>JAHCJT010000260.1 GCA_026126245.1 Alphaproteobacteria bacterium
CCAGTAGCGGACCTCGGTCTCGGTCGGGTCCGGATTGCGGTCCAGCAGCGCCTTGGCCGCCACCAGGAAGCCCGGCGTGCAGATGCCGCACTGCAGAGCCGCCAGCTCGACGAACTTCTGCTGCAAGGGGTGCAGGTGATCGCCCTTGGCCATGCCCTCGATGGTGTCGATGCGCCGGCCCTGTGCTTCGGCCGCCAGCATCAGGCAGCTGCAGACCAGCCGGTCATCGACCGTGATGCTGCAGGCGCCGCAGTCGCCCGACGCGCAGCCTTCCTTGCTGCCGGTCAGGCCGAGCTGGTCACGCAGAACGTCGAGCACGGTCTGCGTCGGGTCGCAGAGGAATTCGACCGGCTCGCCGTTGAGTGTGGTGGAGACGTGAATCTTGGACATGATCAGTGCTTCCCTCGGGCGCGTTCGGCGGCAATCGCGACGGTCCGCTTCAGCAGGACACCGGCGATCTTGGTGCGATAGGCGATCGTGCCGCGCTTGTCGTCGATCGGCTTGCAGGCGGCGCGACAGGCCGCGGCGGCGGCCTCCAGCGCCTTGTCGTCGAGCTTCGAGCCGATCAGCGCCTGGGCGGCGTCCTCGACCAGCAGCACGGTCGGCGCCACGGCGCCCAGCGACACGCGGGCGGCGGTGCAGACGCCATCCTTGAGCGTCAGACTGACGCCGCAGCCGACCACGGCGATATCCATCTCGGTGCGCGGGATCAGCCGCAGATACGCGTCGCCCGAACCCGGCGGCCGCTTGGGCAGCGTGAAGCTGACCACGATCTCGCCGCGGTCGAGCGTCGTGCGGCCTGGCCCGGCATGGATCTTCTCGACCGGCACTTCGCGTTTGCCCTTGGGGCCCTGCACCGTGACCATGGCGCCGGCCGCGACTAACGCCGGCACGCTATCGGCGGCCGGCGAGGCGTTGCACAGATTGCCACCCGGCGAGGCACGGCCCTGGATCTGGGTCGAGCCGATCAGGTTGACCGCCTCGACCACGCCCGGCCAGACCTTGCCCAGTTTGGGATGCTCGCCGATCTCGGCGCCGCTGACGGCGGCGCCGATGCGGAAGCCGCCGCGGACCTCCACGATCTTGGTCATGTCGGCGATCTTCTTGACGTCGACGATGACGCTGGGGTTGACCATGCCGGCGCGCATCTGCACCAGCAGGTCGGTGCCGCCAGCCAGGATCCGGCCGGTGCCCTTGGCAGCGACCAGGGCGCCGATCGCCTCTTTCAGGTTTTTCGGTGCGATGTAGCTGAGATCTTTCATTCCAGTTCCCGTCGTCGTTTCCAGTCCCCGGCCCGCCCGCGGCTGCGGGAAGAGCCCTCCGGTTGCATGCCTACCATAGAGCCAGACAGCGGCGTCGCGACAGGCTTCTTGATCGAGCGTCCGGCCGATCAAGCATGGCTGCCTTGTAGATGCGGGAAGCGGCCCCACTCCATGATCCACTGACAATGTTAGTGGATGGTGACGCTCCGCGCTACCCGTCGTGTGACCCCGGCAAGGCCCTGCCGATGACGTCGCTGCTGCCGCGCCCATACACTATCCACAGCGCCGGGAGCGCCGGCCGGTGCGGCCGATAGCCCACGCCATGTTGGCGAGCTTGGGCGCGGGCACGCGAGGCGGTAAACTGATTTTTGAGCAGCGCCGCGCGAGGTGGCGCGCCGTCGCAAGACCACCACGACCGATCGAGGAGCACCGGCATGGCCAACGAGGGTATGCACGAGGAAGTCGGCGATCTCAGCGATAAGACACGCGACATGCATCGCGCCATCGTCTCGCTCATGGAAGAGCTCGAAGCCGTCGATTGGTACCAGCAGCGCGCCGATGCCTGCAAGAACGAGGACCTCAAAGCCATTCTGGCGCACAACCGCGACGAGGAAAAAGAGCACGCCGCCATGCTGCTCGAATGGATCCGGCGCAACGATCCGAAGTTTTCCGACGAGCTCAAGGACTACCTGTTCACCGATAAGCCCATCGCGCACAAGTAGCTGCCGCCGCGACTATCCGGGGCAGCATCGAGCTGCGGATATCGGGCGAACGGCGCACGGGCCCGGCGCGGCACGTGCGAGCGGATCGGCTTAGCCGCTTCCGTCGCAGAATTCGCGCGCCGACGGGGGGAAACTTTGTCCTCGCCACCGCGTTTTGGGACGCATGTGAGAGATGACAAGGAGACCAGACGTGCGCGTATCACGCCCCTCCCTGCGGTTGCTGGCGGCCTTGGCGCTTGCCGTGCCGACCGTCGCCTGTACTGTGGTCGAAGGCCGCCAGAATGTCGCGGAGTACGTCGACGACTCGACGATCACCAATACCATCCGCGCTCGCTACATTGACGATCCCGGCGTTCACTTCGGCGATGTCGGCGTCACCACCATGAACGGCGTCGTGCACCTCAGCGGCCGCGTCAACTCGTGGCCCGAACGCTCGCGCGCCGGGCAAATCGCCGCCGGCGTGCGCGGCGTCAAGCGGGTCGACAACACCATCATCGTCCGCAACTAGCCACGAGGCCGAGGCTATCGCATCAGCAGTGTGACGGCAGGCCGGTCGGCGGCCAGTGATGGCCGTCGACCGGAGTCGGCGTCACGCGGTCGTCTTGCGTGAATTGATGCCGCCACTGCGGACAAACCGCGTGACACCGGCGATGGCCTCGGGCCCATAGGCCTTGCGGGCCCGCGCGACTTCGTGGCGGATCGCCTGCTCGACCTCGAGCGCAAAGCCGTCGTAGACGGAACGCCGGTCAGCGAGCAGGGCATCTTGCGGCGCCTCCGCCAGCTGCAGTGCCAGCTTCTCGGCTTCCACCCGCGTCTTGCCGCGCGCCACCTTGCGCGTGGCAAGGCCGATCGCGACCGCCTCGTCGGCGGCGACCGGTCGGCCCGTGAGCACCATGTCCAGCGCGCGCGCCTGGCCAATCAGGCGTGGCAGACGAACCGTCGTGCCGTCACCGATCGGCACGCCCCAACGGCGTGAGCTGGCGGCAAAGGCCGCGGTCTCATCGACAATGCGCATGTCGCAGAACAGCGCCACGCCCAGCCCGTCGGCGCAGGCCAGCCCCTCGACCGCGGCGATCACCGGCTTGGTCAGCGGTACCCCGAGCGGCCCCTGCTCGCCGGCCCAGGGAAAGTAGGCACCGCCGGTGACCAGATCCTGCGGATCGGCACCGCGGCAGAACGAGCCGCGCGCGCCCGTCACGACGATTGCCCGGATCTCCTCGTCGGCATCGGCCATCTCGAACGCGCCCGCCAGACCACGCGCTGTCTTGGCGTCGAGCACGTTGAGGGATTCGGTGCGGTTGATGACGATGGTGGTGACGGGCACCCGGCGCGAGGCCAGGATGTTGCCATCGGCGAAGGTTATTGAAGTGAGTAGCGTACTCATGGCGAAAATCATCTTTCGTTAATGTCCGAATGCGGACACAGGGGGCGCGCCAGGCTGCGGAAACGACGGGTCGATTCAGTCCCGCTGCAGCTCGCCGAGGCCACTGCGACGGGGCCGGTCGCGGCGCGGATGTGCCGGGCTGGCAAGGTGATGCGCGCGAGCGCATCACCTTGCATGGCGACGGCGGCGTCCCCAATTCGCTCTGCCAGTCGCGGCCCCGACGCTATCGACCCTTCACGATCCGTCGGGAGGTGCGGCGACCTCACGGCCAAGCCCGCCCCGCATGATCTCGACTTTCCACACCACGTGACTTGCTAAATTATCGTCAATTAATCGTTAAATTGTATTGAACTTGTAACAGCGCGACTCGGGTCCAGGAATCCGGAATGGGTTCAAAATGGCCGCAAATTGCTGTGCCGGCTGGCGCAAATCAGATCTAAGTCGTTGCGAACGCTGGCGGATAAGGTTGGCAGTCGCCAGCCAACCTTGCCTGCGGCGTCCGGCCGCGGCAGCCCGGCCGACTGCATGGCATCTGCCAGAAACGATGTCGCTAACCGCTCATCGCGGCCGTTCCGGAACAGCCAACCGTCCCGCCGTCGCGCCGGACGAAAGCGGCGGCCGGCCGCTGCGACGATGTCGATGTCAGTACGCGCGCTCGCGCATGGGGCGCATGCATCCCCAGCCTTGTGAGATGACCGCGGGGCCGCCAGTCTCGGCCGCGGAAGCCGCCGCGGAGCCGGCGCCAACTCACACGCGGGAGGACGCGATGGATGTCGGCATGATGATGATCTTCGCCAGCTATGGCTGGGAGAACGTCGGCGACGACCAGGTGTGGGAGGAGGAAATCCGCCTGGCGCGTATCGCCGCCGATTCCGGCTTCGACGCGCTGTGGTCGGCGGAGCATCACTTCTTCGACTACTCGTTCTGCCCCGACAACCTGCAGCTGATGACCTACCTGGCCGGCGTGTGCCCCAACATTGACCTCGGCACTGCTGCCGTCATTCTGCCGTGGCACGATCCGCTGCGCGTCGCCGAGCAGGCGTCGGTGCTCGACCTGTTGTGCAAGGGCCGGCTGCGTTTCGGCATGGGCCGCGGCCTGGCGCGCCGCGAGTTCGTGGCCTTCCGCGGCACGATGGACGAATCGCGCGAGCGCTTCGACGAGGCCGCGCCGATGATCGTCAAGGCGCTGCGTACCGGCTTCATGGAGGGCGACGGCAAGCACTATCGGCAGCCGCGCATCGAGATCCGGCCGCGGCCGAAGTACAGCTTCGACGGCCGCATCTATGCCGTCGCCTCAAGCGAGGATTCGGTGGAGTCTGCCGCCCGCCTGGGCGCGCATATGGTGATGTTCTCTGACCGCCCGTGGCCGATGCGCATGCCGGCGATCCAGCGCAACCGCGACCTGCATCGCCAGTTCCACGGCGTCGAGGCGCCGCACATGATGATCACCGATTTCTGCATCTGCGGCCCCGATCTCGAGCAGTCCCGCGACGAAGCGCGCCGCTATATGGGCAAGTTCGTCGAAAGCAACTTCCACCACTACGAGTTCCTGGGGGATCATTTCGCCACCGTGAAAGGCTACGACGCCTACGCCCAGAAGGCCGAGATCGCCCGCAAGGCCGGCCTCGAGGGCGCCGTCGACGGCTTCATGCAGGCCGCCGTCTGGGGCACGCCCGACCGCATCCTGCGCGAGCTGGAGGCGCGCCGCGCCACGGTCGGCGATTTCGAACTCAATACCTCCTTCCGCTTCGGCGGTGTGCCCTATGCCGTCGCCGAACGCGGCCTCAAATTGTTCGCCAAGGAAGTATTGCCGGTGCTCAAGAGCTGGAAATCGGCGGCCGCCAAGCAGGCCGCCGAATAGCTGGCAGCGCACGCGCACGACGCGGCCCGGGCTGGCGCCGCGTCGTGCAGCGCCCACCAATTGCATTGAGATATTACAATAGGTATCTCTTGTATCATGCTGGCGCAGCCCTATAATTGGGTCGCTCATAAAGCGGGTACGAAACGAATTTTTTAACGCATTGTCGTAACGATTCAATTGCGAGTTCCAGTTTGGCTAGGGGTTAAGCGCGTGGTGCGGGTTGGCGGTGCCCGCTATTGGATCGGTTTGATGTCCGCCAAACCGCAACACGCTGCGCGCCCGCCCGTCCTCCCATTTCGCTTTCTGGAGCAAGGCCATGTCTGTCCAGCTTCGTCATCTGCTGAACGATGAAACCGGCGCGACCGCCATCGAGTACGGCCTGATCGCCGTGCTGATCTCGACGGTGGCCATCGCCGCCTTCACCGCCATCGGCACCAATGTCGGCACGTCGATGAACAACGTCGCCGGCAAGCTCTAGTCACGCCGGCCGATCGCCAGCTCACGACAGCAGGCGCACGTCCGACGCCACTTCGCATGGCGGCGTCCGCCCGAGGCGTGGCGGGGCATGCCGTCTCGTTGCCGCAGCTCTGACCCGGCACCGCACCGTCACAGCGTTCCCGCCGAAGCCGACGGGCGCCTGCCCGCGGGCGTGGCCTCGGTACGGCTGATCGACCGGGCCGGCGGCGGCGAAATTCACCAGCAGCAGTTCGCTTCCCCCTACTCGACTCGCGTCGGGACACGCTAACGTCCGGCGATCGAGAAACCGCGTCTGGCAGACGCTAGCGCAACCGGAGGGAACAGCCATGTGGGAACCGAGCGAACGCTATCCAGACCCGGCCGTGCGGTCGCTCGACCCGGCTTTCGACAAATACAGGCTGCCGCTAGCCTCGATCGAGCGGCTGTACACCGGCTGTCGCTGGTCGGAGGGGCCGGTGTGGTTCGGCGACGGCCGCTATCTGCTGTGGAGCGACATCCCCAACAACCGCATCCTGCGTTGGGACGAGGAGACCGGCGCGGTGTCGGCGTTCCGCAAGCCATCTAACAACGCCAACGGCAATACGCGCGACCGCCAGGGCCGGCTAGTGACCTGCGAGCATGACGCGCGGCGCGTGACGCGCACCGAATACGACGGCTCGATCACCGTGCTGGCCGACTCCTACCAGGGTCGCAAGCTCAACTCGCCCAACGACGTGGTCGTCGCCTCCGACGGCGCGGTGTGGTTCAC
>JAHCJT010000261.1 GCA_026126245.1 Alphaproteobacteria bacterium
TCGGTGTTCATCGGCGGCGGCGTCGGCACCGGCTGGACGGTCTACGTGCCGCTCAGCGGTCCCAAGGGTCATCCCGGGCCGTCGATGGATTTCGCCATCTTCTCGCTTCACCTCGCCGGCGCCGGCTCGATCCTGGGCGCGGCCAACTTCATCACCACCATCTTCAACATGCGCGCGCCGGGCATGACCCTGCACCGCATGCCGCTGATGGTCTGGTCGATCCTGGTGACCGCCTTCCTGCTGCTGCTGGCGCTGCCGGTGCTGGCCGGCGCCATCACCATGCTGCTGACCGACCGCAACTTCGGCACCAGCTTCTTCGATCCGGCCGGCGGCGGCGATCCGCTGCTGTTCCTGCACCTGTTCTGGTTCTTCGGGCACCCGGAGGTCTACATCATGATCCTGCCGGCGTTCGGGATCGTGAGCCAGATCGTCTCGACGTTCGCCCGCAAGCCGGTGTTCGGCTACCTCGGCATGGCCTACGCCATGGTGGCGATCGGCGTCGTCGGCTTCGTGGTGTGGGCGCACCACATGTACACGGTCGGCATGGACGTCGACACGCGCGCCTACTTCATGGCCGCGACCATGGTGATCGCCGTGCCGACGGGCGTGAAGATCTTCAGCTGGATCGCCACGATGTGGGGCGGCTCGATCCGTTTCCCGACGCCGATGCTGTGGGCGCTGGGGCTGATCTTCCTGTTCACCATCGGCGGCGTCACCGGTGTCGTGCTGTCCAACGCCGGCGTCGACATCGCGTTGCACAACACTTACTACGTCGTCGCCCACTTCCACTACGTGCTGTCGCTGGGCGCGGTGTTCGGCATCTTCGCCGGCTTCTACTACTGGATCGGCAAGATGTGCGGCCGCCAGTACAACGAGACGTTCGGCCAGATCCATTTCTGGGTGACGTTCGTCGGCGTGAACCTGACCTTCTTCCCGATGCACTTCTCGGGGCTGGCTGGCATGCCGCGGCACTACATCGACTATCCCGACGCGTTCCACTTCTGGAACCAGATCTCGTCGATCGGCGCGCTGATCACCTTCGCCGCGACCCTGTGGTGGGTGTTCGTGGTGTTCCACACCATGTTGGCCGGCCGCAAGGTGGGCGCCAACTACTGGGGCGAGGGCGCCACGACCCTGGAGTGGACGGTGTCGTCGCCGCCGCCGTTCCACACCTACGACGAGCTGCCGAAAGTGTCGGCGGCGGCGCACCATTGAGACCCATCGGCGTGCGCGCCACGCGGGCGCCGGACGGCTGAAATGGCAGTGACACGATGAGCGACGTGCCGGCACCGACGCTGGACTCCGCCGACGCCCTGGCCACACCGGGCGTCGCGCGCGTGTCCGACTACGTCGCGCTGCTCAAGCCGCGCGTCATGTCGCTGGTCGTGTTCACAGGGCTGGTCGGCCTGTGGCTGGCGCCCGGCCATATCCATCCGGTGCTGGCCGCGGTCGCCGTGGCGGCGATCGCGATCGGCGCCGGCGCCTCCGGCGCCATCAACATGTGGTACGACCGCGACATCGACGCGCTGATGCAGCGCACGCGCGAGCGGCCGATCCCGGCCGGGCGGGTGGCCGCCGACGACGCGCTGGGCTTCGGCGTGCTGCTGTCGATCTTTTCCGTCATGCTGATGGCGCTGGCCGCCAACACGATCGCGGCGGCGCTGCTGGCCTTCACGATCGCCTTCTACGTCGTCGTCTACACGGTGTGGCTCAAGCGGCGCACGCCGCAGAACATCGTGATCGGCGGCGCGGCGGGCGCGCTGCCGCCGATGATCGGCTGGGCGGCGGTGACGGGCGACGTGTCGTGGGCCTCGCTGTCGCTGTTCCTGCTGATCTTCATGTGGACGCCGCCGCATTTCTGGGCGCTGTCGCTGTTCTGCAACGACGACTATCGCCGCGCCGGCGTGCCGATGCTGCCGGTGGTGGCCGGCGTGCCGAGCACCAAGCGGCACATCATGGCCTATACGCTGGCCCTGCTGCCTGTCGGCCTGCTGCCGACCCTGACCGGCGTCGCCGGCTGGGGCTATGGCGGCTTCGCGCTGCTGGCCGGACTGGCCTTCGTCGGGCACGCCGTGCGGGTCTGGCGCGCGGCCGACGGCGACATGACGGCGGCGCGCGCCATGTTCCGCTTTTCGCTCGCCTATCTCTTCCTGCTGTTCGCGGCCATGGTCGCGGACCGTCTGGTGCTGGGGTAGGGCCGTGGAGATGGCGATGGCCGAACGTCATCCCGGCAAGTCGCGGCTGAGCGAGCGGCACGTGCAGCAGCGCGCCAAGAACTGGATCGTGCTGGCGACGATCATCGGCATCTGCGCGCTGTTCTTCGTCATCACCATCATCCGTTTCGGCGGCGCCGGCGTGCTGCCGGGGGCGCCGCAATGAGCGCCGCACCGCGCGATCGCGGCGCGCTGGCGCGGCGCAACCAGCGCATCCTGTCGGTGATGCTGGTGCTGGCGCTGGGGATGCTCGGCATGGCCTATGCCGGCGTGCCGCTCTACGAGATGTTCTGCAAGGCGACCGGCTTCGGCGGCACGACGCAGGTGGCGACCACGGCACCGGGCCGCGTGATCGAGCGCACCGTGCTGGTGCGGTTCGACGCCAACCGCGACGGCAATCTGCCGTGGAAGTTCGAGCCGCTGCAGCGCGAGGTGCGGGTCAGGCTGGGCGAGGAGAAGCTGGTCTTCTACCGCGCCACCAACCTCTCGCAGCGGCCGATCGTCGGCACGGCGACCTACAACGTCAATCCCGATCTCGCCGGCCTGTGGTTCAACAAGGTGCAGTGCTTTTGCTTCACCGAGCAGCTGCTGATGCCGGGCGAGAGCGTCGACATGCCGGTGACGTTCTTCGTCGATCCCGACATGGCGAAGGAGCACAAGTACGACAAGGTGCGCGAGATCACCTTGTCTTATACGTTCTTCGAGGCAAAGACCGACCGCGCCAAGGCGCTGCTGGAAAAAGCCCGCAAGCCGGCGCCGCCGAGCGTCGGGCAGGCGCCGTCCGACGGCGCCCAGGGGGACAAGAGGAAGGGTGGATAAGATGGCCGCTGCCGAGCACGCCGCACAGAAGCATCCGTATCATCTGGTGGATCCCAGCATCTGGCCGCTGGTCGGCTCGATCGGCGGCATCCTGATGGCGTTCGGCGCCGCGACCTTCATGCATCCCGAGATTTTCGGCGAGGCGAACAAGGAAACAGTCGCCGCCCTGGGCGCCTGGAAGGTGGCTCCCGGCCTGCTGATCGTCCTGGTGACGATGTGGTTCTGGTGGTCGGACGTGATCCGCGAGTCGCGCATCTACCACACGCCCGTCGTGCAGCTCGGCCTGCGCTACGGCATGATCCTGTTCATCACCTCGGAAGTGTTCTTCTTCCTGGCGTTCTTCTGGGCCTTCTTCGATTCTGCGCTCTATCCCGGCGCCGCGAACATGCCGGTCCGCACCGAGGCCACCGGCGGAGTCTGGCCGCCCAAGGGCATCCATCCGTTCGACCCGTTCGATCTGCCGCTGATGAACACGCTGATCCTGCTGACGTCGGGCACGACGGTGACGTGGGCGCACCACGCCATCCTCGAGGGCAACCAGAAGGCCGCCGTGCGCGGCCTGTTGCTGACCGTGATCCTGGGCGTGTTCTTCACCTGCGTGCAGGCCTACGAGTACGGCCACGCCGCGTTCGGCTTCCGCGAGGGCATCTATCCGTCGACGTTCTTCATGGCCACCGGCTTCCACGGCTTCCATGTCATCGTCGGCACGATTTTCCTGACGGTGTGCCTGTTCCGGGCCATGAAGGGCCATTTCAAGCCGGAGCAGCATTTCGGCTTCGAGGCCGCCGCCTGGTACTGGCACTTCGTCGACGTGGTCTGGTTGTTCCTGTTCTTCGCCATCTACTGGTGGGGTCTGGGCAGCGCCATGCCGGCGGCGCACTGACCTGTTCTCCTCCCCAGCGAAGCTGGGGAGGTGCCCCACAGGGGCGGAGGGGCCCCGACGTGGTCATTGCAACCGGGACCAGGTCTTCGGACCATACACCACGTGGCGGACCCCGTCCGGCCTTCGGCCACCTTCCCCACGTCGTGGGGAAGGGAGTCACATGACCTACTGGCCGCCGCAATCACCGCTGGCTACCGGCCTTGCCGGCAAGTGTCCGCGCTGCGGCAAGGGCGAGCTGTTCCGCCAATTCCTGACGGTGCGCGATGCCTGTCCGGTGTGCGGCCTGGACCTGCGCGGCCATGATGCCGGCGACGGGCCGGCGGTGTTCGTCATCCTCGGCCTGGGCGCGCTGATCGTGCCGCTGGTGCTGTGGGTCGAGTTCGCCTTCGAACCGCCGCTGTGGCTGCACGCGGTGATCTGGATCCCGGTCATCCTGGTAGCCACCATCGTGCCGCTGCGCCTGATCAAGGGTGTGCTGGTGGCCCAGCAGTACAAGCATCGCTCGACGTCGGGCGATGACGACACCACATAAGGGCTATGCTGCGCTTCAAACCGACGTTCTGGCCGACCGGGTTCGCGGTGCCGGCGGTGCTGGTCATGCTCGGCCTGTGCCTGTGGCAGGTGCAGCGCATGACGTGGAAGGAGGCGCTGATCGAGCGCCTGCACAGCCGCATGGCGCAGCCGGCGATCGACGCCGCCACGGTCGCGGCCGACCCGGTTGCGGCTGAATACCGCAAGGTGCGTCTGACCGGCACTTTCCTGCACGACAAGGAACTGCATCTGCTGGCCCGCAGCCTCAACCGCAATGTCGGCGTGCAGATCGTCACGCCGCTGCGGCTGACAAGCGGCGATGTCGTGCTGTTCAACCGCGGCTGGGTGCCCGAGGAACGCAAGGACCCGGCACGGCGCGCCGAGGGCCAGGTCGCCGGCACGGTGACGGTCGAGGGCATCGTGCGGCTCACCGAGGCCGATATCAAAGGCTGGTTCGTCCCGGAGAACCGGCCCGACCGCAACGTCTGGCTGACGGTCGACGTCGCCGCCATGCGCCGCGCCGCCGGCCTGCCGGAGGCGCCGGCGCTGAAGGCCGACCGCTGGTGGGTGGCGGCCGACGCAGCGCCCAACCCCGGCGGTTTTCCGATTGGCGGTCAGACGCGCGTCAATCTGCCCAACGACCACTTGCAGTATGCCATCACCTGGTTCCTGCTGGCCGTTGCGCTGGTGGCGGTCTACGTCGCCTATCACTGGCGGCGCGAGCATCCCGCGCCGCCGCCACCGCCCGAGCGCGGCTAGCGCCCTGCACGCCGCCGCTCCTTCGCACCGCGCCGAGCCGACATGACCGCCAGCCAGGCCTATCTCGATCTCGAAGCCCGTTTCCGCCGCGTCAGCGCCATCGAGGGCGCCCTGGCGATCCTGGGCTGGGATCGCTCGACCATGATGCCCTCCGGCAGCGCCGAGGACCGCGGCGAGCAGACCGCGACGCTGAGCGGGATCGCGCACGAACTGATCTCGGCGCCGCAGGTCGGCGATCTGCTGGCGGCCGCCGAGGCGGCCGGCGGTCTCGACACCTGGCAGGCGGCCAACCTGCATGAGATGCGGCGTGCCTGGATCCACGCCACGGCCCTGTCGCCGGCGCTGGTCGAGGCCATGGCGCGGGCCACGACGCGTTGCGAGATGGCGTGGCGCGAGGCGCGGCCGAAGAACGACTACGCCGGCCTGAAGCCGCACCTGCAGGCGGTCCTCGACCTGGTGCGCGAGACGGCGCGGGCCAAGGCCGACAAGCTCGGCGTCGGGCTCTACGACGCGCTGCTCGACCAGTTCGAGCCGGACGGCCGGGCGGCGCGCATCGACGCACTGTTCGATGATCTCGAGTCGTTCCTGCCCGATCTGCTGCAGCAGGTGATGGCGCATCAGTCGGCGGCTCCGGCCCCGTTGCCGCTCACCGGCCCGTTTGCGATCGAGGCGCAGCGCCGGCTGGGCATCGAGATGATGACGGCGGTGGGCTTCGACTTCACCAGGGGCCGCCTGGACGTGTCGGCACATCCCTTCACCGGCGGCACGCCCGATGACGTGCGGCTGACGACCCGCTACGACGAGGCGGATTTCGCGCGCGCCCTGATGGGCGTTCTGCACGAAACCGGCCACGCCATGTACGAGGCCGGCCTGCCGGCCGCCTGGCGTCACCAGCCGGTCGGCAAGGCGCGCGGCATGGCGCTGCACGAGTCGCAGTCGCTGTTGCTGGAAATGCAGGCATGCCGCGGATCGGCTTTCATCGGCTTCGCCGCGCCGCGCATGCGGGCGACATTCGGCGGCCGCGGGCCGGCCTGGGACGCCGACAACATCCTGCGGCTGTACACGGTGGTGAAGCCGGGCTTCATCCGCGTCGACGCCGACGAGGTGACCTATCCGCTGCACGTCATTCTGCGCTACCGCCTGGAGCGGGCGCTGATCGGCGGCGACATGACGCTGGACGACCTGCCGGATGCCTGGAACGACGGCATGCAGCGCGACCTGGGCGTGCGCCCGCCGAGCGA
>JAHCJT010000262.1 GCA_026126245.1 Alphaproteobacteria bacterium
CCAAGGACGCTTGCTTCGGCCGCGATGGCGCCGACGAGCTGAAGATCGAAGGCTGCTCGGCGCTGCTGAGCGACGGCGCAATGTCGTCGGTCGAGCGGGCGGCGGCGCTGCGGCTGCGGGCAGACGCCCTGGCGCGGCGCGGCGAAATCGACCGCGCCATCGCCGACTATGATGAGTCGCTGCGGCTCGCGCCCGAAGATCTGCGCACCTACAACAATCGTGCCTTCGCCTACAACGCCCGGGGCGACTACGACCGGGCTCTCGCCGATCTCGATCATGTCATCGGGCGCGATCCGACCCTGGCCGCCGCCTTCAACAACCGTGGTGTCGCCTACAACGGCAAGGCTCAGTACGAGCGCGCCATCGCCGACTTCGACACGGCCGTTCGCCTTGACCCGGCGCATGCCGCCGCCTTCCTCAACCGCGGCGTCGCGTGGCGCGCCCGGCGTCAGCTCGACAAGGCGCTGGCCGATGTCGAGGAGGCGCTGCGTCAGAAGCCCGACTATGCCTCGGCCTTCAACGAGCGCGGCGGCGTCTGGTTCGACAAGGGCGACTACGACCGGGCGATCGCCGACTACGAGCAGGCCATCCGTCTTGAGCCGGCCACCGCGCGGTTCCACTTCAACCTCGGCGGCACGCTTGCCGCACGCGGCGAGCACGAGCGCGCGATCGCCGCGTTCGACGCCGCACTGCGCCTGAAGCCGGACTTCGCGGCGGCCCACTATCAGCGCGGCAACGCCCGCTTCGACCGGGGCGATCACGAGGGCGCTATTGCCGACTACGACGCGGCCATTCGCCTCGATCCGGCCAACGCCGCGTATTTCCTCAGCCGCGGCAACGCGCACAACGTCAGGGGCGAGCGCGGCCGCGCGCTGCGGGACTTTGACGAATCGATCCGGCTGCAGCCCGACGTCGCGGAGGCCCGCTTCTATCGCGGCAGTGCCCGGGCCGATGCCGGCGAGCACGACCTGGCGATCGCCGATTTCGACATTGCCATCCGCCTCGACCCTGACGATGCCCGCTACGTCGTGGGCCGCGGCGATGCCTACTACGAGAAGGGCGACCACGAACGGGCGATCGCCGACTACAGCACGGCGCTGCGGCTCGACCCGCGGGACGCCTCGGTGTGGAACGCCCGCTGCTGGTCGCGCACCATACTGGGTCAGCTCCAGGAAGCGCTCGCCGATTGCGACGAGTCGCTGCGCCTGGACGGCAGCGACGCCAATACGCTCGACAGCCGGGGATTCACCTATCTGAAGATGGACGACCACGTCCGCGCCCGCGCCGACTTCGAGGCGGCGCTTACCCTCAATCCCGCCAGCGAATCTTCGCTGCTGGGCCGCGGCATCGCCCGGCTGAAGGCGGGTGACCGGCAGGGCGGCGAGGCCGACATCGCGGCCGCGCGGGCGATCGATCCCGGCATCGTCGAGCGTTTCGCCGGCTATGGCTTCCGACCATAGGGCCGCGGGCCATTAGCGCTGGCGTTGACACCTGCGTCGGTCGCGGGAAGGGTGGCGCCCAACAAAACGGGAGGATCAACCATGCCTGACCATCCGGGCGTTCACCTGATCGGCAGCGTCGCCATGCCGGACGCCGAGTCGGTATTCAAGGCACTGGCCGGCGGCCTTGGGCCGTGGCTGCGCCGCATCCCCGACGGCGAGACCGGCGCGCGGCATCGCTGGATCTACTGGCAGTACGAGATGCTGACCAAGCATCCCGACATGGAACTCGATCCGACGATTCCGCCGATGCCACTGCCGCAATGGGACGGCGTGCTGATCCGCACCATCGAGCAGGTGCGCTTCAAGCCCGGCGTCGATCCGGCCAAGGTCGTATTCGACACCGGCTACGCGCCGGCCGCGATCGAGTCCTACGCAACGTTCAAGCGCCTGCGCGACGCCGGCCTGATCCCCGAGGGCGTGCGCTTTCAGGTGGCGCTGCCGACGGCCATGGCGTCGGGCTTCATGTATGTCAGCCCCAAGGCGCTGGCCGACTACATCCCGGCCTACGAGCGGGCGCTGTTCAAGGCGCTCGACGACATGCTGGCGGCGATTCCGCATGCCGACCTGTCGATCCAGTGGGACATCTGCCAGGAAGTGCTGGTGTTCGAGCACTACTTCCAGTACCGGCCGGCCGACTACAAGGCGCAGATCTTCGCCGAATTCGCGCGTCTGGGGGCCCACGTGCCGGCCGACGTCGAGCTCGGCTACCATCTCTGCTACGGCTCGCCGCGCGATGAGCATCTGGTGATGCCCAAGGACATGGCGATCCTGGTCGAGATGTCCAATGGCCTGGTGGCGGCGCTGAAGCGGCGGCTGGATTTCCTGCACCTGCCGGTGCCGAAGGACCGCACCGACGACGCCTATTTCGCGCCCCTGAGGGATCTCAAGCTGCCGGCCGACACGACGCTCTATCTCGGCCTGATCCACCACGACGACGCGGCCGGCGACCAGGTGCGAATCGCTGCGGCGCGCAAGGTGGCACCGCGCTTCGGCGTATCGTCGGAATGCGGCTGGGGTCGTACCGACCCGGCGCGCGTGCCCGGCCTCATTGCCGCGCACCGCCGCGCCGCGGAGTCGCTGGCCTTCTAGCGATCACGCCCAGCCATTCAGGTACGGCAGGCGCGCCGCGGTCTTTTCGATCTGCGGGCCGGCCGCGAGCAGCACGGCCGTGGCGTCCCATGTGCCCTCCAGCAGCTGCGCCCGCGCGCCGTCGGACAAGTCGACCGGCACGACGAGGTTGCCGCTGCGGATGGTCTTCTCTTCGAGATCGACCGCGAAGGTGCGGGCGCCGTCGGCCTCCACCGCCTCCTGCAGCAGCGCCGCGTCGCGCTCGCTGACCCGCAGGCACGGCATGCCGATGGCGACGCTGTTGCCGGCGAAGATGTCGCCGAAGCTCTCGCCGACCACGGCCGCGATGCCCCAGCGCTGCAGCGCCTGCGGCGCGTGCTCGCGCGACGAACCGCAGCCGAAGTTCTTGTTGACCACCAGGATGCGCGCGCCGCGGCGCTGCGCGTCGTCGAAGGGATGCATACGGCTGCGCGCGCGCAACGCGCTGCGCTCATCGGCGAAGACATGCGCCTCAAGCCCGGCGAAACTCACGCCCTTCAGAAAGCGCGCCGGGATGATGCGGTCGGTGTCGATGTCGTTGCCGCGCAGGACAAGCGCCGTCCCGGAAATCCGCGATCGATGGGCCATGGTGCTCCTCCTCACTGCAGCGTGCCGAACAGCGTGCGTGGATCGGTGACCGCGCCGGCGATCGCCGCCGCCGCCACCATCACAGGCGACATCAGCAAGGTGCGGCCGGTCGGCGAGCCTTGCCGTCCCTTGAAGTTGCGGTTCGACGAGGACGCGCACACCTGCCGTCCTTCCAGCCGGTCGGGATTGATGGCCAGGCACATCGAGCACCCGGCCTCGCGGAATTCGAAGCCGGCCGTGACGAACAGCTTGTCCAGCCCGCGCGCCACCAGTTCGTTCCGTACTTGCTGCGAGCCCGGCACGATCAATGCCTTCACGTGCGGCGCGACTTTCAGATCACGGCCGGCGAGCAGGTCGGCCACGGCTTGGAAGTCCGACAATCGCCCGTTGGTGCACGAGCCGATGAAGGCGACGTCGATGGGCGTACCGGCAATCGCCTGTCCCGGCTGCCAGCCCATGAAATCGGCGGCATCGGCGATGCCGGCATCCTCGGTATCTGTCGGAATGGTGCCGGTCACCGGCACCGACTGATCCACCGAGACGCCCCATGTCACCATCGGCTCGATCGTCGAGCCGTCGATCGTCACGAGGTCGTCATAGGGAGCGTCGATGTCGGAGCGGATCGAGTCCCAGTCGCGCACGGCGCGCTCCCAGGCCGCGCCGCCGGGCACGTAAGGCCGGCCGCGCAGCCAGGCATAAGTGGTCGCATCGGGATTGACGTAGCCGCAGCGCGCGCCGCCCTCGATGGCCATATTGCACAGCGTCATGCGCTCCTCCATGGAGAACCGCTCGACGACCGGGCCGGCAAACTCATGGGCAAAGCCGACGCCACCCTTGGCGCCCATGACGTTGATCAGATGCAGTGCGACGTCCTTGGCGTAGACGCCCGGACGCAGCCGGCCGGTGATCTCGATCCGGCGCACCTTGAGCTTCTCCATCACCAGCGTCTGCGTCGCCAGCACGTCGCGGATCTGCGACGTGCCGATGCCGAAGGCGATGGCGCCGAACGCGCCGTGTGTCGGCGTGTGACTGTCGCCGCAGGCGATGGTCATGCCCGGCTGGGTCAAGCCCAGTTCCGGGCCGATCACGTGCACGATGCCGTGCTCGCCGCGCTCGGGCGAGAAATAGCGGATGCCGAACGCCTCGACGTTGCGCTCCAGCGCCTGGACCTGGCCCTCGTTTTCCCGGTCGGCATACGGCCGCAGCAGGCTGGTCGTCGGGTTGGCGTGGTCCTGGGTGGCAAACGTCCGCTCGGGGTGGCGTACGGTCAGGCCCCGGTCGCGCAAATCCTGGAAGGCGGGCGGGCTGGTGACCTCGTGGATCAGGTGCAGCCCGATGAAGAGCTGGTGCTGGCCGCCGGTCAGCGGGCGCACCACGTGGCGGTCAAAAACCTTCTCGTACAAGGACTTGGGCATCTCCAGTCGCCTCCCACCGCTGCCGTTCCGCCATTTCTTAGCACGATCCCATAATGGCGTCCATAGTGGGATACCAATATGGACTCCACCATGAAATGCCAAATCATGCTAGGAGAGTCCTATGCCGCAGATGCAGGACATCCAGGCGAAGCTCCGCGACATGATCCTCTCCCTGGACCTTGGCCCAGGTGAGCGATTGAGCGAACGCTGGCTGGAGGCGAAGTTCAAAGGATCGCGCACACCGGTGCGGGCGGCGCTGATCCGGCTGGAGGCCGAGGGGCTGGTGCAGCGCGACGGCCGCAACTGGACGGTGGCGCCGATCGACCTGGGCGAGATCGAGGCTTTGGCGGAGTTCCGCGAGCCGCTCGAGACAACCGCGATCCGGCTCGCCTGTCAGCGCGCCGATGCCGCCGACATCGATGCCCTGGAGGCGTTGCTGGATTCGTGCGGCCCCGGCGCGCCGCGCGAGGAATGGCATCGCGTCGGCACCGAGTTCCATGTCGCGCTGGCGCGCCTGTCGGGCAATCCGTTCATCGTCAAGGCGATGCAGGACATCATGACCCGCCTCGCCCGGCCGCGCTGGCTGGAGGTCTGGACCGAGCCGACCCGCGACCAGGCGTGGGTCGAGCATCGCCGGATGCTCGACATGATCCGCCGCAACAGGCCGGATGAAGCCGTGCGCGAAGCCGTCGAGCATATCCGCGACACGCGCGACCGCCTGCTGCGCTCGCTACGCGAGGACAAGCGGGGTCTCAAGGCACGCGGCTTTGCCGTCATCAGCCGGTAGGCGGTGCGGCGGGCGCGGACCGTAGCACGGCGGATACTCTGCGGAACGGGCCGCAATGCGGCCGGCCCCGGTCGAAAGACAGGGGCGGCAAGATGCGCGTGCGGCCGCGATCCCGCTTCACCCGCCGTCTGATCAGCCCGTCCCGAATGCGACGGCGTGGTGCGCCCGGGCAGGCCGGCGGGGCTGCCAGGCCACCCCGCCGGCGCGCCGCTCAGGGCTTGAGGAAGCCGACGATGTCGTAGACCTCGTCGAGGATCGGCCGCGCCAGCGCGTTGGCGCGCTGGGCGCCGTCGCGCAGCACCGAATCGACGTAGCCCGGATCCTTCACCAGCCGCTGCATTTCTGCACCGACCGGCCCGACCTTGGCCACCGCCAGGTCGGTCAGCGCCGTCTTGAAGGCGGAGAACTGCTGGCCGGCAAAGTCGCGCACCACGTCGGCCTTCTCCTTGTCGGCCAGTGCGGCGTAGATGCCCAGCAGGTTGTCGGCCTCGGGCCGCTTGGCGGCGTCCGCCTCGCTGTCGGGCATCGGCAGCGGATCGGTCTTGGCCTTACGGATCTTCTGGGCAATGGCGTCGGCATCGTCGGTCAGGTTGATGCGCGAGTAGTCCGAGGCGTCCGACTTGCTCATCTTCTTGGTGCCGTCGCGCAGGCTCATCACCCGCGTGGCGGCGCCGAAGATCAGCGGCTCGGTTACCGGGAAAAAACCCGGCGCCCGGAAGTCGTTGTTGAACTTGATGGCGATGTCGCGCGTCAGCTCGAGGTGCTGCTTCTGGTCCTCGCCGACCGGCACGTGGGTGGCCTTGTAGATCAGGATGTCGGCCGCCATCAGCGCCGGGTAGGCATAGAGGCCCAGCGAGGCGTTCTCGCGGTCCTTGCCGGCCTTCTCCTTGAACTGCGTCATGCGGTTCATCCAGCCGACGCGGGCGACGCAGTTGAAGATCCAGGCCAGCTGGGCATGCGCCGGCACGGAAGCCTGGTTGAAGATGATGTTCTTCTGCGCGTCCAGACCGGAGGCGAGGAAGGCAGCGGCGATCTCGCGGG
>JAHCJT010000263.1 GCA_026126245.1 Alphaproteobacteria bacterium
GTCACCGCCGAGGTGCGGCCCGACCTGGTGCGCGAGGCGCGCGCCGGCTGGGGCGTGGAGAACAACATCTACCAGTTCGGCCATCGCGGCTACGTGGCGGTGCTGGGCGGCGCCGGCGACTGCCCGTACACCTACATGCAGGACCTGGTCGGCGGCCGCTATCGCCTGCCGTGGGAAGACGAGGTCAAGGTCAAGGACGGCACGTCCTGCGGCTTCCCGGTGCCCAACCGCGTCTACGGCGGGCCGACGTCATGAGCGCGAGGCACGTCGCGGCGATGGGCGCCAACTTCGGCTGTTCACGCGTGCTCCTCATCCTGAGGAGCGCGCCGCAGGCGCGCGTCTCGAAGGATGCGACGCGTATAGGCGGTTCGGAAAGCCGTCGAACGACGCATCGGGACCGTTCACACCCTTCGAGACGGCCGCTTCGCAGCCTCCTCAGGGTGAGGAGCAGGGTCAAGTCGCCAAAGTCGGTGTGTACGAACATCCTCCGTCCGCCCTTCGGGCGCCGTCGCCGCCCGGGGGAAGACCGTGATCGCCATGGAGCCGCGTCATGAGCGAGAAGCACGTCGCGGCCGATCCCTATCCCTGGCCGTACAATGGCGATCTGCGGCCGCAGAACACGGCGCTGGTCATCATCGACATGCAGACCGATTTCTGCGGCATCGGCGGCTATGTCGACAAGATGGGCTACGACCTGTCGCTGACGCGCGCGCCCATCGAGCCGATCGGCCGCGTGCTGGCGGCGATGCGGGCCGGCGGCTACCACATCATCCACACGCGCGAAGGCCATCGCCCGGACCTCTCGGATCTGCCGGCCAACAAGCGCTGGCGCTCGCGGCGCATCGGCGCCGGCATCGGCGATGCCGGCCCGTGCGGGCGCATCCTGGTGCGCGGCGAGCCGGGCTGGGAGATCATTCCCGAGCTGGCGCCGCGCGACGGCGAGCCGGTCATCGACAAGCCGGGCAAGGGCTCGTTCTGCGCCACCGATCTGGAACTGATGCTGCGCACGCGCGGCATCGAGAACCTGGTGCTGACCGGCATCACCACCGACGTCTGCGTGCACACCACCATGCGCGAGGCCAACGACCGCGGCTTCGAGTGCCTGATCCTGTCCGACTGCACCGGCGCCACCGACCACGGCAATCACCTGGCGGCGCTCAAGATGGTGACCATGCAGGGCGGCGTGTTCGGCGCCGTCGCGACGTCGGGCCAGCTCATCGGGGCGATCGCATGACGGCGCCCGAGCCCAACCTGCCGGAGGGCGCGCCGGCCCTGGAGGTGATCGGCTACTCCAAGCGCTTCGGCAGCTTCGCGGCGCTGGACGACGTGTCGATGAAGGTGCGCTCCGGCAGCTTCCACGTGCTGCTGGGCGAGAACGGCGCCGGCAAGAGCACCTTGGTGAAGTGCATCATGGGCTACTACAAGCCCGATGCCGGCCAGATCATGATCAACAACCGCGAGGTCGAGATCCCCAATCCCAAGCAGGCGCACGAGCACGGCCTGGGCATGGTCTACCAGCACTTCACGCTGGTGCCCAACATGACCGTGCTGGAGAACTTCCTGTTGTCGCGCGCCCACGTGCCGGCGGTGGTCGACTGGGCCAAGGCGCGGGCCGAGCTCGAGACCTTCCTCGCCGGCATGCCGTTCAAGGTGCCGCTGGATGCCGCCGTCGCCGATCTCGCCGCCGGCGAGAAGCAGAAGGCGGAGATCCTGCGTCAGCTCTACCTGAAGTGCCGCTTCATCATTCTCGACGAACCGACCTCGGTGCTGACGCCGGCCGAGGCCGACGAGGTGCTGGGCACCATCAAGCGCATGACGCGCCGCGGCCTGCTGACCGTGCTGATGATCACCCACAAGTTCCGCGAGGTGAACGCCTTCGCCGATGCCGTCACCGTGCTGCGCCGCGGCCAGCTGGCCGGCGCCGGCAGGGTCGCCGATCTCGACAACGCGGCGATGGCCGAGATGATGATCGGCCGTCGCGAGGTCAGGCAGGCGGTCAATCGCGTCGCGCGCGAGGCCGGCACGCCGGTGCTGGAGGTCGAGGGGCTGCACGCCGCCGACGACACCGGCCAGGCGGCGGTCGAGGGGCTCGATCTCACCGTGCGGGCCGGCGAGATCGTCGGCATCGCCGGCGTCTCGGGCAACGGCCAGCGCGAGCTGATCGAGGTACTGGGCGGCCAGCGCCATCCCGGCGGCGGCACGATCAAGGTGCATGGCGAGCCCTATGGCGCGACGCGGGCCGAGATGCTGCGCCACAAGGTGGCCTGCCTGCCCGAGGAGCCGCTGCGCAACGCCTGCGTCGGCTTCATGTCGGTGGCTGACAACATGGCGTTTCGCCGCTTCGACCAGCCGCCTTTCGCGCGCAACGGCATCTGGCTGCGGCGGGCGCCGATGCGGACCGCGGCGCGCGAGCTGATCGCGCGCTATCGCGTCAAGACGCGGTCGGCCGATTCGCCGGTCGCCTCGCTGTCGGGCGGCAACGTGCAGCGCGCCGTGCTGGCACGCGAGCTGTCCGGCGACGTCGACCTGCTGATCGTCGCCAACCCGTGCTTCGGTCTGGATTTCGGCGCCGTCGCCGAGATCCGCGCCCAGATCGTCGAGGCCCGCAACCGCGGCGTCGCCGTGCTGCTGGTCAGCGAGGATCTCGACGAGATCCTGGAACTGGCCGACCGCATCTGCGTGATGTTCGAGGGCCGGCTGATGTACGAGACGCCATCCGGCGCCGCCGATGTTGGCGCCATCGGCCGCGCCATGGCCGGTCACTGAGGGCGGCGCCATGGTCGAGGTTGCCGCCCAGCCGGGTCCTTTCGCGTTCGAACCCTCGCGCACTGCGCTGGTCGTGATCGACATGCAGCGCGATTTCATCGAGCCCGGCGGCTTCGGGGCGGCGCTGGGCAACGACGTCTCGCCGCTGCGCGCCATCGTGCCGACTGTACGCCGGCTGATCGACGCCTGTCGTGGCGCCGGCGTCATGGTGGTGCATACCAAGGAATGCCACCGGCCCGACTTGTCGGATTGCCCGCCGGCCAAGCGCAACCGCGGCAAGCCCAGCCTGCGCATCGGCGATCCGGGACCGATGGGCCGCATCCTGATCGCCGGCGAGCCGGGCAGCGACATCCTGCCCGAACTGGCGCCGGCGGCGGGCGAGGTGGTGATCGAGAAGCCGGGCAAGGGCGCGTTCTACGCCACGCCGCTACAGGAGACGCTGCAGGCAAGCGGCATCACGCATCTCATCTTCGCCGGCGTCACCACCGAGGTTTGCGTGCAGACGACGATGCGCGAGGCCAACGACCGCGGCTACGACTGCCTGCTGGCCGAGGACGCCACCGAAAGCTACTTCCCGGCCTTCAAGCGCGCCACGCTGGAGATGGTGCGCGCCCAGGGCGCCATCGTCGGCTGGACCGCCACCGTCGACGCCATCGCGGCCGCGCTGGCAGCGACGAGGGCGTGACGGCACGCGGCAGCGCGGCGGACGCATGTCCGGCCGCCCTGGCCGTGGTGCAGCCCGAGAGCGGGTTCAATCGGACCGATAGTTGTGTCGCGGCAGGGGCTCGCAGGCCCAGCCGTCCTTGTCGCGGTCGAGGTGTGGCCAGTAGCCGGGGTCGCCGCGCCTTGCCGGCGCCAGGCCGACGGCGCGCGCGGCATCGCAGTTGCGGATGGCCGCGATGTGCCGCAGCGTCACCGTGAACGGCCAGGGGCTGAAGACCATGATGCCGGCGCACGTCACCGAAGCGCCCAGCCCGGCCCAGGCGAGCCGGCGCATCCGGTAGAGCACGCCACGCGCCGCCGACACGACCGACATCGCATGGCCGGCGCCGCGGCGCAGCAAGGGCATCAGTTTGGCCCGGCGCGTGACGACCTCGAACCGGTCGCCGGTCCAGCGCACGTCATAGTGCCGCAGGCGGCCGGCGGGCGGTCGTTGTGCGGATGCGGCGCGCGGGCGGTGGTGCCTCATGGTCGCGTCCCTGTTGTGCCGGCGATCGGGATCGGCAACCGCAGGGTTGCCGCCGCGGCCGACAAAGTCCGCAACCGATTGGTCCATATTGGCGCCGCCACGTGGCATCGGCCGCGTTCGCACGACAATGGTCGCTTTCAACCGCGGCGGGGGCCGCCCTAGAATGCCGCCGGGCCGTGGCGATGCGGCCGCAACCGGATTTCGGCGGACGAGGCGACGATGAAGCGGGCGAAATGGGCGCTGTTGCTGCTGTTGGCCCTGGTGCTGCCGCTGACCGCGCGGGCGCAACTCGGGCCGTTGCCGCCAGTGTCGGAATGGCGCGAGTACCGTGAACCCGACGACGGCTTCATCGTGCGCGTGCCCAACGCGGTGAAAGCGCGCGAGTGGCGCGACGGCGGACTGCCGGCCAACTACTACCTGACCGGCAATCCGCTGCAGACGTTCAGCGTGATCGTGGTGCGATGGCCGGCCGGCATGCGTGGTGGCCTCGACGCGCCGGCGGTGGCCGCCAGCATGGCCGTCCGCATCCTGGGTGCCATGAAGCCCGAGAAGGTCGAACGCGACGAAACGCAGGACTGCGGCGAGGGCATTCCCGGCCGTGTGCTTGCCGCCCGGCTGCCCGACGATCTTGTCTACACGGCACGCATCTGCGTGACCCCGGCCAACATTTATCGCGTCGAGGCCGTCGTCGCTGCAATGCACTGGGAAGAGACCCAACCGAACGCCAAGGCCTTCCTCGATTCCTTCAAGGTGGTGCGGCCCTAGGTCGGGTTTGCAGTGGCCCTGCAACGATGCCGCGGGTCGATCGGCGACGACGAGCGGCGCGCGAAGAGTGTCAAGCGTCACACCACCGGCTGGACATGGTGCGCACGGGCCGCCGGCACGCGTGCTGCGGTGCCCGACGTTAAAGTTCTTGTTGCGGTCTTTGTTTAGTACAGCACAAGAACTTAAAAGAAATCGCTCCAAGGTTACTTTGAACCTTACCGCTGCCTGTCGCGGCGTGTGTTGACGCGTATGCAATTATGCATCAGTGTGTAATTTAGGGAGTGAGTATCGGCACCACTTGCGGTCCGAGAACTCAGCGGGGACGGGCGTTCTTTTCAATGCGCCAGCCAATCGATACTGCACCGCGGGACGGCGACTTCGTCATTCTTTATGACGATGACCGCGGCATCTATGACGTCGCCCGATGGTCGCCGGAAACCGCCGGCTGGGTCGGCGAGAACGGCGAGCCGAGCAAGATCAAGCCAACCCACTGGCACCCGTTCTCGCAAGACGACTATGCGGTAGCTGGCCATGAAGACCTGGGGTTGAATGGCCCGGCCGCAAACGGCAAGTCGGCGTCGTGGGCGCGGCGCAACCTCATGGCGATCTTTTCCGCCAACGCCACGGAGGCGGCATCGCGCGCGCAGGCCGGCAGCCCGCCATCGCCGCGACTGCCGGCCAAGGTGGCGCCGTCGGCCGTCGCCGCCGTGTTGCGCGAGCTCAAGCGCGTCGGCGACACCGTGGCGCAGGTGCCACCCGCGACCATCACGTCGATCGAGCAGGGCCTGCCGCCGGCCGAAAAGAGGTCGACCGGTTGGCGCTGGGTTGCCGCGTCGATTGCCGTGGTCGTCTTCGCCGCGGGCGGTCTTGGCGGCGTCTACTTGCACGACGAGATCTCCGACTATCTGGAGTTGACCGGCACCGGCGAGATGCGGCCGCACGACGTTGCGACGCCACCCAAGCCATCGCCCGACAAGGTGGCTGCCGAGCTGCAGCAGGCTTTGCAGGCCGAGCGCGCCAGGGCGGAGGCGCTGGCCCGCGATCTGGCGGCGGCGCGGGCCGAGATCGAGGCACGGGCGGCGCAGGCGGCCAAGACCGGCGAAGAGGTGGCACAGGCCAGGCAGGCGGCCGAGCGCGCCGTGGCCGAGCTGCAGCAGACGCTGCAGGCGGCGCGCGAACGCGCCGACGCGCTGGCGACCGAACTGGCCACGGCGCGCAGCGAAGTCGAGGCACAGACGGCGCGCGCTGGCAAGATCGGCGAAGAGGCGGCACAGGCGAAACAGGCGACCGAGCGTGCCGCGGCCGAGCTGCAGCAGGCGCTGCAGGCCGAGCGCGCCAAGGTGGACGCGCTGTCGCGCGATCTGACGGCGGCGCGCACCGAGGCTGAAACGCAAGGCGCCCGCGCCGCCAAGGCGGCCGACGAGGCGGCACAAGCAAGACAGGCGGCCGAGCGTGGCGCCGCGGCGCTGCGCCAGGCGGCGCAGGCCGATCGCGAACGGGCCGACGCGCTGGCGCGCGAACTGGCGGCGGCACGTGGCGAGATCGAGACGCAGACCGCGCTGGCGGCCAAGTCCGGGACCGACGTGGCGCAGGCGCGGCAGGCGGCCGAACGTGCGGTGGCCGAGGCACAGCAGGCGTTGCGCGCCGAGCAGGAGAAGAGCGCGGCCCTGGCGCGCGACCTGACGGCGGCGCGCGCCGA
>JAHCJT010000264.1 GCA_026126245.1 Alphaproteobacteria bacterium
CGACGTGCGCCCACTGCTGCAGGATGCCCGAGCGGTCGCGTGGGTGCGCGCCATCGATGCCACGTCGAGGTGGACTACGTCGGTCTGCACCGGGGCCATGATGCTCGGCGCGGCGGGACTGCTGCAGGGCAGACGGGCCACGACTCATTGGGCGGCGCTCGAGAGCCTGCGCAAGTTCGGTGCGACGCCGGTCGTGGCCCGCACGGTCGAGGATGGCAAGATCATCACCGCCGCCGGCGTCTCGGCCGGCATCGACATGGCGCTCGCGCTGGCGGCACGCTTGGCCGACACCACGACGGCGGCGGCGTTGCAGCTTGCCATCGAGTACGATCCGCAGCCACCTTTCGACAGCGGTTCGCCGGCCAAGGCGACCCCGGAGACGCTGCGGCGCGCGCGCGCCCTGCTGGCCGCGCCGCGCAAGGAGACGACGTCATGAAAGCCGCCTGGTATGAGCGCAACGGTCCGGCCGACGAGGTGATCCAGATCGGCGACCTGCCGGATCCGGTGCTCGGCCCCGGTGAGGTGCTGGTGCGCGTCCGCGCGTCGGCCGTCAATCCCTCCGACGTCAAATCGCGCGCCGGCCTGCGCGCCAAGATGACCGTGCCGCGGCAGATCCCCCAGAGCGATGCCGCCGGTGACATCGTCGCTGTCGGCCCGGGCGTGCCGGCCAGCCGCGTCGGCGAACGGGTGTGGACGTGGAACGCCGCCTACGGCCGCTGGAACGGTACGGCCGCCCAGCTTTGTGCCCTGCCGGCCGAGATGGCCGTCACGTTGCCGGCGATGCTCGACTACGCCCAGGGCGCCTGCCTTGCCATCCCGCTGCTGACGGCCCATCGCTGCCTGTTCGCCGACGGCCCGCCAACCGGCGAGACGGTGCTGGTGTCGGGCGGCGCCGGCGTGGTCGGCCACTACGCCATCCAGCTGGCGCGCTGGGCCGGCGCCCGGGTGATCGCCACTGTCAGCGGGCCGGAGAAGGCGGCGCACGCCCTGGCGGCCGGCGCGAACGCCGTGATCAACTACAAGACCGAAGACGTCGCCGCCCGGGTCAAGGCGCTGACCGGCGGCGCCGGCGTGCACCGCATCGTCGAGGTCGAACTGGGCGAAAACCTCGACCTCGACCTCGGTCTGCTGCGCGACCAAGGCGTGCTGGTCTACTACGGTTCCAAGACGCCGGTGGCCCAGCTCCCGTTTTTCGGCAGCATTCTCAAGAACGTCCTGATCCGGCCGGTGCTGATGTACACGATCACGTCGGCGCAGCGGGCGCAGGCGATAAGGGACATCGGCCGCTGGCTCGATGATCGCGGACTGGCCGGCCCCGACAACCCGGCCGGCGCACGTTTCGCCATCGCCCAGCGCTTTGCACTGGCCACCACCGCCCAGGCACACGTTTGCGTCGAAGCCGGCACAAAGATCGGCCACGTCGTGGTCGACATCGACTGAGGCCTGAAGCGGCGGGTGGCGCCCGGCACAAAAAAAGGGCGGGGGTGCAAGACCCCCGCCTAAAAAACGTCGGAACCGTGGTTCCGACGCCCCCTCTAACTCGAAATTCCGGTGAACGGTCGGGCTAAAAACCGTTCAATAACAATGACTTTTGATTCTTTTTGCGGTGCCGTCAACAGCGAAGTGGGGCCTACTATCCATAGTGTAATTGCTCAATGCCTGCATACAAGATACTGAATTTTCGTGCTATCCGAGACGTGTCCGCCCAGGACCGATTTGCCAGCGGCCAGACTTGAACATCGCGGCTGCGGATAACTCACAAATTAGTTTAGAAATCCGTTCTAACTTATTGAATGAATTCCATATAAATTTATTCACTTAAGATGAGATTCAACATTAGATGAAACGAGTGTCCGTTCACTCGATTGCGAACACCATCAATTCGCTCACTTGCATTAAGAAATGTACAAAATTTATTGATTTTATTGATCTTTATTCAAATATCTGCTGCTTCCAGCCCGGCACCCAAGCGCAGCGGCTTGACGCTGCTGGCCAATCCCGTCCGATCATCGGTTTCGACATAGACACCGCACAGGGTCGCCTCGCCTTCCGCCGGCGCCAGCCGTTCGCCCGGCAGCTTGCGGATCATGCGCGGCATGGCGATCTCCTTCTTCATGCCGATGATCGAGTCGTAGTCGCCGCACATGCCGGCATCGGTCTGATAGGCGGTACCGGCAGGCAGGATGCGCGCGTCGGCCGTCGGCACATGCGTGTGGGTGCCGACCACCAGCGATGCCCGGCCATCGCAGACATAGCCGATCACCTGCTTCTCGCTGGTTGCCTCGCCGTGCACGTCGACCAGGAGAAAGTCGGCCGTAGCGCCTAAACGATGCAGCCGGAACTGCGCCTCGAGCGCCTGGAAGGGATCGTCGAGCGGATCCATGAACAATCGGGTCATGACGTTGATCACCACGACGCGCTTGCGGGTCGCGGTCTCGTACATGCCGCTGCCGAACCCCGGCGTGCCGGCGGGATAGTTGATCGGGCGCAGCAGGCGCTTGTCCTGCGCGATATATCCCATGATGTCCTTCTGGTCCCAGGAGTGGTTGCCGCCGGTGATCACGTCGACGCCGGCGGCGTAGAGGTCCTCGCAGATCCGCGGCGTGATGCCGAAGCCGGCCGCGGCGTTCTCGCCGTTGACGACGACGAAGTCGAGGCCGAGCCGGGCACGCAGGTCGGGTATCCGTCTGACCACGACGTCGCGACCGGCGCGTCCGACAATGTCGCCACAGAACAGAACCTTCATGGCGTGATCCGTCCCCCTGCCCTCCGCGCATCCCATACGGCCTCGTTGGCCCGCCGGCAACTCGCCCGGCGATCGGCCGACATGTGGGCATGGCCGCCTTGCGAATGGCCTCTCGCGGAACGCCTCCCGTTTCGCCATAGTAACGATTGGAGGAACACCGATGGACGCCGCCACCCAACGCCGCTGGGGCGAACAGATGCTCGGTCTGCTGGCTGCCGGCAGCACGCAGATGGCCGACCGGGAATACGTTCAGCCTGTCGCCGACTACATCGACCCCGGCCACGCCCGCCGCGAACGCGACCTGCTGTTCCGGCACACGCCGCTGGTCGTCGCGGCGTCGGACGAGCTGGCCAAGCCCGGCGCGTTCCGCACCGTCGACATCGACGGCGTCTCGGCGGTGATCGTTCGCCAGGACGACGGCACCCTGCGGGCGTTCCACAACGTCTGCCGCCATCGCGGCTGCCGTGTCGTCGACGCCGAGGGCGGCGTGGCCCGCACCTTCACCTGCAAGTTTCACAGCTGGGTCTACGGCGGCGACGGCGCGCTGCGCCACATCCCGATGGTCGAGGCGTTCAACGGCATCGACCGCGGGCAGCACGGACTGGTGCCGCTGCCGGTGGCCGAGCGGCATGGTCTGGTGTGGCTGGTCCTGACGGCAGGCGCGCCGCTGGACCTCGACGCCTTCCTCGGCCCCATGGGCGAGATCCTGTCGGAACTGAAGATCGAACAGGCCGGCGTATTTCGCTTCGAGCGCTTCGCCGAGCAGCTCAACTGGAAGCTGGTGGTCGACACGTTTCTCGAGCTCTACCACGTGCCCCACCTGCACACGAAGACCGTGGGCCGGTTCATCGAGGGCAAGGGCGCCCTGTACGAGCAGGTCGGGCAGCACGGCCGCTTCGTGGCGCCGCGCAAGAGCCTGGAGACGGCGCTCAGGGACGTGCCGGCCGAGCAGCGCGACGTCGCCGACCACACCGTCGTGATCCATCGCGTGTTCCCCAATACCATTGTCGTGTGGCAGCGCGACCACGTCGAGTTCTGGACGGCGGTACCCGATGGCGACGACCCCAACCGCTGCATCGTGCGCCTGTGGCTGCTGAGCCCGGAGAAAGTTGTCAGCGACGCCGACAGAGTGCGGTGGGAGAAGAACTGGGACATCGTGCGCGGCACGGTGCATGCCGAAGACTTCCCGATGGCCCGCACCATCCAGGAGGGCTTTTCCAGCGGCGCGCAGGATCACGTCATTTTCGGCCGAAACGAGGTCGGCCTGCACGATTTCCACCGCTCGCTGAAGGACGCGCTTGCAGCCGCCTGAGGCGGTTCAGGCGAACGCCAGCAGTCGCTGTTCGGTCAGCAGCCAGTCGAGCCGGTGATCGTCCGGCCCGCGCGGCAGGCGCTCGACGCGTTGGACTTCGAATCCGACGCCGATCGCGATCGCGGGCCGACGCGCCCGCAACGCATCCAGCGTGCGATCGTAGTAGCCGCCGCCATAGCCCAGCCGGTAGCCGTCGGTGTCGACCGCCAGCAGCGGCACCAGCAGCGCGTCGGGCTCTGCCGTCTCGCCCGCCGCCGGCTGCGACGTGCCGAAAGGACCCGCCACCAGCACCGTGCCGGGTGTCCAGCGGCGAAACTCCAAGGCCGCGGGGACAGGCGGCGTGACCGGCAGGACGACGTCATAGCCGTCCTCGTGCAGGCCAAGCAGCAACGGCCGGACATCGATCTCGTCGGCCAATGGCCAGAAGCCGGCGATCGTGGTCGGGCGCCCGTCGGGATGCGGTGTCAGCACCGGCCGTTCGCGCCGCCAGATCGCCAGCAGCGCTGCGTCGGCCACGCCGCGTTGCGCCGGCGTGACGGCGCCCCGACGGCTGCGCATCGCAACGCGCAGCGCGCGCTTTTCCTCGTCGAGGCTCGGGATCGCCATGCGCTGACCTTGCGACAGGCGGCCGGCGCGGTCCAGCGTCGCGCCGTCGTCACCCCCAACGGGGGCGGACGCTCACGGATAGAACGTCAGGCGTGAGAGGATGAACCGGGTCACGGCTTCATAGCCGCGTGCCGTGAAATGCACCTGGTCCGGCTCGCGGTTTTCGGTCGTACAGATGCCGCCGCGCTCCGTCATGGGACGGAGCGAGACGTGCTGTACCCGCGGCAGGCCAAGCTTGCTCAGCGTTTCGCGTTGTAGCGCGTCGACCTCGCGCACCCGGTCATCGGAAAGCGTCGTGTGGCCTGGCAGGATGCAGGGCGGCCCAACCCACAGCACCTCGCGGCCACGCTGCACCAGACTGGTCACGATGCGCCCGACCTGGTGCGCGTAGACCGCGGCGTTGGCGGTCCCGTAGTCCAGGCTGTCGTTGGTCCCCAGCACGATGACAATCTGGCTGCTGCGGTCGATGCCCGGCGTATCCTCCCAGTAGTGCTGGACCGATCCGCCGACCACCGTCTGGCGCACTTTGGGCTTTACGAAGGGCGCCAGGCCGACGGCGAAGCTGTCGCCGAGCAGCGCGATATTGGGCGGCGTTTGGGCCTGGCACGGTAACACCCCCACCGCCGACAACAGGATCGGCAGCCAACGCTTAGGCACGCTGAACTCTCCCCTGTCCGATCTCCCCGCCGCGTTTGCCCGGCGATGTTGCGCCGAACGTTGACGGCAAAACGCTCGAGCAGGAAGTGCATGCCTTGCGGGGCTGGCCTGCGGCGTTCCCGATTTCCCGGCAGTTACCGATCGGCCCGCCGTGCCACGACGAAGATCTCGGCGCTGGCGGGCGTAAACGGGCGACGATGCCAATCGCCGTACCAGGCCAGCGCCGCAAGCCCGGCGCGTGTCAGGAGCCGCTCCAGATGGTCGCGCACCACGAAGCGAATTCGGCTGCGCCCAACGCGATGCGTGCCGCTGTCGAGATACCGCTCGTGCTGCGCGATGTCGACGATGCCCAGGTCGTCGTCGACGCTGGCGTCGAACGACTGTTCGATGCGGCTGTGCTCGGGGGTGTCGACAATCGTGCGGGTCATCGCCGGCGTCCACCGCAGCCAGGCGCGCGCCGCCGGATTGCGGGTATCGACGGCAAAGCGGCCGCCATCGGCCAGATGGCGGGCCACGTTGGCCAGAAGAGAAACGGCGTCGCCGTCCGTCAGCAGTGCCTGGAACGCATGGCCGGTCATGTAGATGAGATCGAATCGCTGCGGCAGGTCCATCGTCTGGCCAGCCGCCCGCACCCAGTCTACGTCCGCCGCGCCGGATCGGCGGCGCGCAACGCGCAGCATCGCCTCCGCCGGATCGACGCCGGTGACGCGACAGCCGGCGGCCGCGACACGGCAGGCCAGCATCCCGGTGCCGCAGCCAAGGTCAAGAACGTGGCCGCCGGTCTTGCACGCCAGGTCGAGGTAGAAATCGTCGCTCGCCGACCAGCGGTTGAAATGGTCGTAGATGGCCGCCGCGTCGTCGCTTTCGAAGACCTCGTTGTCGTGCGTCACGCGGCGGCTACAGGCGATAGACGCGGCTGGCCGTGCCGCTGAACAGCGCGGTCTTCTCGGCCGCCGACGCGCCTGCGGAGAGGCGCTT
>JAHCJT010000265.1 GCA_026126245.1 Alphaproteobacteria bacterium
CACCAAGGAGGAGCTGGGCGGCACCGGGATCCATTGCCGCAACGGCTCGGTCGACGACGAGGTCGAGAGCGAGGCGGAGGCCTTCGCCCGCACGCGCCGCTTCCTGTCCTACCTGCCGCCCTCGGTCGACAGTCTGGCCGAGCGCGGACCGGTCACCGACGATGCCAACCGCCGCGACGCCAAGCTGATCGATCTGGTGCCGCGCGACCGCCGCAAGGTCTACCGCATGCGCGCCATCATCGAGGCCTGCGTCGATCGCGGCAGCTTCTTCGAGATCGGCAAGCTGTATGGCCGCTCGATGGTCACCGGCCTGGCGCGGCTCGACGGCTGGCCGGTGGCGGTGATGGGCGGCGATCCGTTCTTCTACGCCGCCGGCTGGACCGCCGACACCTCGCACAAGGTGACGCGTTTCGTCGATCTGGCCGAAACCTTTCACCTGCCGGTGGTGCATTTCGTCGACTGCCCCGGCTTCGTCATCGGCGTCGCGGCCGAAACCGCGGCCACGATCCGCCACGGCGCGCGCGCCATGGCGGCGGTCTACCAGGCCAAGGGACCGTGGTGCTCGATCCTGGTGCGCAAGGCCTTCGGCGTCGCCGGCGCGGCGCACCAGAACTGGGACAAGTACAATTTCCGCTATGCCTGGCCGTCGGGCGACTGGGGCTCGCTGCCGGTCGAGGGCGGCATCGAAGCCGCCTATCGCGCCGACCTCGAGGCCGCCGATGATCGCGAGAAACTGATGAGCGACATCCTTGAGCGACTGAACAAGGTACGCTCGCCGTTCCGCACCGCCGAAACCTTCGGCGTCGAGGAGATCATCGATCCGCGCGACACCAGACCACTGCTGTGCGAGTTCGCCAACCTGGCGGCGCCGATGCGGCGGGCCGGGCCGCGTAGCTTCGGCTACCGGCCGTAGCAGCGTCGATCAGGCGGGCAGGATGGCAACATTGCGGCCAGGTGATGCAGCGCCCAGAGCGCCGCGACGGCGGGCGAAGCCGGTCACGGTGACCCGCCTGGAGAACGTGGCGGCTGCCTACGTCGCGCGCTACGACGCCTCGTCGGCACGCCTGCGGGCGGTGCTGATGCGCCGGGTCCTGCGGGCGCGCCGCGAGGCCGCGCCGATCGTCGCCGACGTCGAGGCGGTGATCGACGGCATCGTTGCGCGATACGTCCGTAACGGCATCATCGACGACGCGCGCTATGCCGAACGCAACGCCGCCCGGCTGCATCGCCGCGGCACCTCGCAACGCCACATCCGCGAGAAACTGAAGCTGGCCGGTATCGACCGCGACCAGACCGACCGCGCCCTGGACGCGACGCGCGCCGAACTGCCGGGCGACGCCACCGATCTCGATCTGCGCGCCGCCGTGGCACTGGCGCGGCGCCGCCGGCTGGGGCCGTTCCGCGCCGCCGCCGATCGCCGCGAGCGGCGCAACAAGGATCTCGCGGCCCTGGGCCGGGCCGGCTTTGCGCTGGATATTGCACGCCGCGTCGTTGATGCCGACGATGCCGCCACGTTGCTGGCGGAACAGGAGGCGTCGTGATCGGTCGGTTGCGCCTGTGGTCGGGCCTGGTCCTGTTCGTCTACGCCGCTCTGCATCTGTTCAATCACGCGCTGCTGCTGGGCTCGCTGCGGCTGGGCAACGAGGCCCTGATTCTGTTCGCGGCGTTGTGGCGCAACCCCGCCGGCACGGCGGTGCTCTATGGCGCGCTGCTGCTGCACGTCGGCCTGGTGCTGTGGTCGCTGTTCCGCCGCCGCCATTTGCGCCTGGCGCGCTGGGAGTGGGTGCAACTGGTGCTCGGCGGCATGATCCTGCCGGTCGGCATGGTGCATTTCGTCGCCACCCGTGGCGGTCACGACATCCACGGCATCGAGGTGGATTACTTCTTCGTCCTGCTGTCGGCGGGCCAGAGCTGGCTTTCGATCGCGCAGCAGTTCGGCCTGGTGCTGATCGTCTGGGTGCACGGCTGCATCGGCCTGCATGCCTGGTTGCGGCTCAAGCCCTGGTACCGCGACTGGCTGCCGCTGATGTTCGCCGCCGCCGTGGCGCTGCCCTGTCTGGCGCTGGCTGGCGCGACGGTCGGCCTGCGCGAGGTCATGGCGCTGGCGGCCGATCCCGAGCGCCTGGCCGATGCCCTGCGCGCCATCCATGTCGAGCCACAGCACGCGGCGGCGATCTACGCGCTGAGCGACATCCTGAAGGCCATTACCGCCGGCCTGCTGCTGGCGACCCTGGCGGCGCGGCCGGCGCGTGACCTGTGGCAACGCCGCCGCGGCGTGGTGCGCGCCATCTACGGTGGCGACCGCACGGTCAGCGTGCCGGCCGGTCCGTCGCTGCTGGAGATCAGCCGCAGCGCCGGCATCCCGCACGCGTCGGTGTGCGGCGGTCGCGGTCGCTGCTCGACCTGTCGCGTGCGCATAACCGGACCGGACCGGGCCCGCCTGCCTGACCCCAGCCCGGAGGAGGCCCGTGTGCTGGCCCGCGTCGGCTCGCCGGCCAACGTGCGGCTGGCCTGCCAGTTGCGGCCGCCGCCTGGCACCTACCAGGTCGCGCCCCTGCTGGCGCCGTCGGTCGGACCGAACGAGGCCTGGCGGCGCGCCGCCGGCCACGGCAGCGAGCGTTTCATCGCCGTGCTGTTCGCCGACATTCGCGGCTTCACCACATTGTCGGAGGGACGACTGCCGTTCGATGTGGTGTTCGTCGTCAACCGCTATTTCCGCGCCATGGGCGGCGCCATCGAGGCGGCCGGCGGCCGGGTCGACAAGTTCATCGGTGATGGCGTGATGGCACTGTTCGGCGTCGACGGCGACCCGGCGCGCGCCACCCGCCAGGCGCTTGACGCGGCGCGCCGCATGTCGCTGGCCCTGAAGGAGCTGAACGGGGCACTGCGCGCCGACCTGGACCTCAGCCTGCGCATCGGCATCGGCCTGCATGCCGGGCCGGCCATCGTCGGCGAGATGGGCTATGGGCGGGCCTCGTCGCTGACCGCCATCGGCGACATGGTCAACACCGCCAGCCGGCTCGAGACCATGACCAAGGACCTGGCCTGCGAACTGGTGGTGTCGCACGACCTGGTCGAGCGTGCCGGCGTGACGCTGGACGGCGCCACCCGCCACGAGATCGAAGTCCGGGGACGTAGCGGACGACTCGCGGTCTATGCCGTGACCGACGCCACGACACTCGCCGACGCGATGTCATCCGGGGCAAGCCGGGGCGCGGCCACGACAGCCGCCTGAAGCCCGGCCGCGATCATGCTGTTCGGCGCGTTGTGGCGACGATATGCTTCAATCCAAGGTGAGATCGGCGAGAGAGGTCAGCCTTGAACGGTGCTAATGCCCGAAGGCGTGCCGTGAGCACACGCGCCGGCTTGCTGTTCGCCATCGCATCGTTGCTGGCGATAGCGCCCGGCAGCGCGTCGGCGCAGTCGGTCGCCGACGTCCTGCAACAGTGGGGACTGCTGGGAACTTGGTCGGCCGATTGCCAGGCGCCCCTCAGCAAGGCGCCACGGGTCACCTACGTGCGGCAGCCCGACGGCAACGCCCGCCATGTTCTGGCGCTGGGGGACGGGCGCCAGATCGACAGCCCGGTTCTGGCCGCGCGCAATCGGCCGGAAGGTGGCCTGGAAGTGACCGTCAACCAGTCCCAGGAAGTGATTTCCTATGTGCTCGTGCGCGGCGAGGACGGCCGCGTTCGTTCCTTGAGCAGTCGCCGTCCCAACGGCGACTACTACATTCGCGATGGCAAGTTGCTCGCCAACGGCGCGCCGACGCCGTGGCTGCGGCAATGCCTATAGCGGCACTATCAACCGCGATCGCACGCCCGCCAGCCATCCCGATCCGCAACGAGGTGACAAGTCGCCATGGCCAAAACCGCCAAGAGTTCCGTCGTCATCTGGCACAATCCGCGCTGCGGCAAGTCGCGCGACAGTCTGGCGTTGCTGCGGGCGCACGGTGTCGAACCGGAGATCCGCGAGTACCTCAAGCAGCCGCCGACGGCCAGGGAGGTCGAGGTCCTGCTCGACCTGCTGGGCGGCGAGCCGCGGGCCCTGCTGCGCGACAACGAGGCCGAGTTCAAGGCTACCGGCAAGAAGGCCGCGGCACTGACGCGCAAGGAGGTCGTCGGGCTGATCGCGGCGCACCCGATCCTGCTGCAACGCCCAGTGGTCGTGTCCGGCGCCAAGGCAGCCATCGGACGCCCGCCGGAAGCCGTGCTCAAGGTGGTCGGCACGTCGTAGTCCGACGATCGGTGCCGGCCCCTCGGCCGAGTGTGCCCCGCCGAGACAGTGGCCTGCGCCGCCGTCCGCGCAACGCCTGCGGCGGTCCTACAGCGTGACGCCGCCGTCGACGTGGATGACCTGGCCGGTGATGTAGCCGGCGGCGGGCGAGCACAGGAAAGCGATCGCGGCGGCAATCTCATCGGGTCTACCGAAGCGGCCGGCAGGTACGGCACGTTCCAGGTCGGCCTTGCGGCCCGGCGTCAGGGCCGTATGTGCGCCAGGATCCTTCTCGACGAAGCCGGGCGCGATGCAGTTCACCGTCGTGCCGAAGGCCGCCATCTGCACCGCGAAGGCCTTGGCCAGAGCTTCGATGCCGGCCTTGGCCGCGGCTGTGGCCGCGAACACCGGCAGGCCGCGGCCCATCGCGTGCGCGGCGAACGACGATACGGCCACGACCCGCCCGTCGCTGGCCTTTTCCAGCCATGGCCGCGCCGCCAGCAGCAGATCGAAGAAGGCATTCTGCATCGCGGCCATGGAGGCGTCGTAGCCCGGACGATCGAGTTCGCCGACCGGCCGGCGATCGGCGAAGCCGGCGTTGCTGACCAGCACGTCGAGCCGCCCGAACCGGTCCGTTGCCGCGGCAACGAGGCGCGCGGCGGTGTCGGCCAGCGACAGATCGCCCTCGACCACCAGGGGCGCCGCGCCGGCCTTCTCGACGGCGTCGGCAATCCGTCTGGCACCCTCGAGATTGCGTCGGGCATGCACGACGACACCGACGCCCGGCGCCGCCAGCGCCCGGCAAACCGCCGCGCCAATGCCCGAGGACGCGCCCGTAACCAGGCAGACCCGACTGACAGCTGACATGAAGACGTCCCTTCGCTGGCGGCGCGCGCGCCGTTGCGGCCCGTGCAACACACGAAACCAACCCGCCCAACCGCGCAATCTTGCGGAAACCCCGCACGCCTAGCTACCCGTGACCGCCGGCGCTGCGCTATCTGGAAAGCTCATGGCGCGGTTGACGGTCGCGCCACACCTGTGATACTGAGCAGTCACTCATAATGACGCACGCGTCACCAACCCAAAGCAGGCACCGGTGATCACCCTGTATGACCTCAAGCCGCGCTTCCAGGCGCTGCTGCGGCCGCTCGCCGGTGCGATGGCCGGCGCCGGCGTGACCGCCAACCAGGTCACGCTGGCCGCCGCGCTGGGGTCGCTGCTCGTCGGCACCGTCGTGGCCGCGTGCGCGCCGCAGCGCTGGCCGTTTCTGCTGTTGCCCCTGTGGCTCTTCCTGCGCATGGCGCTGAACGCGCTCGACGGCATGCTGGCGCGCGAGTTCGGCCAGAAGAGCGCCCTGGGCGCCTACCTCAACGAGCTCTGCGACGTCGTGTCGGACGCGGCCCTGTATCTGCCGCTCGCCGTGCTGCCGCCCTTCACGCCGGCGATGGCGGCGCTGGTCGTCTTCCTGGCCGCCCTCAGCGAATTCGCCGGCGTGCTGGGCGTCATGGTCGGGGCCGCGCGGCGCTACGACGGACCGATGGGCAAGAGCGACCGCGCCCTGGTGTTCGGCGCGCTCGGTCTGTGGATCGGCGTCGGCGGCGTCCTGCCGGACTGGCTGGCCTGGTTGTTGCCAGTCGTGGCGGCGCTGATCGCGCTCAACGTCGTCAACCGCGTGCGTCGCGGACTCGCCGAAGCCAAATCATAACGCCGCACCGGCGAAGGGGATCGTATGCGCACGGCCGAAGAAAAGACCTTCACGACGCACGACGGCGTGGAGCTGTTCTACCGCCACTGGCCGGCAGCCGGCGCGGCGCGCGGCGCGGTGGTGCTGTTCCACCGCGGGCATGAGCATTCCGGCCGCATGGCGCACCTGGTCGACGAGCTCGACCTGCCTGACTTCGCGTTCTTCGCCTGGGATGCGCGCGGCCACGGCAGGTCGCCCGGCGAGCGCGGCTTCAGTCCCAGCTTCGCCACGTCGGTGCGCGACGTGCAGACCTTCATCGACCACATCGCCGCCACCCACGGCATCGCCGTCGAGGACATGGCTGTCGTGGCGCAGAGTGTCGGCGCCGTGCTGGTCTCGACCT